>CANQJR010000023.1 GCA_947624275.1 uncultured Bacilli bacterium
GCATCGTCGCCTTGGTAGGCCATTACCCTACCAACTAGCTAATACGCCGCAGGCTCATCTCAAAGCGAAGCTTTAAAGGCTCCCTTTTAATTTAAGAAAACGTATCTTCTTACATATCATCCGGTATTAGCAATCGTTTCCAACTGTTATCCCAGTCTCTGAGGCAGATTACCCACGTGTTACTCACCCTTGCGCCACTAAGTGGAAATCCGAATCTACTTCGTGCAAGCACTCCGCTTCAACGGGCCACTTCGTTCGACTTGCATGTCTTAGGCATGCCGCCAGCGTTCATCCTGAGCCAGGATCAAACTCTCCAAAAAAATATATTTTTTAAAGTTTGATTATAACTTTTTTCCTAGCTACTCAAAATTGACGTTTTGCTCAGTTTTCAAAGATCATCTCTGCAACAATTTGTAAGTTGCGTTATTAATATATCAAATTAAAGTTTACTAGTCAATACTTTTTTCAACTTTTTTTTGACATATTTGTTTTTGACACACAACGATATCAACTGCTAATTATATAACTAATTAATAGTATGTCAATAATAATAAATATTGACATTTTTTGTTGATATTTTTTCGTGTCAACGTTTAATAATTTACCAAAGATAAATGTTATTGTCAACAATTTTTTTAATTTTTTTTGAGAAACGCGACGCTGTGTTGTTTTATAACTCCTTTGGCATATATGAATATAAAAATTTTTAATTTTTTTTGCTATTCATATGACATCATTAAACAATTATATTGTTGCCATCTATCTATAATTCAAGGCAACTGTCACTATGTTAACAAAACAAAAAAAGATTGTCAACACAAAAAATGCGTTTTGCAATCTTTTTTTAATTAACTTCTTCATGTCGTCTCAGTTATTTTATTTTTCAATTCATCATAGCGCTCATGATAAGCAATTAATGTATCGTGATCAAAAACATCTGCCTTATTCTTATTCATTTCAATCAATTTTTTCAATTCTGAATTTAATATCTTATCCAGTTCTTCAGGATAGTTCATTTTAGTCTTGTGATATTTATACTCACCTTTATCTAAAACTTTATAACTTCCATCTGGAAAAACGCGCAAGTCTAAATCATAATCAATATATTTGACAGCGCCATCTTCAATGATCAATGGTGAAGCAATATTACAATAATAATATATACCTGTCTTCTTTAATTGACCAATGATGTTAAACCATGAGTTTTTAAAAAAATACATTATTGCCGGCTCTTTAGTTCTCCATTTTCTTCCATCCGACTCAGTAACTTTTGTCTTATCATTACCAAAGACAAAATAATCATCAGTTTCTTCTATGAAAATAGCCTCATCCCAAGCTCTATGAATACAACCATTATGTTTATAACTGTGTATTATAAGCTTTGCACCTGTCTCTAACTTTTCCATACGAAAACTCCTCTTCTTTCCAATTATAACATCTTTTTTCTTTTTTTCAAACTAGAAAGAAGGCATATTATATCATTTGACAAAAAAAGAATGATGACATCATTCTTCATTTTTAATATTGTATAGGTTTTGATATATCAGCATCATACTCTCTTGTCAATTCTGCAGGAACATCCTTCGATACGACAGCTATGTCATGTTCCAAAATTCTTCCTTCAGGCAATTGATAATTGCTCAAACCACCAGCTGTATCACCAAATTCAACTCGATGAATCAAATCTCTATGTTCATCTAAAGAAGCTACTTTTACTAAAGATTCCGTTATGAATTTTGCCAAATTCTCTGAATCCACACAGTCACCATTCAAAGCAAAGGTTAGACAAGACACATCGCTATTACCACTATTTTTAATCTCTTCTTCGGTAGAAACCGCCTTTCTTTCACCAGAGTACTCATCCAATTTACCTGCGACAATTCTCGATCTATTAGTTTGATAATTATTAAAAGCTATCGCCAAGTTATCAGCAAGACCATCTTCTTTATTTTCATAATTAGTCATTAACACGATATCAGTATCTGTTCTATTAAATTCACCATCGAGATTTATGACGAGTATTTTTTTATCCGCATTTTCTACTTTGATATCATTAATCGCACTGACGACGTCAGCATTGCTAGAAACTACTCGGTTCTCAATACTGCAATCATCAAATTGTGATGATAAAGCAGTGACATTATCTTCCATATTATCTGTAGCTTTTCTAATTATGACTGAATATCTATCCAAATCACAATCATCCAATTTTATGACGCGATCAGTCACATCTTCTCTCGAAGCCGCATTTAGTGTAGCATCAAAGCGATCGCTAGGAGTTTCTTCAACGTTCGCTTGAGCACTGACTGATGGCTGTGTATCAGGCACATCTTTGCTAGGATTGTTCGCAATCAATAGAGCTCCACCAACTATGATACCTACTTGTAACGCAAGGACAGTTCCAGCTTTTAAAACTTTTGGTGTAATATACTTGAATACGTTTGGTTTAACATCAAGATTTTTAACACGCATATGAGCATATTTGGGATTGCTCACTAACGTTGCGCTCTTCGTTGATAAATCAGTTCTTGTTCGGTTATCAGCTTCTTTAGTTGCAAAGATTTCTTGTATCTTCTCAAAATCACTAGAATTATAAGCCATTACAAACACCTCCACATATCTTACAATAAAAGTATAATTCAATAAATAAAACTTGTCAAAAATAATCAATAAAAAAGTTCACTATACAGTAAACTCATTTATTCAATTCATCCATGATCAAATTTTTATACTCTTGAACACCTGGTTGATCAAAAGGATTAATGCCTAGTAGCAAACCACCAACAATCGTACTCAACATGAAAAATTGCATCAATTCTCCTAAGTTCTCTTCGTTGAGCACATCCAACCATATTAATGAACTGGGCGTATGACCATTTTGATGAGCCTCACAAACTTTTTCAACCACCATATTATTGAGACCGTTCAAATCATATGAATAATCATCCAATTGGATAGTAGCATTATTCTTTATGGCCAATACAGTCTCAAAGATGATATCCTTGCCATCTTGGAGATATTGTCCCATCGAATGTAAATCACGAGTGTTGATGTTGACGATTGGCAAAAGGCCTTTTCCTTCTTTGCCATGGCTCTCTGCTAATAATTGCTTTAACCATTCTCCTAAATACATCATCTTTTCATCATAAATCGTAAACGATTCAACTTCTTTACCATTTTTATACATGACATCGCAAACAACAGCATAGTCAACTGCTCGATCAAAATAATTATTATTAGCATTTCTAACACCGATCAACAATTTATCGACATCGATACCACTGACGACAATGGGCAACATCCCAACTGGTGTAAAGACCGAATATCTACCACCTATTATCGTAGGCACGACTAAAGATGTATACCCTTTTATATTGACCAATTCTCTCAATTTTCCCTTTTCTTCATCAGTAGTGATGATCACTCTTTTTTGTAATTCATCTTCGCCATACTTCTGTTTCATAATTTTATAAACTAAATCAAAAGCAATTGATGGTTCCAAAGTATTACCAGATTTAGAGATGACATTGACAACTATTTCTTTATCTTTTAAATGATTCAAAGTTTCTACATATTCATTAGGATTTAAATTCTTACCCAAAAAAATTATTTCTGGTTTACCCCTATCATACATAGGAGACAAAGCTTCAATTATAGCTTTGCTCCCCATATATGAACCACCAATACCAATGACGACAAAGACATCAGCATTATTGCGCACATAATTAGCAATTTCTTTAATCTTTGACAATTCATCATCTTTTATATATGTTTTAGCATCGAGCCAATATGATAAATCTCCTTGTATGAAACGTCTCTTTATCACATCAATCGCATCATCATAGTCATGCATATTAGAATGATCAAGAAATTTATTATTATATTTTTTAAAATCAAAATTCAACATATCATCTATCCTTTACATTTACTACAACTGCATGTACTCTTCTATCATTTTTTAATGTCACGTATTTCTTATCGATCTTTTCACCATCGACGACAATATCTTCTTTGACACCGACATTTATCTTTATCTTATATGTCGTATCCATATAATGATACTCTATTTCAAATGATTTCCAATCACTTGGCAAATGTGGATTGAAACGAATTTTATTATCCTCTTTGACAAATCCTAATATTCCAGTGAGAGCTACATTATAAAACCATCCACTACTTCCAGAATACCACGTCCAACCACCACGAGCTTGGTTGTTCAAATTGCTATAGATGTCACCAGCAATTACATATGGCTCAACCTTATATATATCGACATTTTTAGCATCGAGACTGCGATTGATCGGATTGATCATTTGAAAATAGTTATAAGCGCGATCAAAACATCCCTCTTTGATCAATGCCATCAAGTACCATGACACAGCATGGGTGTATTGACCACCATTTTCTCTGACTCCTTCTGGATAATCCATTATATAACCAGGAATGTGTTTCGTCCTTTTAAAAGCAGGGTCAATCAACTTGATGATGTTCAATTTTTTATCGACGAGGTTTTCTTCGACTGAACTGATTATTTTAGCAACATTTAATCTTTCTGCAACACCAGTTATAATGGCAAAGCTTTGAGAAATCAAATCGATCTTACACTCATCGTTTTCACTAGAACCCAATTTAGTACCATCATCAAAGAAAGCACGCAAATAATAGTTCTTATCCCAAGCCACTGTATTGAGACTATGCTTCAAATTAGTCATAGCTTTTTCATACTTGCTGACATCAATATTTTTATCATACTTTTTAGTCAAAGCAATGAACTTATCAATGATCCAGTACTGGAAGAAGCCAAGCCAAACACTCGTACCTTTACCGCCAATACCCACCTTGTTCATTCCATCGTTCCAATCGCCACCTCCCATGAGTGGTAATCCATTTTTACCCATTTGACTCATCGAACGATTCAAGGCAATCAAACAATGTTCATACATAGTTGCCTTATTTTTGGTATAGTTATACACCATGCCGCGCTCTTCTTCCCAATCAGCTAACAATTGACCAGAAACGAAAGGCACCTTTTCATCTAGTATTTTATAATCACCGGTGATGCGACAATACTCACTGACTGCATATATCAACCATAGATAATCATCTTTATAACGACTGCGAAGTCCTAAACGAGTGTTTTCATGCCACCAATGGAGGACATCTCCTTCCATGAATTGATGAGAGGCGTTGTTAATAATTTGTTCTTTAGCGATTTCTGGATGAACTAGAGCGATATTAGTCGCATCTTGTAATTGATCACGGAATCCATAGGCACCACTGACTTGATAGAATCCTGAGCGGGCATAAATCCTTGATGCCATAGTTTGATACAAATACCAACCATTCATGACATTATCAAAACTCTTATCTTTAGTTTTAACTTTGACAATTGATAGATCTTGTGACCATTTATCTTTTACTTTTTTCAATTCTGAATTGATGTTCTTTTCAGTATCGTACCTCTTGATCAACTCTTCAACTTTTTCATTACCAATTTCTGTACCGAGCATGAATGAAAACTCTTTTTCTTCAGATGGCAATAATTCCAATTCCACATCAATCGATTTCAACAGAACACGATCAATTGAATAACTGGTGACAGGCAAAGTCGAAGTCAAGAAAGCTGTTATGTGTGAAAAATCAGGATTATAAACATTTCTTATGAGAATAGCATTTAATTTTTCATAATAGTCAGTCAATAGATAACGACTTGATTTTTCTTCATTAGCTCCAAAAGTTGGATTGATCCAGAAAGTGATCTTATATTTCTTTTTGACATTGGTCTTATTTTTCAAAACGGACTTATAAAATTTAATGGTGTCATTCAAAGCGACAAACTGCGTCGTCGTCAATTCATAATCTTTACCCTCATGAATGAAGGTTGAATAACCGAATCCGTGTCTAGCAATTTTTGGATCGACTAAGACATCATTGATTTTTATTCCTTCCGATTTATCATTCAAAACGATGTCATTAGTCCAAGAAGTTATTTTAAACATTTGACTGTTATAGGCATAAGTAAATCCACAACCATTATTTGAGACAATTGTTCCGAAGTTTTTATTGGCAATGACATTAGTCCATGGCGTTGGCGTATCAGGATTAGTAATCACATACTCTTTACCATCTTTAGTGAAGCCACCATAACCATTAAAGAAGTCTAAATCTTCATGATAATTCTTGTCGATGACAGCGCGATCAATTTTATTTTTGGCATATGAACCCATTTTATTATCGCGTTGTAAATTAGCGATACATTCTTCCAAAGAATGATCCTTTTTCGTATCGAAACGAAGTCTTGAAATCATATTGAAAAGAATATCTTCTTCAGCACTTACTAGATCACCATCTAAGACATAGACATTACCAGGAGTTGATGAAAAGTTATATAACGTATTCATGCGGTATAATTCTTGTTCCACTTTGTGATTGATGATCTCTTTATAGCGTTCTGTCTCGCGATTGATGATGACGATATCCATAAAAATGGCTCTCGTTTTAAAATATTCATAAGCTTTTAAAATATCTTCAACAAATTTAGTCGATTCACTGGCATTTATTTCCACTAGAATAACTGGTAAATCTCCCGTTATACTAAATTTCCACAAATTGGTTTGATTCAAACTGTTCATTCCTAGAAGAGCTTTGCGCTCATCATTGACGAAATGCTTACTGGTTTGATACAAGTAATTCAACATGATGTTAAAGGTACGCATATCAGGGCCTGTAATGTTCAACTGTTTCGTATTGATAGTATTGGCTAGACTAGCATAATCAAACGCTTTTTTGATCTTAGAATTAGAATCGTACTCCTCAACTATATCCAATACTTGAGTTTTCGATTTAGCAAAACCACAAATGTAATAAACCGTCTTCTTTTGACCTGGATCGAGTTTGATCGTCGTACGCAAACTCATAATTGGATCGATGTTAGAACCGGCAACATTGGTCAAATTCTTTCTCTTCAAAGCATCAGGAAAGTCGACGTTATTATTGCGACCAATAAATGTTGCACGCTCTGTTTCATAACTGATTGGACTATCTTCATTGAGTACAAATAGTTTACCTATAAAATATAAGTACGTCTTTTTACTATTATTTTTACGACACATGATTAAGGATTTAGTCTCTTCATCAAATTCACTACTCACGAATAAATTGTTGAAAGTTCGATGCGTTATATCGACGATATTCTCCTCGATAATAGGTTCTGTATAAGTAGTCAATTCGAGATTTTTAACTTGATCAGTCATATTTTTTAAAGTAATTTTTCGAATTTCAGCATTTTTTTCACGCGTAACTGCAATTTCTGTCTTAGTGCTTATGCCATCATCCATGCGCAAGAACTTAATCCTATCAGTCGCAAAGACGACATTGTATTTATCTGGTTTGACATTAGTTGGTGCATAGGTATTAGACCAAAATTTATCATTGTCCATATCTTTTATATATAAGAAATTACCATAATCTTGTTCAGTGATCTTGCGATAGCGATTCAATTGAATAGTCTTATAACGACTGAAACCATTACCGCGATCGTTGATCAATAATGAATATTTAGAATTGGATAGAACAGATATCTCTGGTATCTCATTGATGGCATTGAACTCACGGATATCATTCTCCACTCTTTCTCTATCATAATTGTATTTTTTATAACCATACATTTTCAAATCGATGACAGGACGCAATTGAACTTTTTCTTTTAACAAAATAGCAAAAGCTTGAACGCGAACATCTTTGTGAAAATACTTTCTCACAACGCCATTTTTCAAATTGTTGGCAAGAGCTGTCAAAATCATACCTTGGTGATGAGCAAAATAAGAGTAAACTTTTTCATCTTTATCATAATCATATGATTCAAAATAACCAAAGTCCCCATACATTCCCATATCGTTAAAACGACTTAAATTATTATAGACATCTTTAGGATTGACATCAATGGCAAGTACTGAGGAATAAGGTGATATGACGATGCGCTGTTCTTTATCCTCGATCATTTTTAAATATGGCGTTGAAAAAGCTTTATACTTATAATTTAGACCATCATCCAACTCGGCATAAGCAGCCTCTGATATTCCCCAAGGCAATTCACCATTGACTTCTTTGATGTATTCCCTTTGGCAGAAATAAGCAAAATGATATGATTCATCTAATAGTGTATTACCGTAACTATTCATGAATAGTAATGGCATGAAATATTCAAATGAAGTACCAGACCAAGATACCAATCCTTTGCGATTTTTATACTTGGTCAAAGTCTTATCCAAACACATCCAATGTTTACTAGGAACATCGCCCTTGACGATGGATATAAAACTCAAATTGCGACTCTCACTAGCAAATTTATTATAGTTATAAGGAGATAAACGTTCTTCAATCGTATCGTAACCGATGCTGAAAACATTTTGGCTAGTATAGAACTTTGAGAAGTCCATATCGTTGAACAATTTCTCAACACGATTGGCGAGTTCGACAGCACCTAGTTCAGTCAAAAATTCTTTTAAGGTCAATAGCGTTATGGCAAAGTTTCCGCTGTCGACGGAAGAGACGTAGTATGGGAACATCTTCTCTAGTGTCGCAATGCGATACCAGTTGTACAAGTGTCCATTCCACTTTTCCAATTTTTCAACGGAAGTTATAATTTTATCGATCATGAAGAGCGCTTTTTTCGAATCGATGAACTCAAAAGAATGCGCTGATATGATACTAGTCAAAGACATGGCAATATCAGTAGGCGATGTCTTAATGTCTTCTTTTTCTTCACGGTTGATTTGATAATTGTCTGG
Organism: uncultured Bacilli bacterium; assembly: GCA_947624275.1. Taxonomy (GTDB): domain Bacteria; phylum Bacillota_I; class Bacilli_A; order RF39; family UBA660; genus RUG11788. The sequence continues at coordinate 8,790 of CANQJR010000023.1, forward strand.
TATTAAATAATTATTATCATCATTTAACAACGTATCAAAATATAACCAAGTCATAAAAGCAACTTCTTTTAAATCGCTCTTTTCATCCCTATTCAACTCCAAAATTTGTTTCGTCTTCTTTTGACTGACTAACCACATCGTAAATGGTGCACTGATGAACAAACATAAAATTACGATGGCAACAATTAGATGATTACGACTAAAAAGCAAAGTAATCGTCAACAGAATGGCACTAGCCAAATAATTGAATTTAAAGGCTTTTGCATAAGTCCACAAATCGTTTTTAGCACTTTTAGCTGCATCTTCAGAGGTGATCCAATTCAAAAGATTCTTATGTGATATCAACATGCGGTATAAAGATCGCACCGCTGCGTCTAAATAGAGATAAGAATAATAAGGAATTGTGATAAAAGAAATGATCACTCTAGATACTAAAGCAAAATTACCAAATAATAAATCATCATAGTACTTAACATTCATTCGACGTTTAGCTTGAATGCTCAAGAACTGTCTGATATTCAAAAGAATTGGTAGAATTATGATCATGATGACAATTAATAGAGAAGACACTGGGTTACTCATGAAGAAAGATAATAAGATCATTAATAGAAGCATTGGATTCAATAAGATGCGACGAATATTTTCAAAAATTTTGAATTTTCCCATTGTTGAAATAGGATTTTTAACTACGCGATTGTGACGATTGTACACATTATTTTTCAACCAACCTATTATTTGGACATCTCCTCTCGTCCAACGGTGTTGACGAGTTGTATCGACTAAGAACTCAGCTGGAAAACCATCGACAACTTCGATGTCAGAAGCAAAACCAGAGCGCAAATAATTACTTTCGATTAAGTCATGGCTCAATATCAAATTATCTGGAAAAGCATTTTCTAAAACTTTGTTGTAAACTTCCAAATCATAAATACCTTTTCCCCAAAAACTTCCTTCACCAAAAGCATCTTGATACAAATTGGGAACGATGCTCGAATAGATGTCTAATCCACCAATTCCTGCGATCAATTGTGAATAGCTAGAAGCATTAGTCGCTTCGATATCAATACCGATGCGCGGTTGAATGATTCCATATCCCTTTATGACTTTAGTCTTGTCTTTGTTCAAAATGGGACGATTTAGAGGATGATCCATCAAACCGACTAATTTTTGAGCGGCTCCCAAAATCAATTCAGTGTCAGTATCGAGAGTTATGACGTATTTAATTTTAGTAGGAACTTTAGTCACTGTTTCACAATAGATATACTTTTCTTTTTCTTTAGGAGTCATCGTTCCTAACAATAATTTGTTGAAATGGATGAGTCCACCTCTCTTGCGTTCATAGCCGATATATTTGTTCTCAGTAGGACTATAAACTCTTTGACGATAGACGAAATAGAACAATGGTTTATTGTATTTTTTGTTCAACTCATTCGCTTTTTTAACACCGTATTGCGCTATTATCTCATCATTTTCATGTTCACTCTTATCATTTTCAAAACAGTCACCCAAAAGAGTGAAATATAAATTGTTCGTCTTATTAGCTAAATAATAACTCTCTAAATTTTTAAATATTTCATCTATTTTTTGAGGATTCTTGACAATTGTTGGAACGACTACCATCGTAGCGGCCGTTTTCGGAATCTCTTTCGAATAATCCATCTTAGGTAATGGTTTGCAGCGGTAGATCAATCCATATATTTTATTCAATACTTGCAATACAACTTCGCTGATGGGAATTAGTAAAACGATAAAACTCAATATGCGATTAAAGAATAGATATTTTGACAATAAGAAAGAAAATAATAATGTCAATATGATGAATAGCGTAATATAACAACTGAAACGGCGATTGTAATTCGGTTCTTTCAACAACAATTCCCCGATGTGGCGATCACTTTTTTGACAAAGAGTCAACAAATTATCGGTGTATTCGTATTCGCCAATACCCTTGCTGTTCTTCATTATTTGTAAGCGATATAAAGCCTTTGTCTCTGGTGTCATCTTAGAATAGATAGCATCTTCTGCCAATAGAGCTTCTGTCTTGCTCACTTTGCTGATCAAAGTCAAATTATCGATTTCGAGAAGCATTCGCAATTCATTGAAAAGATTGGCAATTAAAATGTTGTTCTCAATACTTTCAGCATGCTCTTTTTTGACTACCTCTTTTATGTTGATATCATGTTTTTGGAGAAGTTCATTCAACTCTTGAAAGATTTCATTAGCTAACTCCCCATATTGTTGTAACTCAGAATTCAACTGTTCCAAATAACTGTCGTTATAAGCAATTTCGTCACTGATGACGAAATAATCTTTTAAATCTATTTTTTCGCCCTTTTCACGATGTTCATCAATTACTTTGACCAAATCTCTGACTTTTTGTTTTTCCTCTTGTTTTCTTCTCTTTATCAAACAAATTTCACTCAACTTATTGATGATTACCATGGCAATAATACTAGGAATGACATCAATATTTTGATACGTGAAATAACAATTATTCTTCGTTTGATAACTGTTCAAATCCCTAATGATCGTCGAATAATTGACATCGTAATTATGACTGTTAAAAATGTCTTCAACTACTTGGTACATATCAACTTGATCAGTTCTAGCATATTTAAATTTTTTAGTATCTTTATATGCTCTTTTCAAATTGTTTTTTATTTCTACAATTAAATAAAAATTATCAATGATCCATTCATTAGTAGTACCAACAAAAATATGATTTTTAGTGAGATTAATTAAATACTCATAGTGTTGAAAAATTATGTCATAATTCTTTTTAAACAACTTATATTCTCTCTTCATAAAATCAACCTACTTCTCTTAAAATTAACCGCATTTTGCTTATATAATGATAATATCATTAAAATTATTCTTATTCAAGAAATACCAAAATAATTTCATCATAATTTTAAATTTAAACCATAATATTAACTTGACAAAAAACCTTTAATTTAGTTAACTAGAAATACATTTTATGATAAAATTAAAAAAGAGGTGGAATATGAAAGAACGCGTCATATCAAATCTTTCGATGATTATAAATATTTTCAGTTTCTTATTCTTAGGCATAATTTTGATTGTAACTCCTGTACGCTCACTTTCACTTTTTCATTTATTAGTATCAATCACCATCATCGTCATCGGATTAATCTCAGCTATATTTAATGCTTTTAGAGAAAAAAATATTCAAAACACTTTGATATCTTTACTGACTTTCGGAATTGGGAATTTTTTCTTACAGAACCAAACTAGTTTTTTAGCCATTTTCCCCATTTTATTCGGTCTCTATATTCTATTGTGTGGCATGATCAAAGCGATTACTTTTGTAATATATAAAAAGAGAAATTTTAAAGGATTCTTCCGAATGCTCATCAATGCCATATTCGATTTAGTCTTTGCCCTAATTTCTATTTTCAACCCTGTCAGAAGCATTAAAACATTGACATATCTATTAGGATTTTATTTCATCTTCGTATCATTTAACTACTTGATCGATTTTTTAAATGAATACAGCAAAAAGACGAGAAAGTTTCGATTGGTCGTTCCCAATTTTTTGACTTTTTTAATTCCTTATGCCATTTATGCTAAAATAAATAAATCATTGAGTAGTGAAGTGACATCAGTCGAAATCGATAAACCGGCCAAAGATAAAGTTGATCTAGAAATTTTTATTGCCGTCAAAGATAGCAACGTCGGGAAGTTTGGACATGCTGATCTATGTTTTAACAATAAGATCTATTCTTATGGACATTATGACGAGTCATCTAAAAAATTGTTTGATACCGTCGGTGATGGCGTTCTCTTCGAAGTCAATGACAAGAAGAAATATCTTCATTTCTGTGCCGAACACTCCAAAAAGACAATCTTTGCTTTTGGTATGACGTTGAGTGAGAAACAGAAATCAGCCGTACAAAAAGAACTAGATCGCATCGAAAGTTACACATATCGTTGGAAATGTACTCAAGAATTGGATTCCCAAAACGAATATGGTGATTATGCCAGTTGTCTATATCGCGCTACTAAAGCTAAGTTTTATAAGTTCAAACAGAGCAATTATCGACTATACTTCGTCTTGTGGACCAACTGCGTCAAATTGGTCGATGATATCTTAGGAGCTACGGGAAGTAATATCTTGAGACTGAACGGTTTCATCACCCCAGGTGCTTATTACTATTACTTGAACAATGAATTTAAAAAGAAAAAGAGTAATGTCATAACCAAAGAGATAATTACTAATGAAGATGTATTCAAGCAAAATAAAGAAAAGGCTTAAAGCCTTTTTTTCTTTATTTAAAAATACAATTGTCTTCGTACTGTTTAATTATTTCCATGACTTTTCGCATATCCTCACGAACTCTATTGATCTTATAGTTTTTAAACCATTTGGCCTTGGCCAATTTTTCTTCTTCCATCAAGATTTTTTCCAGTAGTGAAGTGAGTTTGGCATAGCTGCCAGATGTGCCCACGACGTCATCAAACCATTTATCGATATCGTCGACATTACCATTTAAACGCAAATTTTCAACAGTGGGAATGAAGGTCTTATTCTTCATCAATTCCTTGCATATGAACGATTGCACATAATAAGCTGACGAAGTATATGATCCTTCAATCGAACTCGAAATGGCATAAAAAGCATTATTGAACTCTTCGTTAGCGATGGAAAAATTAGAAAAACTGTGAATGATATTTATGATGTCTTCTGTCTGTTTGACATTGATTATCTCTTCGAGAACGACATCTTTACTCTTCTCTTTGATGTGAGCTAAATCGTGGACGTCATAAAAGATGTGACTGAGGCCAGTGCGCATACTAACGATTTCTTCATCATAACTTATTTCATTGATTGATGAGTTTATGGCATGGTTGAACTCATGAATGATATTATCCAACATGTCGATTAAACTGGCATTGTGATATTGATTCAAAACGACGCGTTTTAAAGTATAATATTGAGGTGCGCGACCATCTTCATTCTTTTGGAGAACTCTCGTGAAATAAGCAGTACAAATATTATCTTCTTTTTCATTTATGTGAATTTTGATGTTTTCAAAACAATTCAAAATCATCTTCTCATATTTAAGGCCATATTTGATGACAAAAGCGGGAATGATCAAATATAAGACGTGCTTGATATTATTGGGATAGGCATATTTCGAAGAGATGTCATCGGTAAAAGAGACATACTTGTTCAACAATTCATTTATATTATTTTGATCAATATTCATAAAACTATCTACCTCAACTCAATTATAACAATATTATTTACACATATTAAGATTTTTATGAAAATGATGGACTAATTGACATCATTTAGTAAATAAATTAGCTTGGCGAATGATGGAAGTGCCATAGTGGTCATTTATTTTATCCACGGTATTTTGAATATTATCATCGCGATTATCAGCTTGTTCATCCGAAAAGATCGAAATCTGTTTGCGATTAACTGGTGTCAGATTGGAGAATTGAACGCCGATATTGCGCAGTTTCTCATCATTCCAACTCTGATCTAAAAGGTTGACGACATATTTGCTGAGCATTTCCGTTGAATTGGTCAATGTGGGAATTTTTAATTGCTTGGAGTAAGAGACAAAATCTGCCGTCTTGTAGAGGATGGCGATCGTGTCCGTGTACAGCTTCTTCTTGCGCAACTCTTTGCCCAAATCATCGACTTGACGATAAAGGGTTTGAAGCAATTTATTTTTTTCACCAATATCTGTGGAAAAAGTCAGTGAAGTACTCACACTATGATTTTTAGTCTCGCGATGATTTGATAGATCATCACTATGACCATTGGCATAATTCCACAAAACTTTACCCTGTTTGCCAAAGATTTTAGCGAGGACTTTTTCATCACAATTTGCCAAATCGCCAATGGAATTGATTCCTATTTCGTGTAACTTGATAGCGGCATTCTTACCGACCATGTACAGATCATCGACGGGAAGTGGCCACATCTTTCTTGCGATTTCATCAGGAAAAAGTGTGTGAACCTTATTCGGCTTTTCCATATCCGAAGCCATCTTAGCACATATTTTACTAGTGGCGACACCAATGTTGACCGTGAAACCGAAAAGGCGGTAAATCTCTTCTTTGATGTGATAGGCAAGTTGTAATAGAGCATCATATAAATATTTAGAATGCGACATATCCATAAAGCACTCATCAACAGATAATTTCTCGATATCTGGTGAATATTTTTTCAAATACTCAAAAAATTGGTCAGACATGTGATGATATAACCCCATATCGGGTGGATAAACTTCTAATTTTGGACACTTCTTTTTAGCACTATAAATCGTTTCAGCCGTCTTGATTCCATATTTTTTAGCAACTGGCGACTTAGCTAGGACAATGCCGTGACGTTTTTCTTCATCACCACCAATAATGGAAGGAATCGTTCTAATGTCTTTATCATATCCTTCTTGTAAAAGCTTGACTGCTGTCCAAGATAAAAATGCATTGTTTATATCTATGTGAAAAATGATTTTATCCATCGCGACCACCACTTAAATTATAGAACATATTTTCGATAAAAGCAATTTCCAAAATAAAAGATTGGTCTGGAAAAAATAACCAATCTCATTTCATTTTGCATCTCTCAATGCATCCAATTCTTTTTCTATTCTGATAATAGCTCTTTTTATCGCATCCAAATCACTGTCCTTCGACGAATCATTTGCTTGTTCGACCAAAGCGACTTGTGAAGCATAAGTTTGAATGGTCATACCCGCCAATTGTAACCAATTGCCAATGGTCGCTTGTTCTAAAGGATCTAATTCATTAGCCAAGACGAGACCGATAAAAAAAGCACTACCAGTAAAGGTATAAGGATTGATGTTTAAATTGTTTTTGCTCATGATATCACTGCTAAAATATATTATTCATTCCAAATCTTTATGTTAAAAATAAGTATATGTAATAAAGAATAAAAGTGATGACCATCGCAAGTCCTTCCCATCGCGAAACTTTTTTACCATTGCTAGAAAAGAAATACAAGAGGACGGATGAAAGGGTCAAAAAGAAAATGTCAACGATATTAAAACCGACTATCTCTATTTCACCGAGCAAAGTAATTGGTAACCCCAATACGATACAGATGTTAAAAATATTAGTTCCAATGATGTTACCAATGGCCATTTCATGTTCTTTCTTATGGGCAGCAGTAATCGTCATGACTAGTTCTGGAAGTGAAGTACCAATAACTATGACGACCATCGTGACGAGTTTTTGACTGACGCCAAGATCATTAGAAATCGTTATGGCACTGTCGACCAACATGTCACTACCTATGATGATGGCAATAACGCTAATTATAAAATATATTATGGCTTTAGAAATGGTATATTTCGAAATGACCTCTTCATCAGTTTTGACTCTATTCCTAACTAGTTGAATGATATATATGACAAATAGCGAGAACAGACAGACGAAGAGAAAACCATGTCCGCGGGAAAAAACACCAGCTGCCTTAGGAGAAACCACACTTTCGAGTAGAGTCACTGCGAAAGCTATAGTTGTCAACATCAACAATGGCAATTCTTTTTTAATAGTGGAATCCTTTACTTTTATCGGATTGATCATGGCTGATAACCCAATAACTAATAAAATATTAATTATGCAACTGCCAATGACATTGGAAAAGGCAATAGCGCCATTGTGTGAAGCAATACTCGTAAAAGAGATTGCCAGTTCGGGAGCACACGTGCTGAAAGCTACTATCGTCAAAGCGATCAATATCTTTGGCAACTTCAATTTCTCGGCGATGGAAACAGCCGCATCCACCAAAACATCTGCTGCCTTAATAATTATCAGCATACTAAGAATCATCAAAAGGTATTCCATATCTTCACCCATTCCACTCTTTTAAGATTTCATTTCGTTATCAAAGAGGTTCCTGTCATCTCATCAGGCTTTTTTAAATTTAACAAATCCAACATCGTTGGAGCTATATCTCCCAATTTTCCATCATGTAAATTTAAACCTTTTTCGGTAATTATCAAGCGGACCAAATTAGTAGTATGGGCCGTCAAGACATTACCATTTTCATCGAGCATCTCTTCACAATTGCCGTGATCAGCCGTGATGATCATCACTCCTCCAAGTTCTTTTATTTTTTCATAGATACGACCCAAATGACCATCAAGCGTTTCTATAGCTTTTTTAGCGGCTTCTAAAACGCCAGTATGACCGAGCATATCACCATTGGCAAAATTGAGAATGATGACATCGAAATTGGCCATTTCTTTCAATAGTGCTTCAGTCACTTCAAAAGAACTCATCTCTGGTTTTAGATCATATGTGGCAACTTTAGGTGATGGGATGAGAATTTTCTTTTCATTTGGATAATTCTCTTCTTTACCACCGTCAAAAAAGAACGTTACATGTGCATATTTTTCCGTTTCAGCAATGCGCAATTGTGATAGACCATTTTGGGCCAAATACTCACCTAAAATGTTCTTCAAATTGGGATTGTCAAAGGCAAATGGAGCTTTGACTGATTCGACCACTGGCATCATGGTCACGACTTGCAAATTGGTGAAACGTTGAACGGGCATGTCATTAAAATCTTTATTGGTAATAGCTGTCAATAACTCGCGCAAACGATCACGGCGATAATTGTACACGATGATACCATCATTTTCACTGACGTTACCATTTTCCACAAATCTAGTCGGAAGCAAAAATTCATCGGTCACACCATTTTGATAACTCTCATCAATGAAATCTTTAATAGAGTCTCTAACCTCACCTCGACCATTGACGATGACGTCATAAGCTTTGATCAAGCGATCATAGTTGTTATCGCGATCCATCGCATAGTACCTTCCCGAAATCGATGCAATCTTCCCAACTCCCATCTCATCCAACTTCGCCTGCACTTTGGAAATATATGTCTGAGCACTAGTTGGTGAAACATCACGACCATCGGTGAACAGATGAAGATACAATTCTTGAACGTCATTTTTCTTGCACATATCTAAAAGAGCCATCAAATGATCGATGTGGGAATGAACACCACCATCGCTTATCAACCCCATAATATGAAGTTTAGAATTTTCTTTCTTGACGTGATTGATAACTTTTAAAATTTCTTCATTCGTGAAAAAAGTCCCATCCGCAATACTCTTATTGATGAGTTCAAGTGGCTGATAGACAATTCTTCCAGCGCCAATATTCATATGACCTACTTCACTATTACCCATCTGTCCTAGTGGCAATCCGACCAATTGACCACTTGCTTCAATTTTACAATTGGGAAAATTGGCTAACAAATAGTCATAATTAGGTGTATTAGCTTGTAAAAAAGCGTTGCCATACTCACTTTCCCTTATTCCACATCCATCTAAAATACATAATAATAATGGTTTCATATCATCTTCTCCAATCTATTTTTATTATATCAAAATCATAAAAAAAAAGATATAATTCTACATCTCTTTTACATGATATAAAAACCGTATATGGCTCCACAAACAGCTCCGATCAAGTGACTGATATGGGATACATTATCTTTTTTAAATAGTGCTGCCCAAATTTCATCAAAGATGTAAAACATCGATATTAAGATGAAAGTGATGGGAACTTTTCCAGCTTGGATGTTGACTAGAGAACTGACGATGATAAACATGAAAGCAATGCCACTTGCTCCCAAGAGTGATCGCTTACTAAAAATGACATTTAAAAAGCCCGTTATACCTGCCGTTATCAGAATCATCATCAAAACATTGAAACTGCCATATTTTTCTTCAATCATCGGTCCGATTAAAAGAATTATCAAAAAATTATTGCGAAAATGGGACCAGTCATAATGCCCTAAAACGTGAGTGAAGAGACGCACATAAGTCAAAAGATTAAAAGGAGAACTGCGATAACTCATGAAGAGTAATCGATTGCTCTTGGCCTTAGTTGCAATGTTTAAAATGAGAGCTAATAGTGAAAGAAAAAAGAAAGTTAAGATGACAGGAGCGTTATACTGAAAGTGATCAATCATCTCAATTTCCTTCATTCAAACAGAACAAGGCATAGATAGGGATGTATTTGATTCCCTTCTTCTGACTGAAATTCTCATCCGTAACACGAATGGCTTCATCAATGCCCGTCTTATTCATAAATAGTGTTAAAGACTTCGATTTAGATAAGTTTTTGTCAACTAATTCAATTGGCAATATTTTTCCACTGCGCGTTTGAATTATGAAACTCACTTCTGCTTTTCCCTCTGATTGATAATAATATAGGTTATATCCCATATTGATCAAATTGATGGCAATGCTATTCTCATATATGATATTTTTAATATTGATATCCGTCAAAAAGCGACTGCGCGTCAAATGCATGCGATTGAACAACAAACCAGTATCGTTGAGATACATTTTAAAGCTCTCAGGATCTTTACAACTGCTTAGTGGTATCTTGGCATCAGTAATTTTATAACACTTATAGGCAAAGCCATTGTTGTACAAAAAATTAATCGATTTTTCATAGTCCTTAGAACGACTACCGATTTTGATCAAACCGTATTGAAACTTGCGATTCTGTTTTTGCAATTGATAAGGAATGCTGTCATAAACTTCCATCCCACGCGTTATGTCGATCAAATTGTCAAGGCGCATTATCTCTCTTTTATAAGTATCATTAACTTTGTTATAAACGGTATTTAAAAGGTGATAATTGTGTTCATTAATACTCATTTCAACAGCTTCAGGAAGTCCACCAGTGATCATATAATCATCGTAATAGTCCATCGCTACTGAATGGAATGGCATTGGTGAATTGTTCTTGTAAGAGGTCTTTATGAAATCGATCAATTGCTTATTGTTGATGGCAATGAGATACTCTTCAAAATCGACTTCGTTCATCGCTTTGAACTGCAATTCTTCACATTTAAAATTCTTCAAATTTTCACGTAGAGATGTAATCAAAATGATGTGATAGGTCAACTCCTGCAATTTGCCGAACAATTTCATCGCATTGATTATCTCAAGATCATTGACATTGTCAATGACAACTAAAGTATCATTAGTCAAAATGGATTCATTAGCTAGAAGTGATAGGCGCATCATAATTTTTTCAGGGGTCTTTTCTCTCTTCAAAATATTTAAGAGTTCTAAATTGTTATCAGCATTGAAATAGACGACATTTTTATATTCCTTTTCACCAAACTTCAAAACTGAATAAGTCTTTCCAACTTGTTTGTTGCCATAGATAACTAATACTTTTTTTGATACATCTCTTTTCCAACGATTTAAATACAAACTAATTTTTCGCTCCATAAAATGCCCTCCAATTCTATTTATTCTAATTTAATTATATTATTTTTACTTAAAATAGTCAATATATTGTAAAATATAAATAAAAAAAGTTTGTAGAGTTACAATTGATGTGAGACCTCGAATATACAAATAAAGCGATAAATCTGTTAAAATGTAATTTGTAAACA
>CANQJR010000024.1 GCA_947624275.1 uncultured Bacilli bacterium
AATTTAAAATGAACAATAGAACGTGGACAATTAAAGAACTTGAGGAGAAAGAACTTGTAAAAGAAATTAAAAAATTGTACACAGATGAATCAAGATCTAAAAATTCATATTTTTTGACAAAAAAACATAAAACGATTAGACATATAAACATCACAATCAACAGTAGTTTGGTTCTATTTTTCATTACTCAATGCCTCCAAATAATCGAGGATCTTTCCTTCATAAATCATTCGCATATTGAGAATTTTAGTAAAATCTTTTGGTCTTAGAAGAGAATAGTCCTTACCGAAATCATAAATTTTACTATCCTGTAAAAGTTTTCCGACGAATTGAGTACACAGGAAATGGTGATTGCGATGATAGATGCGATTAAATTTGATGTGAACTAAACCTTTGACATTATAATGGAATTCATTTTGATGATCCAAATATTTTTTTAATTCATGGCGAAGACGGCGATATTCTGCTTTAGTGATCTGCAACTCAAATATTTGAAAGCGAGCATTTTTAAAAAAACTGCTTATCAAATCCATATTCTCCATGATGAAACCAGTTGGGAACATCCAACGAGGATTTTTTCTTCCAAAACTATAAACTTTTTTTAATTTATCATCTAATGAAACGCTGACATGAACATATTTTTCACCTGTCATCAATCGCAAAAAGCGTGAAAAATAAGTACCCGTATAAGAAAATATGATATATATATTGAGCATTGGATATCACCTACTTCTGTATTATAATCAATCATCTTTTAACAATTTAGTTGAAATGATTGACAATCTCTTGACTCGATATAACGATACTGAGAAAAAAGCAAAGACAAATATTAAAAAAACTATGTAATTATAAGCAAAATCTAACATCAACAAATAGTCGAATACGAAATGAAAAACAATGGGGACGAACAAACTCAAAAAGAGATATAGAAGACTTTTATCCCTAATTCCATTCGTTTTAGTGAGCTTAGCTAATCCGAGATAATAGCCCATTGTCACCCCAAAAAAGACATGACCGGGAACGGAGAAAAGCATGCGTGTAACTGCGGTACCAATCGCCATAGCCACACTAGAAGCTCCCAATATGTAAAGCAAATTTTCAACAGTGGCGAATCCCAAAGATACAAAAGTCGAATAGACAATGGCATCGTAGACATAATCAAAAGCTCGATCATTCCAAGCCACGAAATAAGTGAACAACCATTTGGATAACTCCTCTATCAAGGCTACACCTACAAAGACATAGACCGCTAATGAATAGGCATCTAAAGCTTCATAATTGCTGTCAGCAAAAAAAGGTAAGAACAGATATAAAAGTTCTGTCAACAACAACGTCAAGACAGTGGCAAAAGCGCCAGAAACGACTAACTTTATCAATAGTTTAGTCGGTTCTTTTTCTATTCTATCATTCTTATAGATAAATGTTCCAATGACAATGGTGGGCAAAATAGCTAACCCCAAAATAAATTGTTTCATCTAATCACCACCATCTTTAATAAAAATCTTCTATTTCTTGGATCCGATTTTCATTCCTAACTTGACCACCGTTTCATATCCATGTCGCGTATTGTGCAAAATTTCTTCGTCGATCACCACTTTATCTTTTTCAAACAAGAGAGCAATGGTCGATCCACCAAATTCGAACATTCCTTTCTCTTCTCCTTTAGAGAATTGGTAATTGTCGTGTAAATTTTTGATGCGACCAATCATGAGAGCACCTATTTCCACTTGGGTCACATCACCAAAATTAGCCGTTTGGAGAACTGTGTACTCGCGCGCATTTTCTTTGTAAATATTATATTTCTCAAGCGCAATTGGTCTAACTGTATGCAAAACACCTTTGATATAGATGTTTTTTGAATGATAACCATCATCTATGTAGCAATAGCGATGATAATCATCAACGCTCAAACGAAAGATTAAACAATGACCACCTTTATATTTTTCGGCCAACTCTTCATTTTTTAACAGTTCAGAAATAGTATAATAACTCCCTTTGATAGAGAAATAACTATTGTCATCGATTTTATAAGCTGTCATCTTAGAATCACAGGGAGCAATTAAACTATTTTTTCCATTATTTATATGACGGTGATCTTTTTTTATCTTTCTAGTAAAAAAATCGTTATAAGATAGATAATCTCTATCTTCGTATTCTGTAATATCTATGTTATTTTTATTAATAAACGGTTTAATAGCAATTTTTGATATCTTGCTATCCATGATTAGACCACAAGTTTTGGATATGCCTGGTCTAGTTAAAACTTTTAAAAATATGCGTCCCAAGACTGTGCGATAAAAAAAACTCAATGTCCCATTACCAACACTACTCATGGCAGTTCTATCATACTTTTTCATCAGTGCATCAACCAAATTAATAATGAAAGTTCAATTACTCCAACTGCTACCATTATTAACATTCCTTTAATTGTCGGTTTCTTAATTTTAAATTTTAATAAAAATAACAGAGATACAATCAATAAAATAGAAGCATATAAAATATAGAACTTTTCGTGCAATAAATTTTTAAAAGCATAGACAAGAGGAATGATTAGAGCCGTTGTAGTAACGGGTAATCCCAAATATTCTTTACGATTTTCTTGAGTTTTAGTCTGTCTTTCTTCCTCTAAGACATTAAAATAAGCAAGGCGAATCAAAGCGGTTAAGACAAAAATGACGATGATGGCAACTCCCCACCATTCTTTTAAACCCAAACTATAACCAATCAAAGCAGGCAAGATGCCAAACGCAACCAAATCACTCAAAGAATCGATTTGAATACCAAAATTTTTCTCCTGTTTCGTTCGCTTCATAGTCTTGGCAACTTTTCCATCGAACATATCACAGAGACCAGAGACCATTAAACATATAATAGCCGCAAAAGTATTATTTTGAAAAGCAAAAGTGACGCCAATAAGCGATGACACTAAACTCATATAAGTAAGAATGACAGTATAGTTATAAAATCCTAACACGATAACTCACCTCAAAACATCTATCTATAATTATACAATAAAAAGAACAATATTTAAACACCAAAATAAAAAGAATATAGCAATCTATATTCCCTTATTCCCATACACCGTAACCCAATATGTTTACATCATTTAAATAGCGCGAATAGTCACGTATCGTATCGCCATTGTTACCATCTATTATCATGACACGATCTCCAGAAACGCCTTTAACTATACCTATATGACTACCGCATGTATCACCTGATCCTTGCCATATAAACAAGATGTAATCACCCATTTTGGGTATGTAATGACCACCACGAGCTTCTGACATTTCAAAACGAACACCATTGCTACCACTTTCAAAATAATGACGATACTCACATACACCAGCACTTTTTAATGATACTCTAGATGGATAGACACCCGCTTCATTAGAAACCCACCAAACAAACATGGCACACCACTCATCAGGCCAAAAGGCACTTGTGTACTTATTTGGTCTTCCCAATGGACGAGAGTGATCAATGCTGTCATATTCGCGTTGAGCAATTTGGACAACTCTAGCTCCTAGGGCACTCGCAACACTCGTTGAACCTTGACTAGCATTTTTAGCGGCTTCAGCTGCCTTTTTTTCATTATCTTTACGAGCAGCTTCTCTAGTTGCCTCTACTATTTTTTGCTCCGTTTCAACTTTTTGCTTCTCATCCGCTATTTTAGCTTTTTCAGCCTCTTCTTGTATTCGTTGTGCTTCACGATATTGAGCTATTACCTCATTAGTAGAATTGGTCCAGCAACTGGTATTCGAATATTTCGTTTCATTCAATAAACCGAGAAGGACATTGACGAGCAATGGTAGAAAAAAGATGGCCACAGATGCAATTATCTTTTGAATTGTCCTACTCATCGCACTCTTAACGACTTTTGCATCGGGATTCAAGACTATTCTTGCCACTTCAATTGCCGTCATCACAATCAATATGACTGGTACTATCATACATATTATATCTATGAAATTTTTTAATAATAGGATAACTGATAATACACCTGGATCTTCACATATGTTTAAAAAATTCATCATAACAACACCTCAATCATTTGGTTTCGTTCTTCTTTAACAAAAGAATGGAACCGATAGCCACACCTAATATTAAAACGATGGCAACTACGCGCAACCAAGTTGGCACGATGCTAGTGCTTCTTTTTTCACTATCACTTTTCAAAATTTGAAAACTGATTCCCTCATCATTCAAATCAGATGTCAATTTCCAAATATATTTATTTCCATCGACTTCATCTGCATTATGATTTATGACTGCGTTATCTGTTTCTAAAGTAAAAGTACTGTTTTCCAAATAGTCACAAGTAAACCCACCATATAGTGATACTGATACAACATTTTCAGTCTCTTTTATAGTATCCAAATTGAAGCACTCGCTGACAGTACGCAAATCTTCTAATGGCACTGCTTTTACGACATGGCTCAATTTGACATCATAACGACTGCTACTGGAATCCAATTGAAATAACTCTTTATTTTTTATATCAGCACTATAACCACCATTTTGTAAATCAGCATAGGTCGGATGACCATCATCTTCTTGATCACCTGTTATCTCGACATATTCTGTGAACTGATCATTATCGTACTTAAGAGTATAGTTGGCAGTACAACCAGTCAACATGAACACCAAGAGAATGAACAAAACCACTTTTTTCATAAATCACACTCCACATCGCAAATAAAAAGTATAAATAACTCTCTAAAATTATTATAATACACTTTTTTTAATTTCTAAATCTTTTTATTTAAATAGTGGTAAAAATATATTTACGGTTGTTCCACTATTGACACCAGATTCATAAATGATCTTGCCATTATGTTTATTGATGATGTCTTTGATCAAGTAAGTACCAATGCCCATCCCCTCACACTTATTAGTATAATTATTACCCAGAAGTGAAATATCATCTATGCCACAACCGTTATCCTGTATGGATATGTGAACAGTATTTTTTTCGATGCCACAATCGATAACGATGGACAAATTCTTTTCACGTGATTCAACACTATTCTTCAAAATATTGATGAATACCTGTTTCAATTTTTCATAATCTCCCAATAAATATATATCATCATCTACATATTTGACACGATATTTTATTTTTTTCTTTTTAAACAGTTCCTTTAAAGTGTAACTGACGTCTTCCAATAATAAATTGATATCTAAAACTTCATAATTCATATCATCTTTAGACATATTTAAACCATTTTGAATCATGATGATAGAACGATTGACTTCTTGACTGATGATTTTGAGATACTCATTCTTTTTGAGATCATTTCTACACCTATTTAACATGTCTAAATATCCTTTGCTGATCGTCAAAGAATTTTTTAATTCATGAGTGAGTGCATATAAATAATTTTGACGATTGTCATGATTGTCCAATTCTCTTTTAATTTTTTCCATTTCTAAGACATTTATTTGATTTTTCAACAAATAATAGTAACCTAAAGATAAGAGATACATCACTGCAATAGCAACTATTAAATACAAAATTCCCACATCAAAAGAAATTTTAGAATAAATATTAAAGAGATAAAAAGATAAGAAAAACGATCTGATCAGAATAAATTTATTGATGAAATCAAACGATTTTGAACTATAAGTTTTGAGATAATAGATGAAATAGAAAAAATATTCGATCAATAAAATATAAATATTAATACCAAATAAATAGTTATTCACAAAAATTAAAAAAGAAGAGATGACGATCGACAACAATTTATTATTCCTAATATAACTGTACAAGAGTGGTAAAATCAAAAATATTTCTAATGTAAAGAAATCTTTTTTGCCAAAAGCAATCAAAGCGATTAACGATAAAGCGATACAGATGGTAAAGAGATAATTATCTCTCTGTTTAGTGACACCTAAATACATATTACAAATAAAATATAATGAGATTGGAAAAGAGATCAAAATTAAATTGATAAACAAACCATATAAAAAACTCATACTATACCTTCTTTCAAGATAATTATATGAGTTTATTTTGTCTATTTTTGTCGAATTATGTCTCTTTTTTGTTTATTTTAGTTCATCAATATACTTTTTCAACTGTTTGGATTCACTACCTAGAATGATCTTTAATTGATTATCGATTTCGACAATACCTTTAGCACCCAATTTCTGAATTGCCTCTTTATTGACGATGTTGACATCTTTTAAAGTCACTTTGAAACGGGACATATTGGTCTCAGTCGCAATGATATTATCCTTTCCACCTAAATAGTCGACTAATTTGTTCAACTCCAAGTGGGCATCTTTCTTACCAGCTTTCAATACTGCTAGTAAAATTATTAAAATTATGATTCCAATAATTATATAATATTGTATTGGCATTAACATCACTCTTTCTCAATTCACTATATAATTATACTATAAAATTGCAAAAATACAAACTTTATATCTTTTTTTATAATTTTATTCTAAAATTAGCCATTTAGAATATAGTTATTATGGGTATTAATACGACACCAAGATTTATTTTATGAATATCTTATATTAGAAATATGAAGAAAGGAGAATAATTATGTGTAGTAGTAATAACAATGATTGTTCATGCTTTGCTAAGATAATAGAGAGAATTATTTCATTACAACAACAAGGCGATACTTGTGGTGATTTTGGTGGATGTGATAAACCATTCTTAGGCAATTTAGCTAATGTTGTATGCTTGAATACTAGACCCATAACTTTTTATAGCTGCAGCGGAACGCAATTCACATTCCCATATACACTAAATGGTGTTGAAGGTACAAGTGGTGTATTTAGAGTTGAAAATCTTGATGAATGCTGTTGCAAATGTCGCGTTCTAGCACCTAATCCTGATACTTCAACAACATCAACATTCCCATATGTCGCAACAGATGACTTTTTCACAATCAATCTAAAATGTGTTTGTGCCATTAAATGCTTAGGCGATACTTTCGTCTCTGGAGTATAAAAAAAGATCACTAGAAGTGATCTTTTCTTTTGATTGATTTAATGTCTTTTAAATAAATTATATCTTTACTAGAAGTCAAAATGTGATCATCTAATTTGGATACAATTCTCGTCTCATAAGTATTGTCAACTGTCTTAATGATGACGACGTCATTGAAAATGATATCATCTTTAGAAAACGTTCTATCATCGCTATCTTTTTCAAAAGAATAAAAGACATTGCGATTAGTATTCATCACTTTTGTATTCTTATAAATGTCAGGAAGTTTTTTCATAAATCACACTCTTTCACTTAATAATATGATTAAAGTAGATAAAAATTAATAAAATTGTCCTTTTTTTCCATAATAATAACTGGTGATTTATGTGCGAAAAAGTTATAGTATTGATAAATTTATTTTTATTGCCATCATTATTTTTTATTTGATAAGTGTATTGACGATTAAATCGGCATCTACCTATGTCTCTAGCAGTTTAGGAAATCTCGTTTTAAAACAGAGCATTTGGTATCTCTTAGGAATAATCCTAATAATGTACATCATCAAATTTGATAACAGTTTTTTCTATAAATGGGCCTATTTGATCTATGCCATCAACTGTTTATTATTATTGGGTTTACTCTTTTTAGCACCATCGATCAATGGTAGTAAATGTTGGTATAACATTTTGGGATTCAGTTTCCAACCCAGTGAATTTATGAAAATATCATTGATATTAGTGTACAGTCGTCTTTTAGGTGATTTTAATCGCAAGAAAAAAATAACTTTACAACGAGAAATAGTATTGATTTTAAAAATGTTAGGAATCTTGTTAATACCAAGTGTTCTAACCTTTTTAGAACCGGATACTGGGGCTATTTTGATATATTTCATCATAACTTTTTTTGCTCTTTTCGTCAGCAAAGTTCGCTTGCGCTGGTTCGTCTTATCACTGATTGTCTTGTCATTATCGATGGGCTTATTTTTCTATTTCTACTTTTATCAACAAGACCTGTTCATAAAATTTTTTGGCAGTAACTTCTTTTATCGCATGGATCGCATCATCAATTGGCAAAGTGGCAGTGGTATGCAGCTCGAAAACAGTATGGCCGCTATCAGTGCTAGTGGCATATTGGGCTTTGGCTTCAATAATACACCCATCTATTTCCCAGAAGCGGGAACGGACTTCATCTTTGGAGTATTTGCTTCCAACTTCGGTTTTCTAGGAAGCAGTCTATTGATCATCTTCATAACTTTCTTCAACATATATTTGATCAATCTGACCAATACCAAAATCAATTATGCCGACAAAACGCTAATCATGGGCATAATTGGCCTTTTATTTTATCAACAACTACAAAATATCGGTATGACGATTGGACTCTTGCCCATAACGGGCATCACCCTTCCCTTCATAAGTTATGGTGGATCGAGTATCATCACTTATCTGATTTTAATCGGTCTAATTTTAAACGCCACTAAAAAAAGAATTGTTTAATTCAATTCTTTTCTTTTAAGACTTCATCATAAACTTGATGAAGTTGTTTACCAATATATTTCAAATCGCGTTCTTGAGCAATTTTATAGGCATTTTTAGCCACAGATTTGAGTTTTCCATTGAAAAAATCTTTGATTTTACTTTCAAATTCATCGACATCTTTTGCTTTGTAGACATTTTTACCATCTTGTAACCATCCGTCAAAAATGGGAATATCTCTTATGATCGCATCGGTACCACAAGCGCAAGCTTCGACAATTGGGATGCCCTCCGTCTCTTCTAATGTTGGAAAAAGATATAAATCGCACCCATTCATCGCCCCACGGATGACATCTCTTTCAACATAGCCAGCAAACAATAGATTGTCCAACTTGGTGTTGACCGCATCTCTAACCGGTTTAGTTGCCGCTGAAAGTGGAGAATAACCGAACCAAATGAATTTATATTCTGGAAGCCTTTTAGCGAGTTCAACGAAATCGACAATTCCCTTTCGTTCAATGTACAATCCAATGCCAATAATTACTTTTTCATCTTTTTTAATGTGATAATCTTTGCGGAACTTTTCCCCCAATTTCTCATCTTTTTTGAAAAATTCGATTTCAATTCCATTAGAAATGGCATAAATCTTTTTCTTTTCCAAGCCCTTATAATTCTCTAGAAGATGTTTGGAATAAGGAGTTGGCGTGACGATGACATCGCCCAAACTGTAACACTTGATCAACCACTTTTTGAAAAGAGGTGCGATCTGACGACAAAAAATGAAACCATCGCGAAAGTCCTCTTCAGTTGAATGGGCGTGATAAACAATTTTTTTACCTCGCTTTTTGGCACGTTTGGCCAAAAAATAAGATTTTGGGAAATAAGTATTGATGTGGAGAATATCATAATCATCATCAGGGTTCAACGTATAATCGATATGTTCGTATTCTAAAGCTTTTTGTTGATGCTTTATCGCTTTTCCCAAACCACTTTTACCAACCGTTTTCAACCCCTCAGTATACAAAAGTACTCTCATATTATCAACATCCTTATCAGCACCATTATATCATAAAAAAATCTCTAAAAAAATTAATTCGCTAAATTATTTTTTATTTTAGCGATACTATTCTTTTCAATGCGCGATATTTGAGCTTGACTGATCCCCAGTTCTTGAGCTATTTCCATCTGCGTCTTGCCCATGACAAATCTCTGATCTAAAATGTATCGTTCTCTCTCTTCTAAATCGAAGACCGCTTTTTCAACCGCCATCTTAGTCGCAATATCACTGACATTTTTCTTATCCTCAATCTGATCACAGAGATAAATCGTATCACCGCCATCGTTATAAATGGCTTCGAAGATGCTGACAGGATCCTTCATCGAATCGATGGCATTGATGATGTCCATTTGATCGACATCTAAGGTACTAGCTAAATATTCTACTGATGGTTCCTTACCATAATTTAACAGGTAATCATCTTTTAATTTCATTATTTTATAAGATAAATCTTTTACTGATCTACTTATGCGCAAAGATGAATTATCACGGAGATATCTCTTTATCTCACCTTGAATCATGGGAACACAATAAGTTGAAAATTTAACGCCATATGAAAGATCAAAATTATCAATGGCCTTCAATAGACCGACACAACCGATTTGGAATAAATCATCCATGTTTTCATTCTTTCTATTGAAGTCTTTCAAGAGCGACAAGACCAGTTTTAAATTGCCATTTACTAGTTCTTCACGGGCAAAAGGGTCACCTTCTTTCATTCTTTTAAATAAATTTTCCATTTCTTCATAGGATAAAATTTTTATATTTGCTGTATTCACGCCACTAATTTCAACTTTATGACGTGCCATAAAAAAATCTCCTTTCATATCTTTTATGATACAAAAGGAGATCTTTTATTCTCTAAATTAATTTTATAGCTGTATTTAAAGCGAGTTCCATCATCGCATTAAATGATTTTTCACGCTTATCAGCTGACAACTCTTCATGAGTTCGCAAATGGTCAGAAACAGTGACGAGACAAGTAGCTCTTTTGCCACAAACTGAGGCATTATGATATAGGGCAAAAGATTCCATCTCCGTTCCTAGACACTTCATCTCTTTATTTAAATAATCGATATTAGGATGTTCTTGATAAAAGACATCACTGGAATAGATGCGTCCTGGATGAATGGTGAGTCCCATCTCTCGTGCCGTTTCTTTGACGACAGCATTAACTTCTTGAGAAGACTTCAAGATTTTTTCACGACTGCCATTTTGTACTTCCGCAAAAGTACTCTGAGCATATGACTCTTCAGCTAAAATAATATCATATATTTTTAGTGATTCATCATAGGCACCAATACTGCCCACGCGAATGATTGTATCGACATCGTAAAACTTGAACAATTCATATGAATATATCCCAATGCTAGGCATTCCCATGCCACTGGCCATGACAGTGAGACGTTTACCTCTATAAAATCCCGTATACGCTAACATGCCACGAACAGAATTGACCAATTTATAATCAGTTAAATAATTCTTAGCGATGTATTCTGCTCTTTTAGGGTCACCTGGCATCAAAACAACTTTGGCAATATCTTCTTTTTGAGCCTCATTATGGGGCGTCATAATCATCACTCCTATTCTATTTAAAGTATAACAATTTTTTTTCAAATCTTCAATAAAAGAGATCTTTTGATAAATTAAATTATTCTATGACACAAAAAAAGAAATGATTATCATTTCTTTTTCAAAAATTATCCATTTATTCTTTTTAAACAAATTGTAGTTCCAAATACACTTACAATAGCAAATGTTCCCACAACTGCATAAATTAACAAATTATCACCAGTAGCTGGATTTTTTTCTTCAGTCTTAGCAGCAGGTTTTTTAACAACAATATTTCCTTCTTTATCTTTTTCTTGTACTAAACCTTCAGCTAAGAAATTATTATTAACAATAGAAGAAAATTCACCACCACTAATGAAATGTTGGAATACTTCAGAGTCAGTAGATGTTATAGATAAAGCTTCTTCAACACTAGATCCAGCAGTAAATGTTCCGTTCTCAATAGAAATGTCTTCTACGGCAGTATCAGCTGTTCCTGTTGGTCCTTCGTATAAAGCATATCCTTCTGTACTCTTAATAGTAGGATTACCTTTAATTGTTATCTTAACATCTCCTTGGTAAGTCTCATTAGTAGTAATACTAATAGCAGCACCTGTTGCAGTAGTTTTTCCACTTACTTCTCTGACACTAGTAGGTTCTACATAAGCACCATTTGCTTCGAAAGTTCCACCATCAATATTAATAATACCTGATTTAACGCCAATTGCTTCGCTTCCTTTATAAGAACCACCGGTAATATTCCATGTACCATATCCAGCAGCATAAACAGCTTGATTACCATTTGAAGAAACAGTAGCATTCTCCAAATTCATGATTGGATTACCTTCTTTAACTCTACCGTTAATAGTAAGAGCCGCGCTAGCATAAGGTTGAGCAACAGTACCATTTACAGTAACTGTAACTCCATAAGCAGCCTCTGGTTTAGTTCTACTTCCTGCTACACCAATACCACCATTAACAACACCATTTTCAGTAATTGTTACACTAGTCTTAGTTGAATCGTCTGTGGCACTTCCCCAAATTCCAATACTATTAATATTGTCATTACTTTGTGTTGTAAGAGTAGCATCAACTGTTAAAGTTCCACCTTGTTCAACTGTAACAATTGTACTTTCACCCTTTTTAACAATTGTTCCATTGGTAATTGTAAGATTATCACCACTTTGAACGTGAAATCTTGAAGTGTCAGCAGTACTAGGCGCTGTCAAAGTAATCGTTCCACCATTAAGATTAAGTGTTTTAGTGCCATCAATTTCTACATCCTCATTACTAACTGATTCAGTAATTGTTGCTCCTGCTTGCAAAACACATTCAGTTTCACTGCTTCCTGTAAGACAAGTTTTTAAGTCATTCCAACTATTGATATCAGTTTGAGCTGAAACAGTAGTTGTCGTTGCTAACATAACAGCAGATGCAAATACTAATAAACCTTTCTTTTTCATTTTTCTTTCTCCTTTCATAATATTTATAACCCTATTATACCCCCCCAATTTTTATGTCAAGGTTATTAAAAATATTATTAAACTTTTTGACACAAAAAGGAATAGTTTCCTATTCCTTATGCATCTATAATACTTTTACCATAATCAAAAAAAATTATTATATTCTATTTGAACGCTTCTTCAACAGCAACGGCCACCGCAACAGTAGCACCTACCATTGGATTATTTCCCATTCCAATTAATCCCATCATTTCAACATGGGCAGGAACGGATGATGAACCGGCAAATTGGGCATCGCTGTGCATTCTTCCCATCGTATCAGTCATACCATATGAAGCAGGACCAGCAGCCATGTTGTCTGGGTGAAGAGTTCTTCCCGTTCCACCACCTGAGGCAACTGAGAAATATTTCTTTCCCATTTCCGTACACTCTTTCTTATAAGTTCCCGCAACTGGATGTTGAAAACGAGTTGGGTTAGTTGAATTACCAGTAATTGATACGTCAACACCTTCTAGATGCATGATGGCAACACCTTCTCTAACGTCATTTGCTCCATAACATCTAACTTTGCTTCTCTCCCCATAAGAATATTTGATCTCCTCGACAACTTTAACTTTGCCCGTAAAAAAGTCAAAATCTGTTTTGACATAAGTAAATCCATTAATACGAGATATTACTTGGGCTGCATCTTTACCAAGACCGTTCAAAATTACTTTTAGAGGCTCTTTTCTTACTTTATTAGCACTCTTCGCAATGCCAATTGCTCCTTCAGCAGCCGCAAAAGACTCATGTCCGGCCAAGAAAGCAAAACATTTTGTATCTTCTGATAACAACATCGAAGCAAGGTTTCCATGTCCAAAACCAACTTTGCGGTCATCAGCCACACTTCCAGGAATGCAGAAAGCTTGTAATCCTTCGCCAATTGCTTTAGCGGCTTCACTTGCTTTAGTGCGTCCTGATTTAATGGCAATCGCAGCTCCTAAAGTATAAGCCCAACAAGCATTTTCAAAACAGATCGGTTGAACACCCTTAACTATTTCATAAGGATCAAGACCCTTTTCTTTACAGATGTTTCTCGCATCTTCAAAATCTTTAATACCATATTTTTCCATTACTGGTTTAATCTGACCTATTCTTCTATCATAACTTTCAAATAATGCCATAACGTCCTCCTACTCACTTCTTGGGTCAATTTTCTTAACCGCTTCATCAAATCGTCCATACGTACCACTCGCCTTTTCGATGGCTTCCATTGGATCCATTTTCTTCTTGATGTTTTCCATCATCTTACCCAAATTGACATATTTATAACCGATGATTTGATCATCTTTATCAAGACCAATCTCGACGATGTACCCTTCAGCAAGTTCCAAATATCTTGGTCCTTTTTTCAAAGTGGAATAAATCGTTCCCACTTGACTGCGCGTTCCTTTTCCCAAATCTTCAAGTCCAGCGCCAATCGCAAGACCACCTTCGGAAAAAGCTGATTGACTGCGACCATAGACAATTTGTAAGAACAATTCGCGCATTGCCGTATTGATGGCATCACATACCAAATCAGTATTCAAAGCTTCAAGAATTGTTTTACCCACTAGTATTTCACCAGCCATTGCTGCACTGTGCGTCATACCACTACATCCAACAGTTTCAACTAAGGCCTCTTGGATAATTCCTTCCTTTATATTTAGGGTTAACTTACAAGCACCCTGTTGTGGAGCACACCATCCTATCCCATGGGTCAATCCAGAGATGTCTTTAATCTCTTTAGCTTGAACCCATTTACCTTCTTCCGGTATTGGTGCTGGTCCATGATCTACGCCTTTAGCCACTGGACACATCTCTTCTACTTCTTTTGTATAAATCATATTTACCTCCTATGTTTATAAATAAATTATAGCATATTAATCTCTTTTGAGAAACAAATAAAAAAGACTTAATTAGTCTTTTACATTATCTATTCTTTTTGATGAAGTTAAAACTGTCTGCACACATCTCATCTATTTCTTTTTCAGCAGTCCAACCGAGTTTTTCTTTAGCGTAGCTGGAATCGGCATAACAAGCAGCGATGTCTCCAGGACGGCGATCGACAATTCGGTATGGAACGTCAACTCCATTAACTCTTTTAAATGTTTCCACTATTTCTAAAACGCTATATCCATGACCAGTTCCGAGATTATAGGCATCGACACCACGATCGCGCAAAATCTTTTCAATGGCTTTGACATGAGCTTTAGCCAAATCAACTACGTGAATGTAATCGCGCACTCCCGTACCATCTTTAGTATCGTAATCATTTCCATAAATATTTAATATCTCTAATTCTTTAGTAGCAACTTTAACGATATATGGCATCAAATTGTTAGGTACGTCATTGGGATTTTCACCAATCAAACCAGACTTATGAGCCCCAATCGGATTAAAATAGCGAAGAAGCGCAATGCTCCACTCATTATCAGATGTATATAGATCCCTCAATATTCCTTCGATGTACAATTTAGTTGACCCATAAGGATTGGTAGTCGATAGTGGGAAATCTTCTTTGATGGGCAAACTTTTAGGTGAGCCATAAACAGTTGCACTCGATGAAAAAACAATTTTTTTACAACCGAATTCACTCATGACTTCACATAAAGTCAATGTTGAATCGATATTGTTGCGATAATATAACAAAGGTTTTTTAACGCTTTCACCAACGGCCTTTAACCCGGCAAAATGGATCACAGCGGCAATATCATTCTCTGTAAATACCTTTGTCATCAAAGTTTTGTCACAGACATCCCCTTCATAAAAACGAACATCCTTTTTGGTTATCTCTTTGATGTGATCAACCACTTCTCTTTTCGAATTGGATAAATTGTCAACAATGACTACTTCATAACCATTATCCAACAATTCAACACAGGTATGACTTCCAATATATCCTGTTCCACCAGTAACTAATATTTTCATAAATCCTCCTTTAAAAGATTACTCAATTCATCTTTAATTATTTCATATAATTCACTATTATCAAATTCACCGACACAGTTTGGCAAACGAATGACTTCACAGCTTCGATATTCATCACAAGAATCAGATGGATATTCTTTTTCGACCAAGTTTAAATCTTTCAAAAAATAACCTTCTAATGAATCATAATGCATCTTTCGCTCGACTTGGTACAATTCGTTGACAGTCGAAAAATTGTTCTGACGATTAAAGACCGTTTTCCAACTATACTCATAGACATTTAACTCTTCATCTATCAAAATTCCTAAACCAGAGAAGTCGTTTTCTAAATAGATATCGACATAGGCTTTATCGCGCCGATCATTTAAAAATTTGATTATCTCTTTTTCACTAGAACTCAATTTTTTCATTTGGACTTTTCTTCTTTAGATTTGACATCTTTTTTACTCGTCTTTTTAGTCGACGTTTTCTTATTCTCAGTTGTCTTTTCAGTTGAATCTTTTTTCGTCTTAGTCTTGGATTTAGTCGCTTTCTTTTTAGTGTTCTTAGTCTCTTTTTTCTTCACATCTTTCTCTTCATTTTCTCGTTCACGTCTACTTATCTCTTTGACTACTTCATCACTATTATAATCGTCAAAGACAGTGTCCAAAGTAGCTACACCCTTTTTGTGCGACAACATGATATTCAAATGTTTAGTCAGATAGTACAAAACTCCAAAGACAATGGCTAAAATTAATAGAATGATAAAGCTTTTCAAACAAATGACACCCAATTGTTTCATACATGAGTTGAGAAGTAGAGCTTCAGTAGTTCCTTCGAAATTGAAGGCAACTGTTAAACTATAAGCAACTAAATAACTGATGGAAGCAAATACTAGTGGAGCGATACTATAAGCAAAAGAAGATATGATGTTGAAGTTTATTAGAGCGATCAACAACAAGATTGAAATGATTACTCCAACATAGACGTATAAATACGTATCATTGCTTATGAAATCAACTATTCTCACACCAACTGGGTCTTGGAAGGCCTCATCTAAATCGTTTAAGCTGGCATCCAATTCTTCTTCATCTAGTTCGATGTAATCAGAAAAATCGATATTGGCATGTTCATCGATATATCCTTTGATCTCATCACTTAGGTTGAAGTCTAAACCGATTGCCTCTAAGAAAGCACTTATATTACCAGTATATTGATCAATTTTTTTATCGACATATTTTTGACAAGCTTCATTTATTCTCTCATACAACTTGTCGACATTTAAATGTGGTTTTTCATCCACTCTTTTAAATTCGTATAATACGACGTTAGTGACATAGTCATAGACGATGTCATCATATTTGAACTCATCCAAAAATTCATCAGGGATATCTTGGTTTTCCTTTTTAATCTCCTCTTTAAAACTGTCAGCGAAATGACTGTTCTCCAAAGCTTTATAAGTATTGTCATAAGTTAAAAAACCTCTGATGGCCAACGTCACACTGAACAATAAAATGACGATGAACATAATAAACGCTAATAAATGTGAACATAAACTTTTTAAAAATTCCATAACTAAAACTCCTTTTTCAATTTCTTATTTTTTATTTTTTTATACAAATTCTTAAAATATATGAACTCTTCATCATGACGAAATAATATGAAATATATAAAATTAGGTATTAATAGTGATATGACGATATTGACGACAACCTTTAAAAACATATTGCTGATGGTTATCAAACTGCACACGCCATAGGTCAATATGGCCACTACCACAAAGATGGCGAAGTATTTGACAATGGCTTGAAAATAATCTTTGCGGCGCTGATTGAATAGTGGTTTAAACACATATTTGGGATAACTATATAGATGGAGAAGTAAACTGCTCATTATCGTTCCCATAAAGACACCAGCTAAACCAAAAAATTTCAAAAAGATTAGTGAAGCAACGATGTTGATGAAGGACTCTAGAATAGGTATATATCTATCTTCGTGGAAAATGCCAGCTGCCTCTTTAAAAATGCTGATGTTATAGCGCATGACTGTCAAGTAATAGTTCAAGACGATCATGATTAAGACAGTCGTACTCAAAAGATACTCACTGCCATACCAACCAGAAATAAAACTCTCCATCACTGTTAAGACAGATGTTGCTGTATAGGCAGATACCCAAAAGTTTAAAAACCTTATTCTCTTAAACACCTCGTAACTCTTCTCTTTGCTCTCCGTAGTCAAGAGATTGCCCACGCTCGCTGTAAATGAAGTGAACCCCTGACCAATCAATGTCGTCAAAGCATATATTACTAAATAATAATTGTTATATAGACCAACGACGGCCACTCCTAAAAACATTGAGATGATGATATTGTCAGTACCTAAGACAAAGAAAGAACCGAGTTTGTGAAAGATTAATCCCTTTACTTTTAATATTATATCATTAACGGTTCGCTTTTGGATTTTTTTGACATTTGTCTCCTTTAAATATGGATACTTCTTATTGGCAATCACACTTATGACTAAATTCTCTAAAAAGCGCATGACAATTTTTATGATCAAAAATAAATAAAAATTAGCAGTCAAAAGCAAAGACATGACCAATAGC
Source organism: uncultured Bacilli bacterium (assembly GCA_947624275.1). Taxonomy (GTDB): domain Bacteria; phylum Bacillota_I; class Bacilli_A; order RF39; family UBA660; genus RUG11788. The sequence continues at coordinate 18,029 of CANQJR010000024.1, forward strand.
GTATTCATGATGACTAAATAGCCCAAATGGACAATTGATGTTATGTATATCTTTTGATCAGCATATAATAGACTTCTCTTATAACTCAAGAGATATGAGACGACCGTATCAATTAAAAACAAGAGAAAGAGAACGGATAACTCGAATTGTGATATCGTCGTATGACCAACAATGATTGGTAAAAAAGGCATGACCAACAACCCGATTAAAAAGATTATTAAGGCAATAAAGCGATAAGTATTGCGATAAAAACGCATGAGCGATTTTATCTTTTCCACATTTTTGTGAGCGATTGGTGAATAGAGATTGTAAACGATAGCCGTTCCGATTCCCAAATCAGCAATAGCTAACATGCTGATGATATTATTATAGAGACTATTAACACCTAAATACTCTGTTCCCAAGACGCTTAAAAAAACTTTTTGAACGACAAAACCGATTAGAATAGTCAAGGCATTGGCTATTACGGAAAAGATCATATTCTTGATTGAATTATATGTTCGCGTAATACCACCACCTATCTTTTTTTATTATAACACACTTAAAGAACAATTGGTACTAAGATGTGTCGATAAAAAAAGATAATGATCATTACTCATTATCTTCTTTGATAGCCACTTCCCTAAAGCTACCGGCAATTTTATCAAATTCCTCTTGAACTTCTTTTTCATTACTAGCTAAAGTCCAAATGACTATTTGTCCAAAATAATTATCAGTCTCAACGGCATATGCCCTGATATAAATATTTATTTGATTAGGATCTGTATAATAAATTTTAGCATATTCAGCGTCGTGTCCAGCGATTTGCGTCTTTTCATAAGAAGTTACTTTTGTCTTATAATATTGTTCTTTCTGTTGAAAAACACGTTTTTTATAATCTTCAAAATCGTCAGTCGTATTCTTTTTATCAGTTATGACTACTACGACATAAGCACTTTTATCTTCATCATTCAATTCGATGTTGGCATTTTCATTTAAGCTCTTCTTATCAGTTACCTCTTTCCAAGAATCTGGTGCACTCATCATAAATTTTTTGTCATAACTCTCGTGGGATGAATAATTGATCTCTTCTTCAGGTGTCTCTTCACCATTCTCATCAGAACCATTTTGTTTCAATCCAATCAAAGCAAGAGCTATAATTATGATAACAGCACCTAAAATGACTAATATATAAGGTAAATTTTCTTTTTTCATATGATCGACCTCTAACTATATTATAACACAGATTAAGAAAAATCTTTGATTATTTTGATGGATTTATTTGTTTAATACCACCCATATATTTTTGAAGAACTTCAGGTATCTTGATGCTTCCATCTTCTTGATAATTATTCTCGATTAAGGCTATTAATCCTCTTGGTGATGCAAGTACTGTATTGTTTAAAGTGTGAACGTAATAGGTTCCATTTTCACTCTTTGCTCTGATACCTAGACGTCTTGCCTGGGCATCACCTAAAGTAGAACAACTACCAACTTCAAAATATTTCTGTTGTCTTGGGCTCCAAGCTTCGACATCACACGATTTAACTTTCAAGTCAGCTAAATCACCACTGCAACACTCCAGTTGACGAACGGGAATGTCCAAATTTCTAAACACTTCAACAGTGTAACGCCACATCTTCTCATACCAATCCATTGA
>CANQJR010000025.1 GCA_947624275.1 uncultured Bacilli bacterium
CAGAAGTTGAACTTTTTGAAATGAAGTTCAAGAGTGATGAAATAGCTATTGATGAACTGGCCTACTATCAAAGAGGGCAAAAAGATGTATATGTAAAAAAGAGAGGCAAAAAATATGAATGAGATTATTATAAAAGGTGCTCGAGAAAACAATTTAAAGAATATAAATTTAACTCTTCCCAAAGATAAATTTATTGTCATGACTGGTGTCAGTGGTAGTGGAAAGAGCAGTTTGGCCTTTGATACAATATATGCCGAAGGACAGAGACGTTACGTCGAATCTTTAAGTGCCTATGCTAGACAATTCTTGGGAGGTACAGAAAAGCCTGACGTCGATTCTATCGAGGGATTATCACCAGCGATAAGTATCGATCAAAAGACGACTAGTAAAAATCCGCGTTCGACAGTGGGAACGGTAACTGAAATATATGATTATTTGCGTCTTCTATATGCTAGAATTGGTGTTCCTTATTGTCCTAATCACAACATACCGATAACTAGTCAAAGCGTTGATGAAATTGTCAATCGCATTTTAGAGTACGAAGAGGGAACAAAGATCGTCGTCATGGCTCCAATTGTCCATGGCGAAAAAGGAATGCACAAAGATGTTTTGGAAAAATTGCGAAGTGACGGTTATGCTCGCGTGCGCATCAATGGCGAAATTCGTGATTTGAGCGATGAGATATCATTAGAAAAAAATATTAAAGATGATATCGATGTCGTCATCGATCGTCTCATCTTAAAACCGGGAGTGAGAAGTCGTCTATTCGAGTCAGTTGAGACGGCAACTCGTCTTGCTAAAGGAAAAGTTATCGTCGACGTTCTAGGACATAAAGAAATATTGTTCTCAGAATCCTTTGCTTGTCCTTATTGTGATTTCTCCATTCCCGAATTAGAACCGCGCATGTTCAGTTTTAATGCTCCATTTGGCGCATGTCCTGAATGTAATGGTTTGGGAATCAAGTTGAACATCGATGCTGATTTAGTAATTCCTAATCGTGATAAATCGATTAATCAGGGTTGCATTGTCACTTCCAATGATGACCAAGATAGTGTCGATTATAAGAAGTTGGAATGCGTATGCAAACATTACAAAATTGACATGAATAAGCCATTTGGCAAATTGACTAAAAAGTTACAGGATATCGTTCTATATGGTAGCCCTGACATCATCCAATTCAAATATGCGACGAGAAGTGGTAATCAGTACAATCAAAGAGATTATTATGAGGGTGTTGTCAATAATCTTCAGAGAAGATATATGGAGACGTCCAGTACATGGATAAGAGATTGGTTGGAGAACTACATGGTTGAGTCAGAATGTGAAACTTGTCACGGAGCCCGTCTTGCCGATTGGGTTTTGTCAGTCAAAATAAATAAAAAGAACATTTATGAGTTGACTTGTATGAGCATCAAAGACATGATTGCTTTCATCGACAATTTAAAACTTACGCCTTTCCAAGAACAAGTTGCGCATCTATTATTAGTTGAGATTAAAAACAGGTTGTTATTCTTGAAAAATGTCGGTTTGGAATATTTGACACTAAACCGTATGGCAGGAACGCTATCTGGTGGTGAGAGTCAAAGGATTAGATTAGCTACGCAAATAGGTTCGCGTTTGACTGGCGTTTTGTACGTCTTGGATGAGCCGAGTATTGGTCTACATCAACGCGACAATGAAAAACTGATCAACACGTTAAAAGAGATGCGCGATTTGGGTAATACTCTAATCGTCGTCGAACACGATACTGATACGATGTTGGCCTGTGATTATTTAGTCGATATTGGTCCGCTCGCTGGTGATGAGGGTGGAGAGATAATGGCCTGTGGAACACCAAAAGAAGTAATGGCGAATAAAAACAGTTTGACGGGACGTTATTTGAGTGGTGAATTAGGTGTCGAAATACCTAAAAAACGTCGTAAGGGAACGGGGAAGTTCATCGAGATCAAAGGAGCTTGTGAAAATAATCTAAAAAATGTCGATGTCAAATTCCCTCTTGGAACTTTCACTTGTGTTTGTGGTGTTAGTGGTAGTGGTAAGAGTAGTTTGACCATGTCCATTTTGTCGACCGCCGCTCGCGACTATTTGTATAAGATAAAAGATAAAGTCGGTAAGCACAAAAAGATCGTCGGATTGGAAAACATCGATAAAGTCGTCGAGATAACGCAAAATCCGATCGGTCGTACACCGCGCAGCAATCCTGCAACCTATACCGGTGTCTTCGATGACATCAGAGAGCTCTTCACGACGACAAAAGAAGCTAAGATGTTCGGCTTTGGTAAAGATCGTTTCTCTTTTAACGTCAAAGGTGGACGATGTGAGGCTTGTCGCGGTGATGGCGTTAAAAAAATCGAAATGCATTTTTTACCAGATGTCTACATTCCTTGTGAAGTATGTCACGGAAGTAGATATAATACGGAGACTTTAAACATAAAATATAAAGACAAGAACATCGCAGAAGTTTTGGACATGCGTGTCAGCGAAGCTTTGAAATTCTTTGAAAATGTTCCACGCATCAAAAACAAACTTCAAGTGTTGGAAGATGTTGGACTCGGTTATGTCAAACTCGGTCAGAGTGCTACGACGTTATCAGGTGGTGAGGCCGCTCGCGTCAAACTGGCTAAAGAACTTCAAAAGAAAGCTACTGGTAAGACCCTTTTCATCATGGATGAACCGACGACGGGACTTCACATCCATGACATCAAAAGACTTCTTGCAATTATTCAAAAAATAGTAGATAATAAAGATACAGTAATAGTCATCGAACACAACCTTGATATGATAAAAACGGCTGATTACATAATTGATTTAGGACCAGAAGGTGGCGATGCTGGTGGAACGATTGTGACGACGGGTACGCCAGAAGAAGTCAGCAAGTGCCCAACTTCTTATACTGGTCAATTCTTGAAAAAAATATTATAGGTGAAATGATGGATGAGAAAAAATGGATAAGAGAAAAATAATTACATCGATAATAGAATGGTTTTCTTATATGTTGGCATATACGTTTATCTTTTTGTGCGTCGACATGATGTTTACTACTTTTAAAATCGATGAGACACATCTATATCTATATTCTTTCATCGCTGTCGTTTTGATATATTTTCTCAACAAGACAGTGAAACCCATTTTATTTTCTCTCACATTACCAATTACTGGATTGACATTAGGTCTTTTCTATTTCGCCAATAATATGATCATATTGAAACTAGTCGAATTCGTCATGAATAAAAGAGTGGAATTTACTAGTTTGCCAGCCCTGTTTTTTATTTCAATAATATTATCAATATTAAATGTATTAATGGAAAGTTTTGTCATAAAACCTTTCATGAAGAAGGTGAAAAATTATGAATAGAATTGCACTTGATTTAGGCTTTTTTCAATTGTATTGGTATTCAATACTAATTGCTTTGGGATTGTTCGTAGGAATTGTTATCATCATTCGTGAAGCTAGAAGACAGAAGATCAAAGAGGATTTCTTCATCAATTTGATCTTTTATGGAACCATCATTGCCATAATTGGAGCAAGACTTTATTACGTATTGTTCAATTGGTCTTATTACAGCCAACACGTCGTCGAAATATTTGAAATATGGAATGGTGGCTTGGCGATTCATGGAGCCATCTTAGCTGGTGGACTATTCGTCCTCTATTATTCCTTGAAATCAAAACAGCGCGTGTTGAAAGTTGTCGACATCATCGTTGTCGGTCTGATCATTGGTCAAGCGATTGGTCGCTGGGGAAACTTCTTCAATCAAGAGGCTTATGGTGGTGTGGTCAGCCTTACATTTTTACAAAATCTTCACTTGCCAGAGTTCATCATCAATGGTATGAAAATCGGTGCCAACTATCATCATCCCACTTTTCTATATGAGAGTTTGTGGAATTTGTTAGGATTTGTCATTTTGTTAATCGTTCGCCGCTTTAGATATACTCATACAGGACAACCTACTGCCGTATATATGATGTGGTACGGATTGGGTCGCTTTTTCATCGAAGGACTTAGAACTGACAGCTTGATGTTAGGCAATATTAGGATGGCTCAATTGGTTTCCGTTCTCATGTTTGTGGCTGGCCTAATCTTATTCATTAATAAATTTAGACAATCTCGTTTTGATGATCAATATAATGCTCGACCAATTCAAACGCAAGAAATGCAATAATTGTTGACTTAGAAACACTTTTATGTTATTTTATTGGTGACACATATAAGTGTTTTTATTTTGGTAAAATGAAGAGGAGAATAGTATGAAAAAGAAAGATGAAAAGAAAGTTAAAACTAATTCTTCAAAAGAAACAAAAGTTAAAAGCGAAAAGAAAAAAAGTGAAAAGAAAAGAGAAAGAGTTGGTTTTTTCAAAGGTGTCATTTCAGAAATGTCTAAAGTGGTATGGCCAAGTAGAAGAAATATGATCAAATACTCAATTGCGACAATTGTCTTTGTTCTATTCTTTGCCCTATATTTCTATGGTATAGAACTTTTAATGGCATGGTTGAAATCAATTATTGTAATAGTATAGGAGAGGTTTTATGGAAAAACAATGGTATGTAGTAAACACTTATTCTGGACATGAGAGCAAAGTAAAAGAAAAATTGGAAATGCGTGCTCAGTCCATGGATATGAAAGATTACATTTTTAGAGTTATCATTCCTGAACAGAAGGAGATAGAAGTTAAAGATGGAGTCACTAAAGAAAAAGTTAAAAAGATGTTTCCTGGTTACGTTTTAATTGAAATGGTCATGAGCGATGAAGCTTGGTTTGTCGTTCGAAATACACCTGGTGTAACGGGATTTATCGGTTCTAGTGGTAAAGGGGCAAAGCCAACGCCATTACAACCATATGAAGTTGATAACATCTTGAACAATATGGGTATTAGTCGTTTCGATAACGATAAGGAATTAGAAGTAGGGGCAAAAGTCAAAATTATTGCTGGACCATTTACTGGTATGTATGGTGTCATTGATAGCATCGATCTACCAAATCAAAAACTATTGTTAAATGTCGATCTATTCGGTCAAGAGACATCTGTGGAAGTCGAAATATCACAAATCGAGTTGGCAGTTGACTAATTTTTAGAAATTGCTTGATTTTTTGAGAGCGATGTGTTATTATCGAAATGCTATATTGAATTATATAGAAGAAATAAGTGGGAAGCGCGGATCTTGGCTATTTGGACCACTCGCGAAAACAAAATAAAAATATAGGAGGTGTTTTTCGTGGCAAAAGAAGTTGTTAAGAAAATTAAATTGCAAATTCAAGCTGGAAAAGCTACACCTGCTCCACCAGTTGGAACAGTTTTAGGACCTGCCGGAATTAATTTGCAAGAGTTTTGTACAAAATATAATGACGCAACTAGAGATAAAATGGGAGATGTTTTACCAGTTGAAATTTCTATTTATGATGACAGAAGTTTTGATTTCGTAATTAAGACTCCACCTACAGCTTTTTTACTTAAGAAAGCTGCTAAAATCAACAAGGGTTCTGTTAAAGGATCTAAAGAAATAGTTGCAACTCTTACTAAAGATCAAATTAGAGAAATTGCAGAAATCAAATTACCAGATTTAAATGCTTATACAGTAGAAGAAGCTATGAAAATCGTTGAAGGTACTGCCCGCAATATGGGTATTGCTGTTAAGGAATAATAAATAGCGATTTATTAATATAATATACATATAGGTTTATACCTATGTGGGAGGATAATCCGCTTGACCACATAAGGAGGAAATGAAATGAAAAATAGAGGAAAAAAGTATATAGAAGCTGCCTCTAAAATTGAAAAAGGTAAAGCTTATAGCAAAGAAGAAGCTGCTAAACTAGTTAAAGAAACTTCTGTTAGTAAGTTTGTTTCATCTGTTGAAATTGCTGTTAGATTAAATGTTGATACCAAAAAAGCTGACCAACAATTGAGAGGTGCAATCGTACTTCCAAATGGTACTGGTAAAGATAAAAAAGTTTTAGTTGTAGCTCGTGGTGATAATGCTAAAAAGGCTGAAGCTGCAGGAGCTGACTTCGTTGGTGATACAGATATTCTAGAAAAGATTGAAAAAGAGAACTGGTTTGGATTTGACGTCATGATTGCAACACCTGATATGATGCCACTTCTCGGTAAGTTGGGTAGAGTATTAGGACCACGTGGATTAATGCCAAATCCTAAAACGGGAACGGTTACAGTCGATGTTGAAAAAGCTGTTTCTGAAGTTAAAGCTGGTCGTGTTGAATACAGAACTGACAGTTTTGGTAATGTTCATGCCATCATTGGTAATACTAATTTTGATGAACAAAAAATGGTTGAAAACATGGATGCTTTCATGGCTAACATCATCAAATTGAAACCAGCAACTGTAAAAGGTGAATACATCAGAAATGTTTCAATTGCTAGTACTATGGGTCCTGGAATTAAAGTTAGTGTAAATTCTTTTGACAAATAGTAGATAGCACTATATAATAATAATTGATTTTGGTGCCATAGACAGTAGGTATAAACGTAAATCCTACCGAGGACTTGATGAATTGATAACTATTGGGTCTTCATGTCTGTGATGTGAAGGCCTTTTTTGTGGCACTTTTAAATATAATAGGAGGTGTGGAAATGGCAAATGAAAAGATTCTAGCTAAAAAGCAAGAAGTAATTGATGAGATCAAAGATCGCGTTCAAAATAGTGCGTCAGTGATTTTGTTCGATTACCGTGGAATAACTGATAATGAAGCTAAAGACTTGCGCGTTAAATTGCGTGAGAATGGTGCTGATTATAAAGTTTACAAAAACACTTTGATGGCTAGAGCTCTATCTGATTTAAAGATTGACTTGAGTGACAATTTAGTTGGACCAAGTGCTATGGCATTCGGTGAAGATCAAATTGGTGCGGTTAAAGTTCTATCAGATTTTGCTAAGACAAACCAAGCATTAGTTTTAAAAGTTGGTATCATTGATGGAGAGGTATCAGATAAAGCAAAATTAGCTGCTTTAGCAACTATCCCTTCAAGAGAAGGACTACTTACTATGCTTGCTGGTGGTATGATTGGTCTTGTCAAAGACTTATCTATCTGCTTAGATTTATATGCTAAACAAAAAGAAGAATAATGGGTAAAATAAAATAAAAATAGGAGGAATTAAAAATGGCTAAATTAACTAAAGATGAATTCATAAGTGCTTTAAAAGAAATGAACCTTTTAGAAATTAAAGAATTAGTAGATGCAATGAAAGAGGAATTTGGAGTAGATCCAAGTGCTGTAGCTGTTGCTGCACCTGCAGCTGGAGCTGCTGCTGCCGATAATGGACCAAGCGTTGTCAGCGTTAACTTAGTTAATGCTGGTGCTGCTAAGATCAACGTTATCAAAGTAATTAAAGAAATTACTGGATTGGGATTGAAAGAATCTAAAGATATCGCTGATAATGGTGGAGCAGTTAAAGAAGGTATTTCTGTTGATGAAGCAAATGAAATCAAAGCTAAATTAGAAGAAGCTGGAGCAGAAGTAGAAGTTAAATAATTCTGTTTTAGGCATTAGAATCACTCACGTGATTCTTTTTTTTGTAAAATTTATGTAAAATTTTTGAAAACGTATTGACTTGACTGAAAAACGTTTGAAATAAAAGCGTTTTTAAGGTATTATTATATTTGTTACGAAAGGAGAGTTAACTATATAATTTTATTAGTTAACTCTTTTTGTTTTTGAGGTGAATATGGGACAATACTTCTCTAACGATGAATTGAAGAGCAATATTCAAAAATATGATGTCGACATATTGAATAACCATTACTCTTTTTACACAGATAATGGTGTCTTTTCAAAGGGAAAATTAGATTTTGGAACGCGGATTTTGTTGGAGACAATTCCTCTTGAACTCCTACATGGCAATATTTTGGATGTCGGTTGTGGCTATGGTGTGATCGACATCATTTTGGGAAAGATTGTCGATGCTCAATTCTTGGGAATTGATGTCAATCGCCGAGCTCTTCATCTCGCTGAAATGAATAAAAAACTAAATGGTGTTACGAACGTCAATTTTTTGGAGAGCGATTGTTATCAGAACGTCGTTGATACATATGATTTCATCATAACCAATCCACCGATTAGAGCTGGTAAACAAATCGTCTATGAAATCGTCATGGGTGCTAAAAAACATTTGAAAAAAAGTGGAGCTCTATTCATCGTCGTTCGAAAAGAACAAGGGGCTAAATCGATGCTTCGCGATTTAGAAAAAATTTATGAAGTGGAAGTGTTGGATAAAATAAAAGGTTTTTTTGTAATTAAATGCATTTTTAATTGACTTATTGATAGATTTATGCTATTAATATAAATTGGCAACGTGTTATTATTAATAACTATGTTCTTTGATTAAATATACTGATAGGGGTGAATTTTAGTGGCATATAAGATTATAAATTGTGGTGACCACCGTCAAAGAAGAAGTTTTTCTAGAATTAGAAATACTTATGAATTAAAAGATTTATTAGAGATTCAAAAGAAATCATATCAATGGTTTATTGATACTGGTATTAAAGAGGTTTTTGAAGATTTGTTCCCCGTTGAAAATTTTTCTGGTACTTTATCATTAGAATTTGGTGACTATCATTTTGATGAACCGCGATATACTATTAAACAGAGTAAAGATCGTGAGACAACTTTTGCTGCGCCTTTGAAAGTCGAAGTGCGTCTTTTTAATCATGAGACTGGCGAAGTAAAAGAACAAGAGATTTTCTTGGGTGACATGCCTGTGATGACCGATAGTGGAACTTTTGTCATCAATGGTGCAGAACGTGTTATCGTGTCACAATTAGTTCGTTCACCTAGCGTATACTTCAATCGTGAAGTCGATAAGAGTGGACGTCCTTCTCTAACGTCACAAATCATTCCGACTCGTGGAACTTGGCTCGAATATGAAACGGATGCCCGGGATGTTTTGTATGTTCGAATTGACAGAACGAGAAAAGTGCCAATTACGACACTATTGCGTGCTTTTGGTCTATCTAGTGATGAAGATATCATCAAAGTTTTTGGTAAAGATGAATACTTAGAGAATACTTTGGCTAAAGATTCAACTAGAAATACTGATGAAGCTCTAATTGAGATATATGAAAAGTTGAGACCTGGTGAACCAGCTACTTTAGATTCATCAAAGAACCAAATAATTACTAGATTTTTTGATGAGTTTAGATATGATTTAGCTAAAGTAGGACGTTATAAATTCAATCGTAAATTAAATGTTTTAGATCGTGTAATCGGTTTGACTTTGGCAGAAGATATCAAAGTTGATGGCAAAGTTGTCGTTGAAAAAGGTACAGTTATAAACAAAGATGTTCTCGACGTTTTAAAACCTATCTTTGCTGATGGATATAACGTTAAAGAGGTTAAAATTAATGAAGATTTAGACAATTTAAATAAAATTCAAACTATCAAAGTATATGATCCTAATAATAAGAAAGAAGTCATTACATTAATAGGTAATGATCAGACGACTGAAGTGAAGAGACTTACTATTCCAGATGTCTATGCATCAGTGTCTTATTACTTAAATCTATTGCGTGGATTTGGTAATATTGATGAGATCGACCATTTGGGAAATCGTCGTATTCGTCAAGTTGGTGAACTTCTTCAAAATCAATTTAGAATCGGTGTTTCACGCATGGAGAGAGTTATTCGTGAAAGAATGACTACGCAAGAGATGGAAGAAGTCACTCCTAAAACGCTTATCAACATAAGACCTATAACGGCCGCTATGAAAGAGTTCTTTGGAAGTAGCCAATTGTCACAATTCATGGATCAGACTAACCCAATTGCCGAACTTACTAATAAGAGACGTCTATCCGCTTTAGGACCAGGTGGATTGTCAAGGGATAGAGCTGGTACTGAAGTTCGTGACGTAAATGCTTCACACTATGGTCGCATTTGTCCAATCGAGTCACCAGAAGGACAAAACATCGGTCTAATCACATCTCTAGCAAGTTATGCTAAAATCGATGAATATGGATTCATCATGACTCCATATCGCAAAGTTGTAAATAAACAATTGACTGATCAAGTCGATTATTTGACAGCTGATGAAGAAGCTGACATCATCATCTCTCTTGCAACTGTCCAAGTTGATGATAACAATGTCATGACAGAAGATTTAGTTCCAGCTAGATATCGTGGAGAGAATATTTTGGTAAAACCTGAACAAGTTGACTATGTCGATGTTTCTCCACAACAAGTTGTCGCTGTCACTACGAGTTGTATTCCATTCTTGGAACACGATGATGCGACTCGTGCCTTGATGGGTGCCAACATGCAACGTCAATCTGTTCCACTATTAAAAGCTGAAGCTCCACTTGTCGGTACAGGTGTTGAATACGTAGCTGCCCGTGATAGTGGTGCTGTCGTTGTCTGCAAAGCCGATGGTGTAGTTGACTATGTCGATGCAAGAAAGATCGTCGTTAAGACCAAAGGTGGAAAAGATGAATATTATCTATCTAACTTTGAACTTTCTAATGCTGGTACTTGTCAACATCAAAGACCAATTGTCAAAGTTGGTGACAAAGTTAAACGCGGTTCAGTCATAGCTGATGGACCAAGTACTGATCAAGGAGAATTAGCTCTTGGAAAGAATGTCGTAGTTGCCTTTATGACTTTCAATGGTTATAACTACGAAGACGCTGTAATATTGAATGAAAATTTGGTAAAAGACGATGTCTATACTGGAATTCATTTGGAAGACTTTGAAATGCAATGTCGTGAAACTAAATTGGGACCTGAGGAAATTACTCGTGATATTCCTAATGTCAGCGATGAAGCAAGAAAGAATCTTGATGAAAATGGTATTGTCATAGTTGGTACAGAAGTTAAAGAAGGAGATATCTTAGTAGGTAAAGTTACACCAAAAGGTATGGCTGAATTGACTTCTGAAGAAAAACTATTACATGCCATCTTCGGTGAAAAGACTCGTGAAGTTAGAGATACGTCATTACGCGTTCCACATGGTGGAGATGGTATCGTTCATGACGTTAAGATTTTCTCTCGTAAAGATAATGACGAATTACCAGCTGGTGTTAGCAAAGTAATTCGTGTATACATAGCTCAAAAGCGAAAGATTCAAGTTGGAGATAAGATGAGTGGACGTCATGGTAATAAAGGTGTCATTTCGTTAATCCTTCCACAAGAAGATATGCCTTATTTACCAGATGGTACTCCTGTTGACATCATGTTGAATCCGCAAGGTGTTCCATCACGTATGAACCTTGGACAAATCCTAGAATTGCACTTGGGTATGGCTGCCAAAAAATTGGGAGTACATGTTGCTACGCCAGTATTCGATGGTGCTAAGACTAGTGATATTGCTGAAATGATGGAAGAAGCTGGAATGGAACCAGATGGTAAGACTGTACTCTATGATGGTCGTACTGGTGAACCATTCGATAATCGCGTATCCGTTGGTGTCATGTACATGATCAAACTACACCATATGGTCGACGATAAATTGCATGCTCGTTCTACTGGTCCATATTCTCTAGTTACACAACAACCACTTGGTGGTAAAGCTCAATTCGGTGGACAAAGATTTGGAGAAATGGAAGTTTGGGCTCTAGAAGCTTATGGTGCTTCGCACATCCTACAAGAAATCTTGACAGTTAAGTCTGATGACGTCGTAGGACGTGTCAAAGTGTATGAGTCAATTGTCAAAGGTGAAGACATTAACCAAGCTGGTGTTCCAGAATCGTTTAGAGTATTGATGAAAGAGTTCCAAGCTTTGGGATTAGATATAAGTATTGTCAATGATAAAAATGAAGTCTTACAATTGAAAGAGATTGAAGAAGATGAATACAAAGAAGACGTTGATACTAATATAGATAACATCGAACTTCCTCCTTCAAGTGAAGGTGAAGATCCAAATGATAACTATGATCAAGAGGATGACGAAACAGATGATTTTGATGATTTTGATTCGATGAATGATGATGAATTTGATGAACAAGCGGAAAGCGAGTTTGAAAATGAATTGATGAAAGGGGATGAGGCATAATGATAGCAGTAAATGAATTTGAAGCATTAAAAGTTGGAATTGCTTCCCCTGAAAAAATTCGTGAGTGGTCATATGGTGAAGTTAAAAAACCCGAGACCATCAATTATAGAACTCTACGCCCAGAAAGAGATGGATTGTTCTGTGAAAAAATCTTTGGACCTACTAAAGACTTTGAATGTGCTTGTGGTAAGTACAAAAGAGTGCGATATAAGAACATCGTCTGTGACCGCTGTGGTGTTGAAGTAACTCGTGCTAAAGTAAGACGTGAAAGAATGGGTCACATCGAACTAGCTAGCCCCGTTTCTCACATTTGGTTCTTCAGAGGTGTTCCATCTCGTATGGGTCTTGTGCTCGACATGAGTCCAAGAGATTTGGAAGAAGTATTATATTTCGTAAGTTATGTTGTAATCGATAAAGGTATTGCTCCTCTTGAAGATAAACAGACCCTTTCTGAAAAAGAATATCGTCAATATTATGAAAAATATGGTAACGGTTTCAAAGTTGGAATGGGTGCAGAGGCCATTAAGGAATTGCTTAAGAAGGTCGATTTGAAGAAAGAGATCGATGCCATTACTGAGGAGTTGCAAACAGCTCAAGGTCAAAAGAGAACTAGATTGGTAAAGAGATTAGACGTTTTAAATGCTTTCTATCAATCTAATCAAAGACCAGAATGGATGATTCTCGATGTCATTCCTGTCATTCCACCAGAATTGAGACCAATGATTCAACTAGATGGTGGACGTTTTGCAACGAGTGATTTGAATGACTTATATAGACGTGTCATCAATCGTAATAATCGTTTGAAAAAATTACTTGATTTAAATGCTCCTGGCATCATAATTCAAAATGAAAAACGTATGTTACAAGAAGCAGTTGACGCTCTATTTGACAATGGAAGACGTGGTAGAAGTGTCACTGGTGCCGGAAATCGTCCTTTGAAATCACTTTCTAGTATGTTAAAAGGTAAACAAGGTCGTTTTCGTCAAAACTTATTGGGAAAACGTGTTGACTACTCTGGTCGTAGCGTTATCGTCGTCGGTCCAAGTTTGAAGATGTACCAATGCGGTATTCCTAAGGAAATGGCTCTTGAATTGTTCAAACCACATGTCATAAATGGTTTGGTTAAGAAAGATATTGCTCATAACATTAAAGCAGCTAAGCGTTTGATCGAGAATAGAGATCCACAGGTATGGGATATCGTTGAAGAAGTGATCAAGGAACATCCTGTCATGTTGAACCGTGCTCCTACTCTTCACCGTCTTGGTATTCAAGCGTTTGAACCAATTTTGATCGGTGGTAAAGCCATTCGTTTACACCCACTTGTGTGTCCAGCATTCAATGCGGATTTCGATGGTGACCAAATGGCCGTTCACGTACCACTTTCTGAAGAGGCTCAAGCTGAAGCTAGACTATTGATGTTAGGTGCTAATAACATCTTGAGTCCTAAAGATGGTAGCCCTATCGTAACGCCATCCCAAGATATGGTTTTAGGTAACTATTATCTAACGATGGAAAAAGAAGGACATCCAGGTGAAGGACGCATATTTAAAAATGCTAACGAAGCATTGATGGCATATGAGAGAAAAGAAGTAACATTACATGCAAGAATTGCCATTCCTGTCGATTCATTTAAACACAAGTTATTTACTGAAGGTCAAAAAGGTAAATATTTAGTTACGACAGTTGGTAAACTTAAATTTAATGAAATCTTACCAGACTCTTTTGCTTATATCAATGAACCAACTAATGACAATATTCAAAATATCACTCCTAATAAATATTTCATCAAGCAAGGAGAGAATGTTGCAGAAACAATCAAGGCAATGCCTCTTGTAAAACCTTTCGCTAAAGGTACATTGGAAAGTATCATTGCTCAAATATTTAAGCGTTATAGAACGACTGAAACTTCTATTATGCTTGATAAGATGAAAGATTTAGGATTTAAGTATTCAACGATTGCCGGTATAACTGTTTCAATCAGTGATATCGTCATCAGTGAGACTAAGAATGACATAATTGAAGAAGCCAATAAGACGGTTGATAAGATCAATAAACAATACAATCGTGGATTGATAACAGAAGATGAACGTTTTGAAAAGGTTATTTCGACTTGGGATAATGCGAAGAATGACGTTCAAAAAGAACTTCAACAAAAGGCTGATGCCGATGTTGATAACCCAATCTTCATGATGATGCACTCTAAAGCTCGTGGATCAATCTCTAACTTTACACAAGTTGCTGGTATGCGTGGTATCATGGCAAAACCAGATGGTACGCCAGTAGAAATACCAATCACGTCAAACTTTAGAGAAGGTCTATCCGTTGCTGAGTTCTTCTTGTCTACACATGGTGCTCGTAAAGGATCTGCTGATACGGCATTGAAGACAGCAGACTCTGGATATTTGACTCGTCGTCTAGTTGACGTATCACAAAACATCATTGTTCGTGAAGAAGATTGTGGTACTGAAAATGGTGTCGTTGTAAGAGAATTCATCAATGATAAGACTGGCGAAGTAATTGAAAAATTGTATGATCGTATCGTTGGTCGTTTTGCTAACAAAAAGGTCATCGATCCTGAGACGAAAAATGTCATTTGTGACAAATTGGATTTGATCACTGAATCCATTGCTGAAAAAATAGTAAATGCTGGTATTAAAGAAGTTGAGATTAGAACATGTCTAACTTGTAATACTGTTAATGGTGTTTGTAAAAAATGTTATGGTCGCAATTTGGCAACTGGTAACTTAGTTGAAATTGGAGAAGCTATTGGTATCATGGCTGCTCAAGCAATCGGTGAACCAGGTACACAATTGACCATGCGTACATTCCACAATGGTGGTGTTGCTGGTGGAGATGATATCACTCAAGGTCTTCCACGTATTCAAGAACTATTTGAAGCACGTATTCCAAAAGGAAAAGCCACTATCTCTGAGATCAAAGGTAAAGTTTCCAAAATTGATGAAGATCATGGAAAATACAAGATCAGTGTTAAGAATGAACTTGAGACCAAAGATCACGTAACCAACTATGGTGTTAAATTGAGAGTCAGTGTCGGTGATGAAGTTGAAGCTGGAGATAAATTGACTGAAGGAGCAATCAGTCCAAAAGAATTGCTCGCAGTTACTGATCCATTGACAACTCAAGAATATATCTTGAAGGAAGTTCAAAGTGTATATCGTGGACAAGGTGTTGACATTTCTGATAAGCACATTGAAATAATCGCAAGACGTATGATATCTAAAATGCGCATTGTCGAAGCTGGAGATACATTATTCTTACCAGGATTACTCGTTAACTTTAGAGAGTTTACTGATGCCAATAAAGAAGTCATCATCAAAGGTAAAAAACCAGCTACTGGAAAACCAGTGTTATTGGGTATCACTAAAGCTTCTCTTGAAACTGATTCATTCTTGGCAGCTGCATCATTCCAAGAGACGACAAGAATTTTGACTGATGCTGCTATCAAAGGAAAAGTTGACAAGCTAGAAGGATTGAAAGAAAATGTCATCATTGGAAAATTGATACCTGCTGGAACTGGTGTCAAGGCATATCGCAATGTTGAATATGAATTGTCTTCACAATTTATCGATGAAGAACCTCTCGATAAATTAGAAGAAGAATTTATGGATTAATAAAAAGGTAAAGATGATTCTTTACCTTTTTGCTTGATTGATTTTATCAATGTTTTATAGTAGAATTATATTATGTGGTGATGCATAATGAAATTGAATAATAAAGGTTGGGGAATAGTAGTATTTTTATTATTTCTCTTGATGTTTTTTGCTTTCTTATTATTGATTGCAATCATGGTCAATAAATTGAATGACGAATTTAATCAAAACTTACAAGGTTCGATTGTCGAAATAGATGAGCTATAAAAAAGACCTAATTGAAAGATGATCATTTCAATTTGGTCTTTTTTGTCTTTTGATTTTCTTTTAATAAATCTCTTATCTCTTCTAGTAATACTATATCTCTTGGTGTTGGTGGTGGCGTAACCGTTTTTTCTTGTTCTTTCTTTCTCATGAATCGATTGACGATTTTAACCATGATGAAGATGCACACGGCGGTGATCAAAAAGTCGAACACAGCTTGTAAGAAAGTTCCATACTCGACTGTCAACTTACCTATTGTATATGTCAAACCACGAAAATCGATTCCTCCAAAGGCGGTTCCGATCAAATCGGTTAACATTTTAGTAAAGGCAGTGACGATGTTACTAAAAGCAGTACCTATGATGACACCAACAGCCAAGTCCATGACGTTGCCACGTGATATAAACTCTTTAAATTCTTTGAATAGACCGCGAGATTCTTCAGTTAACTTCTCTTTGTCCACTACAATCTTTTTCATTCTTTCACCTCGCGTTTTATTATACATTAGGTTTTGATAAAAAGGAATACATTGTGTTATTTATTCATAAAATGATCAGTAATTTATTTATTTTTGAAATTAGTATTTAAATTTTTTATCAATTTAAATATAATGAATATGAATGGGAGGTTTTTATGGATACGAAAGTTTTGAATGGTAAAATAATTGCTGAAGAATTGGAAGCAAATATTAGTAGTCGAGTTAAGGCATATGTCGAGAAATATGGGAAAGCACCACTTCTCGTGACGATCATGGTCGGTGAAGATCCCGGTTCTAAAATGTATGTCAAGATGAAGGCTAAGGCATGTGATCGCGTCGGTATATCCAATCGCGTCGTCTATTTGGATGATACTATTACGACCGAAGGTCTACTTGACATGATAGATGAATTGAATAATGATGAAGATGTCGATGGCATTTTGATTCAACATCCACTACCGAGGACGATTGATGAAAAAATGTGTTTTGATGCAATTGCCCTTGAAAAAGATATAGATGGTGTAAATAGTAAAAGTTTTGGAGCTGTCACAATGGGACAAGATGCCTATTCAGCCGCCACACCAGCTGGAATCATGGAAATATTAAAGTATTATGATATCGATGTGACGGGAAAACATGCCGTCGTCGTCGGAAGAAGTCCCATCTTGGGAAAACCGATTTCTATGTTGTTATTAAATGGTGATGCCACAGTTACTATTTGTCACAGCAAGACACAAAATCTTGCGGATATTTTAAAAACGGCTGATATCGTCGTAGCAGCTTGCGGAAAACCAGAATTCATCCAACGAGATTGGCTTAAAGAAGGGGTTGTTCTCATCGATGCTGGGTATAATAAAGGTAATATCGGTGACATATCTAAAGATGCTTATGAGATTGCCAGTGCTTATACTCCCGTTCCCGGTGGAGTAGGACCGATGACAATTACTAAGGTTTTGGAACACACGATTGACTCAGCTGAGAAAAAGCATGAATTGAAATTGATCAAAAAATTGAAATAATATGACTAATAGTTAAAAACTATTAATAATTGTTGACTTTAAATGCAGTTAATGTTATATTATCTATGTTGTTAAATTGAGTTTTGTCTAGGCAAAACTTATATTTAAAATAAAATATGACACACCTGGATATGTGTAAAGAAAGGAGACTTATTTTATATGACTACAATTAACCAATTAGTAAAAAAAGGTAGAGGAAGTAAAGTCAGAAAACCAAAATCACCAGTTTTAAGAGTTGGATTAAATAGTATTCAAAAGAAGAGAACAGATCAAAATTCACCTCAAAAACGTGGAGTATGTACTCGTGTTGGGACAATGACACCTAAAAAACCGAACTCTGCTCTTCGTAAATATGCACGTGTTCGTTTGAGCAATGGTATGGAAGTAACTTGTTACATTCCTGGTATCGGACACAATTTACAAGAACACAGCGTTGTAATGATTCGTGGTGGACGTGTTAAAGACCTAATCGGTGTACGTTATCACATCATTCGTGGTACATTGGATACTGCTGGTGTTAAGGATAGAAAACAAGGTCGTAGTAAATACGGTGCTAAAAAACCAAAGAAATAATTTTAAAAATATTTAGGAAGGAGGATATATATGCGTAAAAGACGTGCGGTAAAAAGAGACGTTTTACCAGATCCTATATATAATTCAAAAGTAATTACAAAATTGATTAATACTATTATGTTAGATGGTAAAAAAGGAATCGCTCAAACTATTCTTTATGAAGCTTTTGACATGGTTAAGGAAAGAACTGGTCAAGATCCAATGGAAGTGTTCAATAAAGCAATGGAAAACATTACACCACAATTAGAGGTTAAATCTCGTCGTGTTGGTGGTTCCAATTACCAAGTACCAGTCGAAGTAAGTGCAACGCGTGGTCAAGCACTAGCACTTCGTTGGTTAGTTAAAAATTCTAGAGTTAGAGGTGGACATGGTATGGCCGAGAATCTAGCTAGTGAATTGATCGATGCTTCAAATGGAACAGGAGCATCAGTTAAAAAACGTGAAGATACACATAGAATGGCAGAAGCAAATAAAGCCTTTGCTCATTATCGTTGGTAGAAAGGAGATAGAATATGGCACGTGAGACATCTTTATTGATGACGAGAAATATTGGAATTATGGCACATATCGATGCAGGTAAAACTACTTGTACAGAACGTGTATTATTCCATACTAAAAAGATCCATAAAATTGGTGAGACTCACGAAGGTGAATCACAAATGGACTGGATGGAACAAGAAAAAGAACGTGGTATAACTATCACTTCTGCTGCAACAACAGCCTATTGGAAAAAGTATCGCTTAAATATTATCGATACTCCAGGACACGTAGATTTCACGGTTGAAGTTAGTCGTAGTTTAAGAGTACTTGATGGTGCTGTAGCATTATTGGATGCTCAAGCCGGTGTTGAACCTCAAACAGAAACTGTTTGGCGTCAAGCTACAGAATTTAAAGTACCTAGATTAATTTTCGCTAATAAAATGGATAAGATGGGGGCAAATTTTGAATATACTTTAGGAACGATAGATTCAAGACTTGGTGTAAATGCTAAACCAATTGAATGGCCTATCGGTGCTGAAAGTGATTTTAATGGAGTTATCGATTTAGTAACTATGAAAGCTTATCATTATGATGGTAAAGAGGAAGAAAATGCTACTGAAATCGAAATTCCTGCTGATTTAAAAGCAATTGCTGAAGAAAAAAGAGCTGATCTAATCGAAACGGTTGCTGTTTATGATGATGAATTGATGGAAAAATATCTTGAAGGTGATGAAATTCCAGTCGATCTATTGAAAAAGGCAATTAGAAAAGGAACACTTGATGTTGATTTCTTCCCAGTACTATGTGGAACAGCCCTTGGAAATATGGGTATAAAATTGTTATTGGATGCTGTCATTGATTATTTACCATCACCATTAGATGTTGAATCAATCAAAGGAACAGAGCCTAGAACGGATAAAGAATTGGTTAGACATCCATCTGATGACGAACCATTTAGTGCTTTAGCATTTAAAGTTATGACTGATCCATTCGTTGGACGTTTGACTTTCTTCCGCGTCTATTCAGGACATTTGAGCAGTGGTTCATACGTAATGAATTCGACGAAGGAAGAGAAAGAAAGAATTGGTCGTATTCTATTGATGCATGCCAATAACCGTACTGAGATCACTGATGTTTACACTGGTGATAT
>CANQJR010000026.1 GCA_947624275.1 uncultured Bacilli bacterium
GTATGACGGCTGCGACCTTTTATTCATTTAGGAGTGAAAAAAATATTCAAAAAGAAATAGATGACTATATGAAAGATTTTGAATATTTTGATGATTCTTCAACCTATGGTTATATGAAAGGTGACTTATTCATTCAAACTTATGAAGTTCATGATTGTGGTCTATATCGCGTCATTTTCATCTGTTACTAATTGGTTACTATTTACAAATTGAATGTTAGAGAGATATGTTATAATTGTTTTGGAGGCAAATTATGTTTATAGATACACATTGTCATTTATCAAAAGAAGATTATGACATCGATAAATTGATAAAAGACTGTAATAAAAATGATGTGAATACGCTAATAATCAGTGGTTGTGATAAAAAGGGGATTGCTGAGGGATTAGAAATAATAGGCGATTACCCAAATGTCTATATGACGATTGGTTTTCATCCTAGTGAAATTGATACGACTACTGATGAAGATATAAATTGGTTAGAAGAGTTAGTCAAGACGAATAAAAAGATTGTTGGCATTGGGGAAATCGGTTTAGATTATCATTGGGAAAGTGATAAAAAAGAAGCACAGAAAGAACTCTTTGAGAAACAGTTGTGTCTAGCCGAAAAGCTGCATATGCCCGTGGTCATTCATTCCCGTGATGCGACTCAAGATACATATAATATTTTGAAAGAGCATAGACTTAAGGGAATTATTCATTGTTATAGTGGTTCTTTGGAAATGGCTAAAGAATATATCAAACTCGGATATTACATAGGAATTGGTGGGGTATTAACTTTTAAAAATACTAATTTAAAAAGTGTCGTCAAAGAGTTATCTTTGGACAACATAACTTTAGAGACAGATAGTCCCTATCTTGCTCCAACACCTCATCGCGGTGAAAAAAATACGCCTGAGTACATTCCCTTAATCGCTGAAGAACTTGCGAAAATCAAAGAAGTAGGAGTTAGTGATGTCGCTGAAATAACGACGAGAAACGCTTGTCAATTGTTTGACTTAAAAAGGCATATATGATATCCTAATATCAATAGAATGAGGTAACAATAATGAGAAAGAAAAATAGAAAGACTTTTATTTTTGCTTGTAAATTGACCATTTTTAGTCTGTTCATCATCGGTTTTTTTGCCATCATATCTGAAACTTTTAAAGTCAATAAAAATATCACTTATGATGTCGGTAAAAATAGAGCGGTTAAAGCCATTCACTTAGTCTCTAAATACATTCCTGAAAAGACCGAGATAAAGACAGTCAACACCTTTAGTGCGTTGTTAAAATATGCACCTACCAATCCGATCAAATTCACAGGAACAATGACGGGTTATGGACCTGATTGTGCCGGTTGTAGTGGATATTTGGGTTGTCCGCCTAGACACAATGCGAAAAATGGAAATATCTATTTTAAAGATAACGAGTATGGCAAGATAAGAATCGTTGCGAGTGATCAAAGAATACCTTGTGGAACCATTATCAAAGTGGATAATCTTCGCCAATATGATTCTTTTTATGCCATCGTTCTAGACCGCGGTGGTGCCATCAAAGAGACATTATTCGATTTGTTGTTCAAATCTGAAAAAGAGGCATCTAGTCTCGGTCGTGCTAAAGCATCATATACGATTGTAAGGTGGGGATGGTAATGGACTATCACCATCATTTTAAAAAGCGATTTGGTCAAAACTTTTTAAACGATGAAAACATCTTGAACAAAATCGTTGAAAAGGCCAACATGCCTAAAGATACCTTAGCGATCGAAATAGGTCCCGGGGCAGGGGCATTGACGAGTAAACTACAGGAAGTGGCCACTAATGTTTTGGCTTATGAGATCGATACTGAATTAAGAGATAGCTTGGAAGAAAAATTCAAAAATACTAATGTCCAATTCATCTGGGACGATTTTTTAAATCGCAATATCAGTGAAGATATCAAATCTTATCAGAATAAAAACATTTATGTAGTTGCCAATATACCATATTACATAACGACACCTATTTTAGAAAAGATTGTTGAAAGTGGGGTTGACATCACTAAAATAGTCATCATGGTTCAAAAGGAAGTTGCTGAACGATTGAGCGCTAAACCGGGTTCTAAAGATTATGGTTCCATAACAGTCTTTTTAAACTATTTCTATGATATCGATGAACTGTTTGTGGTCAGTCGTAATTGTTTTGTGCCAAAACCCAATGTCGATAGTGCCGTCATATCTCTAGAGAAGAAGAAATTGGTGCGCAAAGCCAAAAACGAGAAATTGTTTTTCGCTTTGATAAGAGACAGTTTTCAATACAGGCGTAAGACGTTACATAACAATTTAAAAAAATACGATTGGAACACAATAGAAAAAGTTCTATTAGAGCGTGATTTAGACTTAAATATTCGCGCTGAAATGTTAAATTTAGACGTTTTTATTGACATCAGTGATGCATTGGAGTCAAAAAATGAGAAGAAAAGCATATAATTTCGTGGAGATGATTATATGCTTTTTAATATTGGTGATTTAGTCACTCGTAAATCACATAATAATGACGTCGTCTTTGAAATCTTAAAAATTGAGGATAGAGTCGTCTATCTAAAAGGTAAAGATATCCGTCTATATGCAGATAGTGACATAGAAGATTTGGTCATCGTCACGGAAGATGTCGATCACACTGATGACGATAGCATCACGCGCATGAAAGAAAAAATAATGTTGGATCGCAGCGAGTACTTCTATTTACCAGGTAAAGTTTTGCACATCGATGGTGATGATGAATATTTAGAGCGCTGTATGAAGTTCTACAACGATTTAAAAATAATGGCTTTTGGGGTCAAGATAAGGGAACAAGATGTCGCCTATGAGGTGGTCGATTACTTGAACAAATACAAACCCAACATCCTGGTGATAACTGGACATGATGCGATGTATGGACGCGATGGTGAAAAGACTTATAAGAACAGTGACAATTTCATCAAAGCGATTCAAGAGGCTAGAAAATACGAAGAAAATCAAGAACGGTTGATCATCATAGCTGGAGCCTGCCAATCCAATTACGAAGAGTTGATCAAGAGTGGTGCCAATTTTGCCAGCAGTCCAAAAAGAGTCAACATCCATGCGCTAGACCCAGCCATTGTCGCATCATCAGTCGCTCTTTCTGATCGCAGTGCTCCCATCGATTTGTTGGATATCATTGAGAGAACGAAGTATAAAGAAGAAGGTGTTGGCGGCATAATTACGAATGGCACGATGTACAAGGGGTATCCGCGATGAACATACAAAAGATCAAAAATCAAATCGAAGGATTAAAAAATCAGAAATTGCATTTTAAAATCAATGGTTCACGCAATCAAATCGAAGAGTTCGATGGTGTCATCACCGAATCTTATAATTATGTCTTCGTCATTGAAACCGAAACAGCTAAAAAGAGTTTCAGCTATTCAGACGTTCTGATCAATAACATCGAGATATTATAGAATTATTAAAAAATATTGACAATTGTTATCCAAAATAATAAAATTAAAGTATAAAGTAAAGATGCTTTAAGAGGGAGGATTGCAGAATGAAAATTACATCTGTAAACGTACGCAAAATTAATAAAGAGAGTTCTCGTATGAAAGGAATTGCATCAGTATTGATCGATGACAGTTTTGCTGTACACGATATTAGAATTATTGAAGGAGACAATGGTTTGTTTATTGCCATGCCTAGTAGAAAGACAGCTACTGGTGGTTATCGTGACATAGCTCATCCAATTAATCCACAAGTTCGTACGATGTTTGAAGAAGCTATTTTCGATGCTTATGAAAAAGCTGAAGAACCAACTGAAGACGAAGAAGAATAAATTTGTATTAAGACCATTTGGTCTTTTTTTATTGTCTTTTTAAATTATGATAATTAATTTTAAAAATCCATCATATGATTTTATAGGAGGTTGTATGGATGGAAAATAATGTTGATAATTATAATCATGCGATTAATTTAGTAGAAAGAAAAAGCATGCTCATCACCGGTGTCAAAAAAATAGATAATTTTGATAGCGAAGAATTCTTAATGGATACCGTAATGGGTTATTTGGTGGTCAAAGGTAAAGATTTAGAATTATTAAAATTGGATACCATGCAGCAAACTGTTTCAATAAAGGGACAGATCAATAGTATGGCCTATATTGAAAATAATAAGACAAAAGATAAAGAGACGAGTATCATCAATAGATTGTTCAAATGATGTCATTAAAAATACAACTGTTGACCATTGCTGTATCCGTTATCTATGGTTTCATCTTCTATTTGTTGGTCTATTTAAATCGCAAAGTTCTCTTTCAAAAAAACTTGATCAAAAAGATCATAGCCAGTTTTCTCTTTGTCATCGATATGGTGCTATTGTACTTTTTGATGATCAAACGCGTAAATAATGGTATCTTATCCCCTTATTCTTATTTTTTTATAATAGTGGGAATGATTCTACAAAGAATGATAATTGTTAAAATGAAAACTTATAAAAAATAAGTTTTTTTTCTTGGGACAATGACAGAACAGCATTTTTATAGTATAATATAATCGAGTATTTTTGAGGAGGCAGTATGAATATATTGAATAAAACTGGGGAAATTGTTAAAATGATTAGAAAAGCTTCAACTGTCTTTTTGATGGCTCATAGAGACTTGGATTTAGATGCGATTAATAGTTGTATTGGAATGAGTTTTTATTTAAGACAAAATGGTAAAAAAGCATATATAATCATTGATGATTTACAACATGAATTAGGAGTTAAGAGAGTTTTAGAAAGTGAAAATAAAAATATCCATGTAATTAAGAGTAAAAATGTTAACAATTTAAAAGATGATGATAGTCTGTTGATCATTTTAGATACTAATAAGTCTAAAATTACACAAAATCCGGAGATAATCGATTCGTTTTCTAATATTTTAAACATCGATCATCACGACAAGAACAAGGACAGTTTAAAATGTGATTTGCGCATCATTGATGAAGATGTGTCCAGTACTTGTGAGATGTTGACGCTTTTTTTTAGAGAGAACAATTTTAAAATAACCGCTAAAATAGCGACACTTTTACTAGCTGGCATCGTCTTAGATACGAATAATTATCGTTTGAATACCAATGCGAGGACGTTCTACAATTCTTATTACTTGATGGAGTGTGGAGCTAAAATGCGCGACGTCAATGAACTTTTAAAACAAGAAATTCATGACTATGTAAAAAGACAAAAGATCATTTCTTCTGTAAGAGTGATTAAAAGTTTGGCCATTGGTCGTGGTTCACAGAGAAACGAATATAAAAAAGAGGAGTTGGCTAAGTCAGCTGACAGTTTACTAACCTTCAGCAAGATCAAAGCATCCTTTGTCGTTGGCAAGTTGTCGAAGGATTTGATCGGAATCAGTGCTAGATCAGTTGGTGAAGTAAACGTCGGTGAAATACTTGAAAAATTTGGTGGAGGAGGCAGCGAGTTTGAAGCCGCCGCAACAGTTGAAAACAACAACGTCAATAAAGTTGTCTCAGAACTATTAAAGTTGATAAATAATCTTTAGGAGGGATAGTATGCGAGTTATTTTTCTAAAAGATGTGAAAGGGCAAGGAAAAAAGGGTGATATTAAAGAGGTAAAGGATGGCTATGCCGAAAACTTTTTAATAGCTAGAGGTTTTGCGGAAAAACTTACTGAGCAGAGTCTTGGAAGATATAAAAGAGAGAAGAAACAAGAAGCTGATTTGGATGAAGAGATGCGTCGTCAAGCTCTTGATCTAAAAGATAAATTAAAAGATGTGACGATTAAATTCAAGGTCAAGACCGGGGTTGCTGATAAAGTTTTTGGAAGTGTCAGCCCTAAACAAATAAAAGACGAATTGGATAAATTGGGATATAAGATTGAGAAGAAACAGATTGTTTTAGATCATTCCATATCTAATTTGGGCTTTCACGATGTGGAAATAAATTTATATAAAGATATAGTTGTCAAAATTAAGATTCAACTAGAAAAATAGGAAGTGATAATATGGCAAAAAAAGAGACGCCTAACAATCTAGAAGCTGAACAATCTGTCATCGGTTCAATGTTTTTGGAAAGAACAGCTCTACAAAAAGCTTGTGAAGTGTTGACGGAAGAATCTTTTTATTCAGAGAAGAATGCTAAGATATTTAAGACGATCAAAGAGATGACGGATAATAGAACTCCTATTGATCTCACAACTGTGACGACCGAATTGAAAAAGAGAGATTATTTAAAAGAGATTGGTGGAGTTGAGTATTTAACGGATATTCTCGATAGTGTTCCAACTTCTGCCAATATCGATCAATACATCAAAGATGTCGAAGATGCTGCGCTGTTGCGCAAATTGATCACGGTTACTAATGACATCTCTACCAATGCTTATAATTCTGATAAGGATGTCACGGAAACTATTGATGAAGCTGAAAGAAAAATTTTGAACGTGGTCAAAAATCGTCGTTCGACGGAGTTTAGGACAATTAAAGATGTCCTCATTCAAACGCAGAAGAATTTGGAGACTCTTTCCAAGAGCAATAGTGAAATAACTGGTATAGCTACTGGTTGGTATGACATCGATAAGTTGACGACGGGATTACATGAAAATCAATTGATCATCGTGGCAGCTCGTCCTTCAATGGGTAAGACAGCTTGGGCTCTCAATTTGGCCACTAACGTCGCCACTACTTTTTCGAAACCAGTTGCGCTATTCAATTTGGAAATGGGAGCTGAACAATTAGCTAACCGCATGTTGTCCTCTTTGGGACAAGTAGAAGGAAATAAGTTGGCGACGGGACGCTTACAACCGGGTGATTGGAAACGCGTCAATGAGGCAATCAGTCAATTGTCTGATGCCAAATTATACATGGATGACACTCCTGGTATAACCATTGGTGAAATAAGGAGCAAATGTCGCCGTCTTGCCAATAGTGAAGAAGGTTTGGGTTTGGTCATCATCGACTATCTACAATTGATCTCTTCGACGAACAATTATGGCAATAATCGTCAACAGGAGGTTTCCGAAATATCGCGTGCTCTAAAATTGATGGCCATGGAGTTGAACGTTCCTGTCGTAGCCTTAGCTCAATTGTCACGTGCTGTCGATGCTCGTGAAAACAAGCGTCCAATCATCAGTGACTTGCGTGAATCTGGTTCTATTGAACAAGATGCCGATATCGTTGCCTTTTTATATCGCGATGATTACTACAACAAAGAAAAGGTCAATGACAGCAATACGAGTATCAGTGAATTCATCGTCGCAAAGCATCGTAATGGTGCGACGAAGACGATCGAATTATTATTCAAGAGAGATACTTCAACCTTTTTGAGTTATCAAAGTGATAAACGAGGTGAAAATTATGAATAAAAAGAGTATCATTATGATCATAGCTTCTTTGATCATGAGCGCCGCTGTACTGTTCATGGGATACGATAAAGTTCGCGTTCCCAAAACGGTGTACAAAGTTTATTTGGATGGTCAAGCTATCGGTCTTATCAATTCCAAAGAAGAGTTGGAATCATATATCAACCAAGAACAAAATGAGATAAAGGATAAGTACAACGTATCCAAAGTATATCTCCCTAACAACTTAGATATCGAAAAAGAGACCACTTACAGCACTAATATCAGTAAAGTTTCTGAAATATATGAAAAAATAAAGGATATCGCACCTTTTACCATAAGTGGTTATGAAGTTAAGATCAAAGGTGTAAAAGATTTGAGTGAAGAGGGAATTGAGACTACTAAAACAGTCAAGTTGTACATCTTGGACAAAGATGTCTTCACCAATGCTTTGACTAATACTGTTCAAGCTTTCATCAGCAAACAAGATTATGATTCATTTATAATGGGTACGCAGAAAGAGATAGAAGACGTCGGTCAAAAGATAGAGAATCTCTACATTCAAAACGAAATAACGATGAAGAAGACCAATGTATCTGTCAAAGAGAAAATCTTTACTGATACCGATGAATTGAGTCAATATTTATTGTTTGGAAGTTTGAACACGCAAAAGAACTATTCAGTAAAAAAAGGTGAGACCATTGAACAGATTGCTTTTGATAACAAGATGTCGACGAACGAATTTTTAGTTGCCAATCCCGACATTCCCAGTGCTGATGTCTTGTTGACTAAAGGAGAGGTCGTCAATATCAGTGCCATTGATCCAGCCTTCAAATTGATCGAAGAAGACTATGTCGTCGAATATAAGACGATTAGTTATGGTACGACTTATGAATATGACAATTCTTTGCCAAAAGGAACGGAAAAAGTCAAGAAGAATGGTGTCAATGGTAAAGCTAAAGTAGCCTATACGGTTACGAAGCACAATGGTGAAAGAGTGAGTACTGAGACCGAATCGACTGAGACGATCAAACCAGCTGAGAACAAAGTTGTCATCCGTGGTACTAAAGTTGTCTCAAGTGTCGGAGTCAACGTCGGTGGCATTTGGTTCTGGCCAACTGAAAAACCATATCATTTGAATAGTGGTTATGGATATCGTGGTGGTAAGTTACACTCTGGTACAGATATAGGTGGTAAATACAATTCTAAAATATACGCAGCTAATAATGGTGTTGTCGTTGAAGCAGGATATACGAGCTATAACGGAAATTACATTTTCATAAATCATAACAATGGTTGGTATACGACGTATGGTCATATGACATCGCTCAACGTCAAACGTGGTGATGTCGTCGAAATGGGTCAAGTCATAGGTCGAATGGGAAGCACCGGTTATGCCTGGGGAGTTCATTTGCATTTCGGCTTGTTCAAAGGTTACCCATTCCGCAGTGGCAGTCAGAGTTATGATGCGATGAAATCGTTGAGGTTCGGCTAAGATGCGCATCAAAATAATATCTAGTGGTTCAAAGGCCAATTGCACTCTAGTCTGTTGTGGCAAGACCAACATCTTAATCGATGCTGGTCCAACAGCTAGTTTCATCAAAGCCGAATTGGCCAAAGTCGATCTCACTCCCAAAGATATCGATGTGATCATCATCACGCACACCCATAGTGATCACGTTAAAGGATTGAAATATTTCATCCACAATACGGATATCAAAGTTTGTGCGACGGAAGATAAAATCAAGGATTTGATCAAATTGGTTCCAGCGTCATCTCTAAAGTTGATCGATGAAACTTTCGTCATCAATGACGTGAAGATCGAATTGTTACCGATGTCGCATGACGTTCCCTGTCACGGATTGTTGATAACTCATTCAGATCAAGAATTGGTATACATAACGGATACGGGCTACATCAATAAAAAGTATTTGCCCAAATTGATCAATAAAGATTTTTACATCATGGAGACCAATTACAATGAAGAGATGTTGATGAATGGACCATATCCATATTTATTAAAACAGCGCATCTTGAGTGATAGTGGCCATATGTCCAATCACTATGCCGGTTCCATTTTAGCTAAATGCATCGGTCCAAGGACCAAATATGTCGTTTTAGCTCATATCAGCGAGAACAACAACACGAAAGAATTAGCTCGTGATGAAGTCATAGAAGAATTGAAAGATGTCGATTTTAACTTTGACCATTTAATTTTAACTGAACAATGCGTAGCTAGTGAGATGATGGAAATATGATTAGAGTAATTTGTGTTGGCAAATTGAAAGAGAAGTTTTTCAAAGAAGCCATTATTGAGTATCAAAAGAGAATTTCTAAGTATTCAACTATTGAAGTCATCGAAGTTTCTGATGAGGGTTTGACTGATATTAAGACCACTCTTAAAAAAGAGGGAATGAAAATCTTAAAATTGCTCAGCGATAGAGATTATGTCATCTCGTTGGAAATCGATGGCGAAGAGTTATCATCACTAGAACTAGCACATAAAATAGATATGATTTATAACACCAATAGCAATATAACTTTCATCATAGGTGGAAGTTATGGTCTTGATGATGAGGTTAAAAAAAGAGCCAATTATCATCTATCATTTTCGAAATTGACTTTTCCACATCAACTGTTCAGAATCATTCTTTTAGAACAGATATATCGTTCATTTAAAATAAACAATAATGAATCTTATCACAAGTAATCATTATTGTTTTTTTATTTTTGACATAGTATTAAATAGGTGAAAAAATGATTTATGTCAATCGTTTGTTATGGTTAATTACTACATCTGTCATCATTTTATTGAGTTTTTATTTCTCTTTTAAATTAAAATTTCCCCAATTACATCTGAAAAAAATATTTAAAAGCATCCATACTAAAAGTCAAAATGATGTCACAGTCTTAGACAGTTTGATGATGTCCTTATCTTCAAGAATTGGTGTCGGTTCCGTTGCGGGAATCGCTCTAGCCATAAAATATGGAGGAATGGGCAGCATTTTTTGGATTTGGTTGATAACGATCATCATATCGAGTATTTCTTATCTCGAGAGTTACTATGGCAATAAGTTTAAGACCAAAACTTCTGATGGAACTTATATCGGTGGACCACATCACTATCTGAAAAAGATTTTGAATAGACCCAAATTAGCCATAACTTATGCCCTGTTGATCGTCATTGCCTATGGCATCGGTTTCATAACCATTCAAACTAATACGGTATCCATCGTCTCTAAAATATCAGTTCCCATTGATGGGAATATCATCAATGTCGTCATTTTGTTGACGGCTATCTATTTCTTGTGTTCTAATACGAAAA
Organism: uncultured Bacilli bacterium; assembly: GCA_947624275.1. Lineage (GTDB taxonomy): Bacteria > Bacillota_I > Bacilli_A > RF39 > UBA660 > RUG11788. The sequence continues at coordinate 10,637 of CANQJR010000026.1, forward strand.
AGAAAAATGGCATCATCTCCAAAATAGTTCCCATCATGACCATTTTATATCTATTACTCGGTTCAGTTATCATCTTGCAAGATGTGAATCGAACAGTTGTAATCTTCAAAGAGATATTTCATCAAGCATTCAGGCCCAAAGCGATTGGCGGTGGGATACTTTCTTCTTTCGTGATCGGCATGCAGCGGGCCATCTTCTCGACAGAAGTATCAATTGGGACATCGGCCATTGCTTCTGCGATGACGGAGGCCAATTCGCAAAATCAGGGCAGTGTCGAAATATTGGGCAACTACATTACAACTTTCATCATCTGTACGATAACGGCCTTCATCATCTTGTCCTCCAATTATAACAATTATGTGGATGTGGCCACTAACGGCATCGAAATGGCCTATTTTGCCTTCGAATATCACTTTGGATCAATCGGTAAATTATTCATTTGGTTCTTCATCATTCTATTCGCCTATTCGACAATCATCTCTGGTTTTTATTATGGGGAATCAGCTCTATCTTTCATCACCGAGCGACTATCGATAAAAAAGATGTATAAAGTTGTGGTCATCGTCTTCATCTTCATTTCCACTCATATAAATGGAACGATGATTTGGTCTTTCATCGATATCTTAGTAGCTATTTTGTCCTTGATCAATCTATATGCCATTACAAAAATATACCAAAAAGAACATAATTAAGTTATAATGAAAGTGGTGATATTATGTTGGGTAATGACTGGGATGAAATATTGAAAGAGGAAATGGAAAAAGATTATTTTAAAGAACTTTTCTCTTTTGTGTTAGATGAATATCGACATAAAGAAATTTTCCCCAAGATGAATGAAGTCTTCAATGCTTTCCGCCATACTTCGTATCGAGATACTAAAGTCGTCATCTTAGGACAAGATCCTTATCATGGCGTTAATGAAGCTGAAGGGTTATCCTTTTCTGTCAAGACAGGCATCAGAAAACCGCCATCATTAAAAAACATCTTTCAGGAATTAAAAGACGATTTAGGATTTGACGTACCCGAGAGTGGCAGTTTGTTGAAGTGGACCGAGGAAGGGGTTCTCCTTCTAAATAGCGTCTTGACTGTCGAAAGAGATAAACCAGCTTCGCACAAAGATCACGGCTGGGAAATCTTTACTGATGCCGTCATCAGCAAGATAAATGAAAAAACGACACCAGTCGTCTTCATACTATGGGGGAATTATGCCCGTGCCAAAAAGAATTTGATAACTAATCCGCAACATTACATCATTGAGTCTCCACATCCCTCACCATACTCAGCTAATAACGGTTTCTTTGGCAGCAAGCCCTTTTCTAAGACCAATCAATTTTTGATCTCTCACGATATCAAACCGATCAATTGGGATTTATCAAAATAAAAAAACTTCGATAATCGAAGTTATTCTGCATTCTGTTTTTTATTCTTATCTTTTAATATTTCAAAAAATTCTTCTTTTTCAAAGGTGTATAAAAATTTAAAATCATACCCCTTTTTTTTGGCTATAATACTGGCTGGGAATTTTTCGATCAAATTGTTAAAAATAGTTGAATTGTTGTTATAGAACAATTTAGTTGCCTTCAAATTTATTTCTAGTTCTTTCAATTCATCCAATTTTTGTTGAAGATCAGCTTCTGGTATAAAAGATTTGTTGACCAATAGATATTCTTTTAACTCTGAATAGATCTCATTCAAAGAGCGATCAAGTTTCAAACTGTCGATGTTTTTCTTGGTCAATTTCTTGACGGATGGAAAGACGCGATTTTCATTTATATCATTTATTTCTTCACAAACTTCATCGAGAAGAGTCTCTTTGCGATTCAACAATTCATCAACTTCATTCTCTCCATCGTGAATCCTTATTAAAATAGAACTGAAGTCGTTAGTCACATCATGCATTTTATATATGAATACAATTATCAATACAACTATAACTAATAATACATAAAGAATCATTATCGACACCTCTTATTCTCTTAAATTATAACAGAAAAAAAAGAATGATTCAATCATTCTTTATTTAACTGCTGGTTTTTGTTCAAAACTGGCATAATTTAAATAAATGCTCCAAATCAAATAATACTCACGATTGTCTTCATTATACACTAAGATGTAATCGTCTCCTGCTTCTGTTAAAACGCCATAAAAGATCTTGTCACGCCAATCGACTGAATCGGGGAAAGATACGAAAAAATACCCTGAAATACCGATGTTTTTTTGGAGGACGTTTTGGGCATAAGTACCAGTGTTAGTGGGAATGGGATTAGTCGTTTGAAAGTTCATGCCATTACTAGAACTACTATTATTACTGGTGTTTAAAAAGTCGTCATAACTAGGTGTCATTCGCCAATAACTGTTGTCATTTAAAAAGCCACTATTCATTTTATCATCCTTTCATATTAATATATGTCAAATGTCTATAAATGATAATTTATTTTATTTAAATAAAAAATGAGAGATGTTATACTATAGATGTGATTGAAAGAAGGTATATGATGAGTTTCATAGATAGTATTAAAGATCGTGCCAAGAGAAATAAAAAGACGATCGTATTGCCCGAGAGCATGGATAGACGAGTTCTAGAAGCTGCTGTAGAAGTGATGCGTGAAAAAATGGCCGATATCATATTGATAGGTACTGAAGAAGAGATTGAGAAAAATAATCCTGATTTAGATCTTTCCCAAGCGACGATCATAAATCCAGCTGATTCGCCACTTACGGAAACCTTCATCGAGGAATTGTATGAACTTCGCAAAGAGAAGGGGATGACCAAGGAGGAGGCTGAGCGTCTATTGAAGAGTGATTACATGTACTACGCTTGTATGTTGGTCAAAACTAAAAGAGCCGATGGCATCGTTTCAGGGGCCTGTCATTCGACCGCTAACACTTTAAGACCATCTCTTCAAATAATAAGGACGAAACCGGGAGCAGAATTGGTCTCAGCCTTTTTCCTAATGATCGTTCCCAATTGCGATTACGGTTATAATGGTACATTTGTCTTCGCTGACAGCGGTTTGGAACAGAATCCTGATGCCGAAAGGCTAGCTGCCATTGCGGCCAGTTCCGCTGAAAGTTTTAAACTCTTGACTCTAGAAGAACCAGTAGTAGCCATGCTTTCTCATTCAACGATGGGAAGTGCGAAGCATCAAGACGTCGATAAAGTCGTTGAAGCAACGAAAATTGCTAAAGAGAAATATCCACAATACAAAATCGATGGTGAATTGCAGTTAGATGCCGCAATCGTTCCAGAAGTTGCTAGAAGCAAAGCTCCCAACAGTGATGTTGCTGGTAGAGCTAATGTCTTAGTCTTTCCCGATTTAGATGCTGGAAACATCGGTTATAAATTGGTGCAGAGACTAGCCAAAGCGGAAGCTTATGGACCTATTTGCCAAGGAATGGCAGCGCCAGTTAACGACTTGTCGCGCGGATGTTCTAAAGACGATATCATAGGTGTCATTGCCATAACGGTTGTTCAAGCCCAATAATGAAGAACGAAAAAAATAAAATCTCGTTCTTTTTTTATTGAAAATGGATGATAAAAAATGTTACAATGATATTATGTAAAATAGGTGGTGTATTCTATGAAAAAAATGAATAGAAAAGGGTTTACTTTAATTGAAGTAATGGCTGTAATAATAATATTAGGTATCTTGATAATGATAGCCATACCCGCCATCAACCAACAATTGGCAAACTTTAGGAAAGAGTACTATGACAAATTGGAGGCTAGTACTTTAGCTGCTGGTGAAGATTATATCAGCGATTTGCGATACGGAAGACCAACGAAAATTTTATATTCTAAGGTCATCAAAATGACAGAGTTGAGTGATAAGAAATATATTGATGAAGTAAAAGACTACTTAGGAAATGCTTGTGATAATACTGATATATCATACAGTTATGTCGTAGCAGTAAAAACTGGAAAAAATAAATATAAATATCGTTCTTGTTTGAGATGTAGTGCTGATGATTACATCACTAATACGGAAAAAGAAGAATTTGATTTGTGTAATGTTGCTTGGCTAACTAACGATGGTGTTGGTTATGAAGTGCCAGATGTTAAGAGTTTGGGAACATTGTTCATCCATAAATCTACTAACAGAGAAGAAATTTTAAAACAGACGGCTCTAGCTTATAACATCGTTAAAAAAGATGCTAGTGGAAAAGTGATTGCTTCAGCTAAGAATGAAGAGGCTGAGAAAGAAGAAGAATTCATATATCCTGATAACATTGACCAATTAGTTGCTAGTCAAGCTAATAGAAATGTGACATTGCAATACACCATTGGTGAAGGTGATAAAAAAGTAGTAGTTACACGAAATGCTATTCTATATGACCACAAAGCACCAGAGATTACTATTACTTATGCTAAGGCTAACACCATAACTAAAAAGAATGTCGGAGATAAATATAGAATCGGTGACTTGGATAATGAATGGGCTAGTGCTTTGAATATCAAAGTTGAATTTTCTAAACTAGATATGGAAGAAGTTAAGAAAGCCTTAAATATCAAATCTATTGAAGTTAAAGATGTCGCTACGGGAAGATGGAGTACAGCTGAAGCTGTTTGTGGTGGTAAGAGTTGTACTTGGTACCTAGGAGTAAATTACGATAAAGATGTAATATTCAGATTTGTCAATAGTGATGGTTATAGAAGTGATGCCACTTCTCAAGAATACACTTTAAAAGTTGATGCACAACAACCAACTTGTGGTGAAATAATTGGTGCTAGTACTACTTGGGCTCAAAAGAGAGAAGTAACAGTTAGATGTGTCGATAAGGGTGGAAGTAATTGTGAAAAAGGTGAATACTCTAAAGCATATCCTACTGATACGGTCAAGAATAAGAAAGAAGATATTTTGAATTTATATGACAATGCTGGTAATAAGACGATTTGTCCAGTAAACTTCTATGTCGATTCAACTAAGCCTTCAAGTTGTGTAGTCACTGTTAAAGCAGGAAGTACTAATATAACTGATGGAGTAACGACTAAGAATGACGTCACGATAAGCGTCACTGGAACAGATAATGAAACCGATGCGAGTGGTATAAGAAGCAATGTAGTTAAACTTGAATACAATGATCAAAATTTAGGTAATATATTGACTACTAAAGATCGCGATAATGGGACTTATAAAGCTACGCCAATATGTACAGATAATGCTGGTAATGTGACAACGGGTAGCAGTATAACATTCAAGTTGGATAAAGAAGTAAAAATAACTTATCATGGTAATGGTAATACAAGTGGTAGTATGGCTGTTCAGACTTGTAAATATAATCAAAACTGTACGATTCAAAATACAGGATTTGTTAAGGATTTATACACCTTCACTGGATGGAATACAGATAAAGATGGAAAAGGTACTAAATATACCCAAGGTCAAGTAATAAAGACCAAGAGTAGTATTGATCTATATGCTCAATGGGAGAGAGTGTTGACAATAACATTTGTAGCTAATGGTGCTAAATCAATCAGCAGTACTAGTGAAAAATGTTCATTGATCAACGATGCTCCAAGTTGTTCAATAACTTCACCAACCATCACCCCAGCTACTGACTTTAAAGCACTAGGATGGAATACGAATAAAAATGCTACGAGTAGTATTTGGGATGCTGGCACGAAGAAAAACTTTACTGGTAATGTAACATATTATGCAATTACGCAATCTTTGAAACAAGTAACGATTAACTTTGCTTTGAATGGTGCTGCAAGCATAACACCAAAAGGTGGTAGTGAATCTACTAGTACGGTTGCTCAGACATGTATACCATATAATGGAGTTCAAAGTTGTAGTATCACGTCACCAACGATTAAAGCTAAAGGTGGATTTACAGTTGTTGGATGGAATACGGCATCCAATGCCACAGCTGCTTTAGACGTTTCGACGAGCAGTTGGGCTGAGAACACAGCTAAGACATTTGATGGTGGTACTAATACAACGTATTATGCAATTACCAAAGGTATATCGACAACAGTGACATTTGATAAAAATGGAGCTGCTAGTCAAACACCTAAAGGTGCAAGTGCAAATACTGCAGCAACTTTGACACAGAGTTGTACGCGTTATAATGGTCAAGGTTCTTGTAAGATTACTTCGCCAATTATAAATCCGGCAAGTGGCTTCAAGGTATTGGGTTACAATACGAACAAGAGTGCTACTCAATCAGAGTGGGCTCAAAATACGGCTAAAGCCTTCACTGGTGCTCAAACTTATTATGCTATCACTCAATCAAATGATCCAATCGTAATCAAGTTTGAAAAGAATGGTGCTAGCGCCATCGGTGCAACTAGTCAACAATGTTATAGATATAATGGTGCTGACAATTGTAATATAACATCACCAACGATCACACCAGTATCAGGATTTAAAGTTTTGGGATGGAGCACTGCTGATAGTGCAGCAGCAGCAGTTAAGACAACTACGAGTCAATGGGCTCAAAGTGCTGTTAAGAACTTCAAGACGACTGATAATAATAAAGTATATTATGCAATAACACAAGCAAATGCATCTACAACTGTAACATTTAACAAAAATGGAGCAAGCGCAATTGGATCTGACAAATTGACTTGTGTAAGATATAACAATAGTACTTGTACGATCAAAGCACCAACTATAACGGGAAGTAAAGGATATACGACAGTTATAGGATGGGATACATCAGCAAATTCACATACGAGTACATGGAATGTCAATACTAATAAAGAATTCAGTGCAAATGCAACATATTATGCTCAAACTAAAGGAACTTTGACAGTAATATTTAACAAGAATAATGCTGCTTCCTTAACTGAAAACAATGCTGTAGTAGTTTCATTATTAGTCAAAGTTACTACAGCATTGTTTTTTGTT
>CANQJR010000027.1 GCA_947624275.1 uncultured Bacilli bacterium
GCTCATCGATTGTGTCGGATATTTGATTGACAATTGTAAAGGTGCTGAAGATGAAAATGGTCCCCGCATGGTCAAATGTCCTTGGGTTGAAGGAGAGATTCCTTTTGTGGAAGCCGCTGAAATGGGAACGGAAAAAGTCATTAAAGAACATTCGACGATTGGGATAGTCGTGACGACTGATGGTTCGATTGGCGAATTCAATCGCAGTGATTATTTAGAAGCGGAAAACCGTGTCATTTCGGAACTACAAGAAATAGGTAAGCCATTTATCGTCATTTTAAATTCCACTCATCCAACACTACCGGAAACAGAGAGATTGGCCGAATCTTTGCGTGCTGAACACGGTGTTCCCGTTCTACCAGTTAGCGTAGAAAACATCACTGAAAAAGAAATATATGACATTTTGCGCGAAGCTCTATATGAATTTCCAATTTTAGAAGTAAAGGTCAACATGCCAGAATGGATTGCCATTTTAAATAATAAAAACGTCATCAAAAATAGTTATATTGAAAGCATCAAAGACAGTGTGGTAGAAGTTGATAAATTGCGCGATATTGACAATATCACGAAACATTTTTTGGACAATGAAAATATTGATAAGGCATATTTGTCAAACGTCGATCCAGCGACTGGTGAAGTGATCGTATCTTTGGAAGCACCACCTGATCTATATAGTAAAGTATTGACGGATATCATTAAGATTGATGTCAATAGCAAAGCTGAACTCTTATCACTATTTCAAGACTTCAATGAGGCTAAAACGGAGTATGATCAAATCAAATATGCATTAAAAATGGTCAAACAGACAGGCTATGGTGTAGCGACACCGACTTTGTCTGACATGAAGCTAGAGAAGCCAGAAGTCGTTAAACAGGGTTCGCGTTATGGTGTTAAATTGAAGGCCATCGCTCCGTCAATCCACATGATAAGAGTTGATGTTCAAAGCAGTTTTGAACCGATTATTGGCAGTGAGACACAGAGTAAGGAATTGATCGATTACTTGATGCGCGACTATGATAGTGATCCTCAAAATATTTGGCATAGTGAAATATTTGGTCGTAGCCTTGACAACATCGTCAAAGAAGGTATTCAATCAAAAATAAACATGATGCCAGATAACATTCGCTTTAAATTACAAAATACGCTCACTAAAGTAGTCAACAAGGGAAGTAATAACATGATTGCGATTGTCTTGTGACATATGAATAGGGTACATATAAATGTATCCTTTTTTAAATTTTAGACTGATGTTATAATTGTATTAGAGGTGAGTTTATGGGATTTCTATTCGATTGGGTCTTTGGGGAAGAAAAAAAGAAGGATGAGAATAAAAAGAAACGTCAAAAAGGAAATGTTTGGGGTTTATATGATTATGAGCGCGAAGAGAAGAAAAAAGGCAATTATGATCATTGGAACTTTGAAGAAGAAGAACTTGAAGATGATGACTATTATTTTGAGGATGATAAATAATGGAGATGTAATAGTAAAATATTATTAAAAAAAGACATTCTTTTTTGTCTAGTTGTTAGTTTTTTTATCAAAATAGCCATAAAACCATTGCATTGCCTTATAAAATATGGTAATTTATATGTATAAGCATAGTATGCTTACAAAAAAATGGAGGTAATATTAAATGAAAAAAGTAGAATTAGTAGAAGCAGTAGCAAAAACTACAGGTTTAACTAAAGCTGATGCAACTCGTGCTATTGATGCAACATTCGAAACAATTACAAAAGCATTAAAAAAAGGAGATAAAGTACCACTAGTTGGATTCGGAACTTTTGCTGTTTCAAAAAGAGCTGCAAGAGAAGGACGTAACCCACAAACAGGTGCTACAGTTAAGATTCCTGCAAGAAAAGCTGTAACTTTTAAAGCTGGTTCAGCATTAAAAGAAACAGTAAATAAATAGTTAAATGTGTAAACAAGGTCATAGACCTTGTTTTTTTATGGCTTTCAATATGTTATAATTTAAGAGGAGGAAAAGGTTATGTTAGATGTTGCTTTAAAAGTACTTAAAAACATTGAAGAACATGGCTTTAAAGCTTATATAGTTGGTGGTTTCGTTCGCGATTACATCCTTGGAAATGCTACTAATGATGTCGATATATGCACTAATGCGACTCCTAAAGAAATCAAAGATATATTTGATAATATCACTCTTCCCAAAGAAGAGTATGGTGCTGTTAGGTTAGATATAAAAAAATGTCGTTTTGACATCATGACTTTTCGAAAAGAAAAGACGTATTCTGATAGGCGTCGACCAATTGAAATTGAATACATCGATGACTTGCAAGAGGACGTCAAAAGGCGCGATTTCAAGATGAATACTTTGTGCATGGACAAAGATGGTAATATCATCGATTTGTTGGATGGTAAACGGGACATAGATGACAAGATGATTAATACTGTCGGTGATAGCATCGTTCGTTTTATTGAAGATCCTTTGCGAATTTTGAGAGCTATAAGGTTTTATACAACTCTTGACTTTGATCTGTCACATGAGGTTAGAGATGCTATATTAAGGACTAAAAGTGAGTTGTCACGACTATCTTATCAAAGAAAAAAAGAAGAACTCGATCGCATTTTTTGTCATAATAACGCCAAAAGGGGAATAGATATCATCATTGAATTGGGACTTGATAAAGAATTGGAGCTAGATTTCAGCAAGTGCGTTTTTGATACGGATTTAATCGGTATATGGGCTAGTATCGATGTCAAAGGAAACTATCCTTTTTCCAAGAATGAGCGCGATTTGATCACGAAGATCAAAAAGGCTATGACTTTGGACAATTTGGACAATCGAGTGCTATTCAAATATGGCCTATATGTCAACGTCATAGCGGGAAGTTTAAATGGGACTGATCGCAAAGCCATTGCCAATAAGTATGAAAACTTACCAATCAAAGCGAAGAGCGATGTCAATATTACCACTAATCAGATAATGGGTCTTTTAGAATTAGAACCATCTGAGAAAATAAAGGAAATTTATGATGATTTGATTAATAATATATTATGTGGTAAAGTATTAAATAATTATGAAGACATAGTCAATTATTTGATTTCTAAGTACAAGTAGGTGATAAGATGAATAATGAGCTCATGTTGAATTTGTTGAAGGATAAAAAAGTAGTCATTCCCCTATATCTATATCGATTGCGCAGTAAAATGAATTTATCGCTCGATGAGTTTTTCTTGTTGATGTATCTTTACAATGATGGTGAATTGATATTGTTCAATTTGAATAAAATCAGTGAAGAGTTAGCTATGAAGACAGATGATCTAATGATCATGATCAACGGTTTAATGGACAAGGGAATAATCGATTTAAAAGTCATTCCCAATGATAAAAATATTATGGAAGAATATCTCTCTTTGGACAATTTTTACAATCGAGTTAGTCTTTTGTTGATGAATGAGAATAAAGAGAAGAATGACGAACTTAAAAATAGTGGTAAAGATGATGTTTTCACTATGATAGAACAAGAATTTGGGCGCACGTTGAGTCCAATGGAATACGAGTATATTCAGAATTGGTTAGATAATAATTATCGCGTTGAAATCATTGCTTGTGCTTTGAAAGAAGCTGTGCTAGCAGGTGTCAGTAATCTCCGATATATTGATAAAATATTGTATGAATGGAACAAGAAGGGTCTAAGGACAAAAGATGATGTGGAAAAGTATATGTATAAAAAAAGAGCAGAGAAAGAAAGTCCTAAAATCGATTCTTTTGATGATGATTGGTTGAACTGATGGTAGTTGAAGATTTAGAAAAATATTTGATGGAACTATATCCCAATGCGCGTTGTGAATTAGTTTATCATACAGATTATGAACTCTTAATTGCCGTTGTTCTATCTGCTCAAACGACGGATAAGAGAGTGAATGTGGTCACGGAGAAACTCTTCCGTAAATATCCTGACATATACGCTTTGAGTCAAGCTCCTAAAGATGATTTGATCGAAATAGTCAAGCCCTTGGGCACGGCTTCACGAAAGGGTGTTTTCGTTTCGGAGATAGCTAAAATTCTAGTTTCGCAATACGATGGCAAAGTACCCAATGACCGCCAAGCTTTAGAAAATATGCCAGGTGTTGGTAGAAAGACAGCCAATGTCGTCTTATCGAATCTTTTTGATGTTCCAGCCATTGCGGTTGATACCCACGTCTCACGCGTCAGCAAGCGTTTGGGACTAGCTAGAGAAGATGATGATGTGGAGAAAGTCGAAAAGAAATTGATGCGCAAGTTTGCGAAGGAGAATTGGTCATTGCGTCATCATCAATTGGTCTTATTTGGTCGCTATAATTGTAAAGCTAAAGGACCGGATTGTCTCAATTGTAAATTGAAAAACGATTGTAAATATTATAAGAATAATAAAAGGTGAGTGTTTTTTCTCATCTTTTTTTCATATTATTTAATATGAATAAATTTATGATCAGTTTTATTATTACGTTTATGGCCGGTATATCGACCTTGATTGGTGGTTTAATCCCTTTTTTAAAGATTAAAAATAAGGATAGAGTAATAGTGATATCTCTCAGTTTTGCAGCGGGTATCATGTTGGCAATATCACTTCTCGATCTCTTGCCATCGTCTTTTAACTACTTATTTCATCAATACAGATTTGGACTGGGCATCCTTTTGATGACCTTTTCCTTTTTGGGTGGCGCTTTAACTTTTTATTTGATGGATAAATATTTGACCGGTGATGTGGACAATTTGTATCGCGTCGGTCTTTTTTCGATGATCGCTATCATTCTCCACAACGTTCCTGAAGGCATCATTACGTTTGTCTTATCGAATAATGATATAAAATTGGGACTATTTTTAGGAATTAGCATTGCCCTACATAACATACCTGAGGGAATAAGTATCATGGTTCCTATTTATTATGGTAGCAATAACTTTAAAAAAGCCTTTTTATACACTTTAATAGCTGGAATTGCTGAACCGATCGGCGGTGTAATATTCTATGTATTGTTTAAAAAATATATAGGTAATCTATTATTAGGGTTTCTATTTTCTTTTATTGCTGGTATCATGATTTATCTATCTCTAAAGGAATTGTTACCAAAAGCTTTAGATTACAAACAAAATAATTTAACTTTGTCCTTTTTCATGATCGGAATCATTTTTTTCTTAATCGTTCACCTCTTTATGAATTAAAAAAAAGAGGTCTTATTTGACCTCAATTGTGATTGTTTTATTAATCTTTTTATTATTGTACGTAACTTCGATGGTGACAGTATAAGTAGCTGCCTCTGCTGAATTTATTTCAATGGTATCGTTGTTTTCATCTTTGATCGTAACTTTGACTTTATAACCACTAACGATTGTTTGACCATCTTTGTAAAGAGTTACACAACTTCCATCGACTTCACCATTTTTCAAACAATGACTGACTTCCGAATTGAGTGGAATAGTGCTACTATTTGGTAAGTTAAAATCAAAGTCATAAGTGCTCGTATCCAGTTGTTCAGCAGTTATTTTATACGTCGCGCCACTCGAATCAGTTTCGTTGTAGTTCTCATATGTCGTGACTACTTTATAGGTTCCCGCTGGATCTTTGATATTCGATATGGTATAGAAAGTATCAGTGGTGAATCCTAAATAATCGTTGTTGAAATATATTTTATAACCGACTTGACCATATGATTCATCATAATCTTTTCCTTTGCTAACAGCATTCCATGATAGGTTGACGCTGTTGGTCAAGACATCGTAATTGGCACTTAAATTCTTGACATTGGCCAATTTGTTATATTTTGGTGATACTTCTTTTGGCTCTGTATCCTTTTTGAAATACTCATAAGTGATTTTACTACTAGGCGTTGCTGAACTTGCCAACTTAGCAGGATTTGTTCCCATCTCGACAGCAACTTTGACGACGCTACTAGGAGCTTTAAATTTTTTACCTTTGCTACTGAATAAAACTTTACCAGCTGTTTGGAACAATCTGTTTCTCTCCGTTATGACGTTGACGCGATAACCAGAAATAGCTGATTTTAAGAAATAGTTAGTACCCTTATAAATCTTGTCGTAACCATACCACATACCAATAGCTGTATCAGGGTCATATCCAACGATCCAAGCATCGTTAACGGCATAATCAGGTAATCCATTTTTACGAGCCGTTTCTTCGGTGAAGTTCGTCGTACCAGTTTTGGCAGCAACGTTTATTCCTTTGACCGCAGCGCCACTAGATAATCCATCAGTGACAGCTGTTTGAAGACAGTAAGTTATCATAAATGCGGTAGAATCGCTCATGGCCTTTGTACCATTAGGTTGGATGTCAATCGTTTCCCCAGTGTCGCGGAAGACGATCTTATTTATAGTATATGGTTCATAATACGTACCTCCATTGGCAAAAGCCGCATAGGCAGCAGCCATTTGAAGAGGATTAGCTCCATTGAATGAACCGATGGCATGTGCTTCGTGTAAATAAGTACTACCATTCGAAGTTTCTGGTTTGATACCTAGACTTGTTACAAATTTGTAAATGTTTTCATTTTTTACTTTTTGGAAAGTTTTCAAAGCTGGAACGTTACGCGATTGAGCAAGAGCTGTTCGCAAAGTAATAGTTCCCATATAACTACGGTCTGAGTTACGTATTTCTTGACCACTAGAGTAGTAATATTTTTCATCTTTTATTAATGTATAGGTAGAATAACCATTGTATTCCATAGCTGGACCATAGTCAAATAATGGTTTTGCCGTTGAACCGATCTGTTTGACAAAGTCAGGACTGGCAGCACGGTTGTACGTTCTCTGTTCATTGGTCAAATTACGACCACCGGCGATGGCGACGATCTTTCCCGTCCATACGTCGACAGCGGCAATTCCGGCTTGAACTTTTTTATTTTCCCATTTAAATGTTTTTCCATTGAAGATGTCATCTAATCCCTGTTGCTTCTTCAAGTCGATATTAGTAAATATTTTTAAAGAAGTGGTGTAAGGATTGATTCCGTGTTTACTTTGAATTTCTGTGATGACGGTATCTATATAAGATTGATACTTTCTAGTCGTCGTTGAACTAGAAGAGGAAAGAAGACTAGAAATAGGAATAGAATTAGCCAAATCGCGTTCCTCTTTAGTTATGTATCCATGAGTGTACATCAAATCGAGAACTGTCCAACGTCTCTCAGTGGCAGCATCGACATGGATGAGTGGGTTATATGAATCTGGTGCTTGATAAAGTCCAGCTATTGTGGCAGCTTCAGCAATGGTCAATTGTGAAGCGCTCTTACCAAAATAAGTCTGAGCGGCTTGTTCAACACCATATGAGTTGCTTCCTAAGAAATAGTTATTCATATAAAATTCCATGATTTGTTCTTTGGAATACTCTTTTTCCAATTTGAATATTGATAGGTAGATATCCGTAAACTTTCTCTTGATTCCTTCTGAGTTCATCTTGTCTTGGTTGGCATCGGTGAAACTGATTTTGATTACCTGCATCGGAATTGTAGATGCTCCACCGGCATCACTTCTTCCCATTACTTGTCCAAGACCCGCTTTGAAGAAACGAAGGGGATCGAATCCATTATGTTGATAGAATCTTGAATCTTCTACGGCGACGATCGAATCTAGCAAAGGATCACTAGCTTCTTCATACTCGATCAATTCACGTTTTTCAGTTGATAGGTCAATCAATTTTTGAGTCTCATCTTTACCATATATGATTGAACTTTCTTTATAAGACAAATTCTTAGTGTTCCACTCTGGAGCTTCTGAGACAATTATGTAGGCGAAATAGACGGTAAAGCCAACGCCCGCTATACATCCCAAAAGAAAGAGAATCGTGAACAAGTTGGTGATAACTCGAATCACTTTATTGCGACGAATAAACTTTAAGAATAGTGAAATGGCAATGATCAATAAGATGCCAACGGCCGTGATGGATGCCATGAAAAGCCCCATTGTCTTTAAGAATATGACGACAGCTACAAAATAAATAACTCCACCCAAGATGAGCGTGTTCTTGTCAATTTTTTTCTTGGGAGCTTTATTATGCGTCTCTCCTCGAACGTGATTATGGGCTACAACTCTATTGTTATTATTATTTTTTTTGTTTTGGTTGTTGTGCTTTTCACTTCTTCGAGCGGTATTACTATTTTTATTTGAATTTATACGTTTTACGTTTTTAACTTCTTTCATTTATATACCTCCTAATACATCATCAATTACTTCCAAATAATCTAATCTAGGAATATATTTTTCTTTAATTTTATGACCGACTTCATCAAAATAGGTTTTTGGTATTGACTTTCGATCATTATGATCTAAAAAATCTAGAAAATCTTTAGCCATTAGAATATAGGTCGTGTTGAATTTCTTAAATCTCACGACGAGAAAACATATTCCTCCAGCACTATAAACGTTCCTGATGTGTCTTATTTGATGATCATTTATATTATTGAGCGGAAAAGATGTGGCACTATTGGTCTCTTTGGCTTCAAAATCGATGTAATGTCCACGATATATTCCGTTGTAATCAGTTGTCGATGGCTCTTTGAAAAAAGCTTCTCTAATAACGGTTTTAGCTCGCGTTGGATAATCAACTTTCGTTATTTGAATAGGTGTTGGCTTTTTGTAGATGAAAGCTTTTTCACTATCGATATAGAAAGCATTTGTATCATTTAAATCTCTTTCTAGAGTCATTCCTCGGTTGTCGTAGTGAATGTGATTATCATCTGTCTTTATTTGTTTAACACCATTCGGGTACTTCATCAAATCACCTATATTAAATTATACTATAATATTGGAAATTTACCAATATAAAATACTTTTTTTATGATATAAAATGAATGTGATATTTTTATGAAAAGGTCAATTAATAAAGATATTGAAGAAAATGACTTTGTGTTATATAATAGATTTGTTAATAAATGAGTAAAATGTTAATGAGGATTGGTGATATAATGTTTCAAAATCGTATTACTTTGACTCCACAAGATATTTTAAATAAAGAGTTTAAAATAGATGTGAGAGGCTTCAATTTAAAAGAAGTAGATCAATTTTTAGATGTCATCATTGGTGATTATGAAGAGTTTCAAAAAATAATTAAAGAAAATGAAAAGGAAAAAGAAGAGTTACTTGAACAGATTACTAGTTTGAAACAAGAGATTCGCAATTTGAAGACAAATATTGAAATAGCTAAAAGTGGTGGAACAGAGCGAAGAGAAGTGACTAATTTAGACATAATTAGGCGTCTTTCACAATTGGAGAAAATCGTCTATGGAAAAGAAGACGAGGAACAACAATAACATATGAAGAATACTTTGACAAACGCGCCATTATATCAATGGTGAGGAAAGTCCTTGCTCACACGATCTGCGATGATCGTAGTGTTCATGCTAGAGGATTAGACTAACTCTAGGTAACGATTGTTAACGGCGATGAACGTACCTAAGTCTTTGATATGGTATCAGTAGTTGTAAAGTGCCACAGTGACGATAGCTTTTAGAAATGAAAGCGTGAAACGCGGTAAACCCCATGAGTGAGAAATCCAAATTTGGTAGGAGAGCTTTGACGAAGGAATTTGAACAGAGTTGAAGACCAGCAATGGTAGATAAATGTTTGTCACCTATATTAGGTACAGAACGAGGCTTATAAAGTATTTTTATTTGATATGAGGTGTTTATTTTGAAAGAACTTGGAGAGTATTTAAAAGAAAAACGGCAAGAAAATGGTGTTAGTGTCGAAGAGACGGCAGAAGATTTAAACGTCAGCAAAGATGATATTGAGAATATTGAAGAGGGTAATGTCCGTGCTTTTAAAGATGTTTTAAAATTGAAAGAAATAGTGCGAAATTATGCTAAATATTTGGGATTAGATCAAGAAAAGATAGTTGATGAGTTCAATGATTTTTTATTTGAACACACTTCTAAGATTTCTTTGGATGACATTTTAGAAGCGCAAAAGAGACATGAAGAAGAAGAGAAAAAAATTATTTCGCCATATACTAAAATTACTAGAAAACGTTTAAACGTTGACAATTTAGTCAAACTAAAACCATTATTTTTGACATTGATCATCATTTTATTGTTATTGTTAACACTTTTTATATACATAATTAATATAAGTAATAGAAAGCCACCAAATCGCAGTAGTGAATTGATGGATATGAGGAGGGAAATAAATGAACTTGCCTAATAAATTGACTGTTTCAAGAATCATATTGAGCGTAGTCATAATTATTATTTTGTTATTTCCATTTTATTTAGTGGGGTTTCATTTCCCAGAAGTAGTCATTGGAGGTATAACTTGTGACATTAGATATTTCATTGCTGGTGGTCTATATATAATTGCTAGCCTAACGGACTTTTTCGATGGTAAGATCGCTCGTAAATACAATATGATAACTGATACTGGAAAAATGTTAGACGCCATTGCTGATAAGGTGTTGGTCAACTCTGTTTTGATCATTTTAGCCGCTAATGGTTTCATCAATGCCATCATTCCAGTCGTCATCGTCTTGCGCGACATCGTCGTCAATGCCATCAAGATGGAAGCCGCTAGCAAAGGAGTTGTCATCGCAGCCATTAAAACGGGAAAATATAAAACCGCTTCTCTGATGGTTGGAACTGTTTTGATGTTCTTTTATAATTTGCCATTCGAGATGTGGAATCTCAAAGTAGCTGATTTCTTCCTATATTTTGCTACGTTGATGTCATTGATTTCAATGTTTCAATATTATTATTTGAATAAAGATTTAATTTTTAGTAAAGAAGAAAAGAAGAGACAAAAATAAGAAATCTTTATCATATTTGATTGAAAACAGTTTTTTCTATAGAATAAAAAACTGTTTTTTTTTATCGTTTGACAAACAAAAAAATATTTTTCGAACAATTGTTTGAAAAACTCTTGCAATTTAAAAAAATATATAGTATTATTTAAATGTAAGCAAATAAATGGAGGAAATATAATATGGCAAAAACAGATAAAGATAAAACTTTAGAACAAGTTTTAGCAGATATAGAAAAACAATTTGGTAAAGGTTCAATAATGAAGCTGGGAGAGAGCAAACACATGGAAGTCGAGGTCGTATCGAGTGGATCTCTATCCCTTGACATCGCCTTAGGTGTTGGTGGTTATCCAAAAGGAAGAATTATTGAGATATATGGACCAGAGTCTAGTGGTAAGACCACTTTTGCATTACATGCGATTGCCGAAGCTCAAAAGGCTGGTGGAAGGGCAGCATTTATCGATGCTGAACACGCCCTAGATCCGAATTACGCTAAGAGTTTAGGAGTAAATATCGATGAATTGCTCCTATCACAACCTGATACGGGAGAACAGGCTTTAGAGATTTGTGATGCTTTGGTCAAGAGTGAAGCCGTTAGCATCATCGTCATCGACTCAGTGGCCGCTTTGGTTCCTCAAGCCGAAATCGATGGAGAGATGGGAGATTCCCATGTCGGATTACAAGCTAGGTTGATGTCACAAGCTTTGCGTAAATTGTCTGGAAACATTAGCAAGACTAAGACGACCGCCATTTTCATCAACCAATTGCGTGAAAAAGTGGGAGTAATGTTCGGAAATCCAGAGACGACGCCTGGTGGACGTGCTTTGAAGTTCTATTCAACTATTCGTCTAGACGTCAGAAGAAGCGAGTCTTTGAAAGTTGGTGACAGTGTCGTCGGAAATAAGACGACGGTCAAAGTTGTTAAAAATAAAGTAGCTCCACCATTTAAGACAGCTGTAGTCGACATCATGTATGGTGAAGGAGTCTCACGCGAAGGCGAGTTAGTAGATTTGGCTAGCGATGCTGGAATAATTGAAAAGAGTGGAGCTTGGTTCGCTTATAATGGTGAAAAACTTGGTCAAGGTAAAGAAAATGTTAAATTGTTATTAAAAGAGAATACAACTTTACGCGATGAAATCGAAATGAAAACGCGTGAATATTATGGTATTGCTTCTAAAAAGAGTAATGCTTAAGGACTCGTCAGTGAGTTCTTTTTTATTGACATACAATACAAAAAATTTTAAAATATAATTAGATGTTATGATTATTATTTTAACATGTATAAATTAAAAATGGAGGTATGATATGATGGATATAATCATCTCCATTTTGCTAGTCGTACTTGGATTAATAGCGGGTGCGGTCATCTGCTATGTCATTTTGAATATCAAAAAGAAAAATACAGATAAAACGGTTGCAAAGATTATTGAGAATGCTAAAAAAGAGGCCGAAAAGGTTAAGAGAGATTCACTTTTTGAAACAAAAGAAGAGATACATAGATTAAAACTTGAATCTGAAAAAGAAATAAAGGATCGTAAACAAGAAATAAAATTGAATGAAGATCGTCTCATCCAACGTGAAAATAATATGGATAAGCGTGATGAATTATTTCAAAAGCGTGAGATTGCTTTAGATGAAAGAGAAAATGCTCTTTCCAATAAGCAAAATGAAATTCAAGACGAACGTGCCAAAGTGGAAGAAATAAAGAAAGAACAACTAGAATTGTTGAGCAAAATATCTGGCTATAATAAAGGACAAGCCAAAGATTTATTGATGAAAAGAGTAGAAGAGGAAACATCTAAAGAGATAGCAGTTTATATTAAAGAAAGAGAAAATGAAGCTAAGTTACAAGCTGATAAAAAAGCTACTGATTTGATCGTCCTATCAATGCAGCGCTTTGCTGCTGATTTGGCAAATGAACAGACAGTTACTGTTGTCAGTTTGCCTAATGACGAGATGAAAGGGCGCATAATTGGGCGTGAAGGTCGCAATATTCGTACCATTGAAGCCATCACTGGTGTCGATTTGATCATTGATGATACGCCGGAAGCAGTCGTGTTATCAAGTTTTGATCCATTGCGTCGTGAAATTGCTCGCGTCACATTGGAGACATTGATCAAGGATGGAAGAATTCATCCGACGCGTATTGAAGAATTATATGACAAGGTCTGCAAAGATATGCATGCCAAGATGGTTGAATATGGTAACAATGCGTTATTCGAATTGGGACTTACTAAAATGGATCACGAATTGATCGAATTGGTCGGTCGCTTACATTTTAGGACTAGTTATGGACAGAATGCGTTACAACATTCCATTGAAGTGGCTCATCTGGCTGGTCTATTAGCTGGCGAGTTGGGAGAAAATGTTGCCCTTGCTAAAAGAGCTGGTCTCTTACATGACATCGGTAAAGCCATCGATCATGAAATCGAGGGAAGCCATGTCGAAATCGGTGTCGATATCGCTAAAAAATATAATGAGAATAAAGTTGTCATAGATGCCATTGCTTCTCATCATGGTGACAAAGAAGCAAATAGTGTCATTGCTGTATTGGTGGCCATTGCTGATGCTTTATCAGCTAGTCGTCCCGGTGCTCGCAATGATTCATTGGAGAACTATTTAAAACGTCTTGAACAACTCGAAAATGTCGCTAATGACATTCCAGGGGTAGACCATACTTTTGCCGTACAGGCAGGACGTGAGTTACGAGTAATGGTTAAACCAGAAGATGTCGATGATGCTGGAGCCTACAAAATTGCTAAGGACGTCAAAAATAAGATCGAAGAGACAATGCAATATCCAGGTACTATTAAAGTAACTGTCATTCGTGAAACGAGAGCTCAAGAAGAAGCTAAATAAGCTTCTTTTTTTATCAGTTAGGAGGGAATGTAATGCTAGTTAAAAATCTCAATTTATTATTTGGACTCAATCAAGTATTTGAAAATGTCAACATTAACATTCCTGATGGTAAAAAGATTGGAATTGTTGGTGTCAATGGCAGTGGCAAAACAACCTTTTTTAAAGCCATTCTAGGCATTCAAGAAGTTGACTCTGGAAACATATCTTTCTTTAATAAAATGCGCATATCATATCTACCTCAAATCATCACTGATGAAGTTTCCAGTCTAGACATATCCGTTTTTGAATATTTACTCAGTGGTCGTCCCATTGCCAAATTGCAAAAGGAGATTGAAGATCTATATGTGAAATCGACTATTAGCGATGAAAAGGAAGTCATTAAAATTTTGCAAAAAATCAATCGCTTACAACAAGAATTAGATTATTGGGAACCATATAGTGCTGAAGAAGAATTATTAAAATTGATTTCATCAATGCATATTGATGATGCCTTATTAGATCAAAAATTGTGCACTTTAAGTGGTGGACAAAAGTCGAAAATTGCCTTTGTGAGACTCTTGTATTCTAAACCAGATTTGCTTTTGTTAGATGAGCCTACTAATCATCTCGATAGCGATACTAAAGAGTTTGTCACCAATTATTTAAAAAATTATCCTGGTGGCGTGTATATCATCTCCCATGATATCGATTTTTTGGATGCCATCGTCGATAAAGTTTTATTTTTGGATAAGAGGACTCATTCGATGGAACTATTTGATGGCAATTATACTAAGTTTCAAAAAATTTTAAAGGAGCGAGAACTCTTTTTAGAAAAACAGGCCTTATTACAAGAGCGAGAAAGACAAAGACTGCAGAAGGTCGTTGATAAATACATCCATGGCAATGAAAAGAAAGCTAGAATCGCTAAAGATCGTCAGAAAAAATTGGAACGTTTAGAGAAAAATGCTGTCGTCGTTGAAAAGAAATTGAAGACTGCGAATATAGCTATCGACCAAGAAAGAGAGAGTACTAAGCATCCTTTAGTGATCAAAGATTTGTGTTTTAAATATGATAAAAAGGCGAAGAGAAATCTTTTGTATAAAATAAACTTTGACGTCTCACGTGGAGAGAGGTTTTTAATCGTTGGCGAAAATGGTGTCGGTAAAAGTACTCTTTTAAAATTGATCGTTGGTGAATTACATCCCGATAGTGGTGACATAGTTTTTGGTGATAAGACAGATATTGGTTATTATGCCCAAGAACATGAACAGCTGTCCTTAGATGAAAACTTGCTTGATAACTTAAATGATTTCAATCTGACTGACAATGAGAAGAGAGGGGCATTGGGCAAATTTTTGTTCTTTGGTGATGATTTATTTAAAAAGGTTAAATATCTATCACCTGGGGAACGTGCTCGTCTTGCCATTTTGAAACTCACTTTAAAAAAGGCTAACTTTTTAGTTCTCGATGAACCGACTAACCATCTCGATCCTGAAACTCAAAAGATTGTGGCCAATAATTTAAAAGATTTTCCGGGAACGATGATTTTAGTTTCCCATAACCCCAATTTTGTAAAATATTTGGGCATGAGTAAAATAATGATTTTACCAGAGGGAAAAATCACATATTATGAGGATGATATCGTAGAGAAATATCATCATTTAAATTGTCAAAAATAAAAGATGTCTTAAGACATCTTCATTCTTCTATCTCTTGATCGAGTAGGTACCAATCATCATTTATTTGAGCTACTAATAAATAGATACCATTGTTCAAATAGAGAATGTGAATTTCATCAGCATCACTATAATAGTCATAATATTTTTTATAGCGAGCATTGAATTCATCTAAATCAGTAACTGGCGTTTCTACATTGATATTACAACTATAGTCGTCCTTTTTAACCGCAGCCTTGCTGAGGTTAGTTTGCCAAAAATTGATGGTCGTATAAGTATGTATTCCAGGAATGTAGTCCATTATCACAGTATAATCATCATTTTTTAAAGCCTGGCAATAGTCTTCGACTAACTGGTCAAGTGATTGGCCAGTTGAATATGGACTGTCGTAGTCATAATCATAGTCATAGTCATAATCGTAATCGGAGTTGTATTCATTACGGACAGATGAAAAAAGAGAAGAGAGAAATGCTATTGAGAAAGATGCAACAAGATAAATTATTATTATGATTATAAAGATATTTTTTTTAGGTTTGGCCTGTTTTTTTATAACATTGACAAGATTGGAAACATTATTGTAATTGTTGTTGTAATCATTGTTATTATCGTTATTATATACTGATGGTCTATCATAAACATCGGTATCTTTTTTTTCATCGCTATTTTCAAATTCAAAACTGTAATCGTGTTCGTGTTCATTGGGATTGTTGAAATCAAAACTGTAGTCGTGCTCGTGTTCGTTGGGATTGTTGAAATCAAATTTGTAAGCGTGATCATGATCGATTATCTCTTTAGATTCTTTATCGATATCATCTTTGTTCAAATTGTGTTCTCGTAAATAATTTTTATATCCATCGTACTCGTATTTATAATCTTCATAATTATTAGAAAATGTTTTTTTATCATCTTTATTCATATTACTTCTCCTACTATTTTTATTTTATATTTTTATTGCCTAAAAGTAAAGATTAAAGCTTAAAATAAAAAAATCACCGAAGTGATTTTTTATCTTTTTATATCTAAAATAACTGGCAATATAATTGGTTTACGTCCTGTCAATTCATAGATGAATGGGAAGAGATCAGAAGTAATTTGATTTTTAATGTCATTAAAGTTAGCTGTTTTATCTTTTAATTTAGCATTGATTGAATTAGTTGCCATATTCTCTATTTTTTTGATCAACTCTTCATTTTCATTGATCAGAATGAAACCTCTCGTCGTAATATTAGGTTTTATTAATAGTTCTCGCTTTTTCATATCAATATTAGCTATGACGACTAAAATGCCATCACTGGCCATGATCTTGCGGTCGCGTAGAACAGCACCATTTACTTCTCCAAGGCGATTGCCATCGACGTAGATGTCATTAGCAATGACCGAACTAGTTTTCGTTATGGTGTGATTGACTAGTGATAGGGCATTACCATTTTGTAGAACAAAGGTGTTCTCTTTGGGAATGCCACATTCGATTCCGATATTGGCATGATTCTTTAACATGCGGTAATCACCATGGAAAGGCATTAGATATTTCGGTTTGATGAGGCGAATCATCAACTTCAACTCTTCCATGTTGGCATGACCTGAAGTGTGGATATCAGAAAGAGAAGTATTGGTGAACACTTTAACTCCTTGTAAATACAATTTATTAATCGTTCTTCCAATTGCTTGAGCGTTTCCAGGAATTGGCGAAGATGAGAAAACGACGATGTCATCTGGGCGCAATTTTATCTGTTTGTGCGTTCCATTGGCAATTCTGGATAGGGCAGCAAGT
>CANQJR010000028.1 GCA_947624275.1 uncultured Bacilli bacterium
ACTGAGAGTGAAGGCGAAGAACCAAATCGTTATGTAGTGATAAAATGTCGAGAGAATAAATAGTTATTCTCTTTTTTTTATTAGTGTGCTATAATATGCTAGATTCAAGTATTTATTTGGAGGTGATTTTATGAATGATACTATCGCAAGTATTTCGACAACTTTGGGAGTAGGGGCTATTTCTATTGTTAGAGTAAGTGGTAAAGATGCCATTGAAATAGTAAATTCTATTTTTAAGGGAAAAGATTTAACTAAAGTTGCAAGTCATACGATAAATTATGGTCATATTATTGCTGATGATGAAACAATTGATGAAGTTTTAGTATCAGTTATGAAGTCACCAAAAACTTTTACGATGGAAGATGTCGTTGAAATAAATTGTCATGGTGGAATCGCAACGACTAATAAAGTCTTAGAATTGTTAATTTTAAAAGGAGCGAGACTGGCTGAAAGAGGAGAATTTACTAAGAGAGCTTTCTTAAATGGCAGAATTGATTTAGTTGAAGCTGAATCCGTAATGGATGTCATAAATGCTAAGACGGATAAAGCCCGAAAGTTATCAATGAATCAATTAGAGGGACGTGTCAGTACTATAATTCGTCAATTTAGACAAGAACTATTGGAATTGCTTGCTAGTATCGAAGTAAATATTGATTATCCCGAATATGAAGATATAGAAGTAATGACTGTTGATAACATCAAAAAAGAGATGAAAAATATTCGTAATAAACTCGAAAAAATAGTTAGAGAAAGTGAAAATGGTAAGATCATCAAAGATGGGATTAAAACCGTTATTATTGGACGTCCTAATGTTGGAAAAAGTAGTATTTTAAATCGTCTATTGGATTATGATAAAGCTATTGTCACAGATGTTGCGGGAACGACTCGTGACATCGTTGAAGGTGAAATAAATCTTGATGGTATATTATTAAAACTTGTCGATACCGCCGGTATTCGTGAAACTGAAGACGTCGTTGAAAGAATAGGGGTAAATCGCAGTTTTAAAGAATTAGAAGAAGCCGATTTAATCATCATGGTCTTAGATAACAGTGAAGAATTAACTGATTATGATTTAGAATTATTAGATCGCATTAAAGATAAAAAGGCCATTGTTGTCATAAATAAAACTGATTTAAAGAGAAAGTTAGATATAACTAAAATTCAAAATGCTAATATCGTCGAAATAAATACTGTCGATTTAGATAAAATAGATATTTTAAAAGATAAAATAAAAGAGATGTTCAATTTGGATGAGATTGATCAAGGAGATTATAATTATTTGAGTAATGTTCGTCAAATCACTTTGGCAAAAGAGAGTCTATCTATTCTTGATGAAGTAGAGGAAGAAGTAAAAAGAGAAGATCCTGTTGATTTAATTGAAATTGATATCAAGAGAATTTGGACAAAATTAGGAGAAATAATTGGTGAAAATTACTCTGATGAATTAATTGATCAATTATTCAGTCAATTCTGTTTAGGAAAATAGGAAGTGGTAGTATGAATTATGATACTATAGTAGTTGGTGGGGGACACGCTGGATGCGAAGCTAGTCTTGCGAGTAGTCGTCTAGGTAAAAAGACCCTTTTAGTAACTGGTAATATCAAAAATATTGCCGATATGCCATGTAATCCATCAATAGGTGGACCAGCCAAAGGAATTGTTGTTCGTGAAATAGACGCCTTAGGTGGTGAGATGGGGAAGAATACTGATAAAAGTTTTCTCCAAATGAAAATGTTAAATACCAAAAAAGGACCAGCAGTTCGTGCTCTTCGTGCCCAGGCCGATAAAATAACATATCGCCAAGAGATGTTAAAGACATTAGAAAATCAAGAAAATTTAACTATTTTAGAAGGTATGGTAGAGGATTTAATCATTCGCGATAAAAGAGTTATTGGAGTCATTTTAAATGATGGCACACAAATAAATTCTAAAGCGGTCATTTTGACGACGGGAACTTATTTGAAAGGGGCTGTCCTATATGGTTCAACCAAATTTAGTAGTGGACCACACGATGAAAAACCATCACTTCATTTGAGTGATAAACTTCGCTCTTTAGGCTTTACCATTAAAAGGTTGAAGACGGGAACTCCACCACGAATTGAAAAGAGCAGTATCGATTTTAGTAAGACTTCTTTAGAACCGGGTGATGACGTCTGTCACAACTTTTCTATATCTGATAAAGTGGAATATGATCTTAAAAACCAAATTCCTTGTCATTTGATCTATACGACACCTAAAACTCATGAAATAATCAAAAAGAATTTGAATAAATCTAGTATGTATGGTGGTTATGTCGAAGGTGTTGGTCCAAGATATTGTCCATCAATTGAAGATAAAATTGTCCGTTTTGCTGACAAAGAGCGACATCAATTATTTTTGGAACCTGAAAGCATTTATTACGATGATATCTATATTCAAGGTTTTTCAACTAGTATGCCCCATGATGTTCAAGAAGAGATGGTTCACAGTTTACCTGGTCTTGAAAATGCAATCATCAATAAATATGCCTATGCCATTGAATATGATGCGATTGATTCGCTACAATTAAAACCCAGCTTAGAAACTAAAATAATTGAAAACTTATTCACAGCCGGCCAAATAAATGGCACTAGTGGTTACGAAGAAGCCGCAGGGCAGGGGTTAATTGCTGGCATAAATGCCGTGATGAAAATCGATGGTAAAGAACCACTCATTTTAAAGAGAAATGAAGCCTATATCGGTGTTTTAATTGATGATTTAGTCGTCAAAGGAGTTACTGATCCATATCGCTTGTTGACATCTCGTGCTGAATATCGACTTCTCTTACGCCATGACAATGCTGACATTCGCTTACGTGAATACGGACATAAAATCGGTTTGGTAAGTGATGAAGAATATCAAAAATTTCTCAAAAAATTGAACGATATCAAAGAATTAGAAAACGAATTAAAGATTCATAAAATAACTCCTAAAGAAGAGATAAATGAATATTTAAAAAAATTAAATTCAGCTGTATTGTTGGACAGCATCACTTTATATAATCTCGTCAAGAGACCTGAGATAAAAATTGAAGACGTCATGCGCTTTTTAGAGGTTGATTATGATAGTGATGTAAAAGAACAAGTCGAGATCAATATCAAATATGAAGGCTATATCAAAAAGGCTAATCAAGAAGCATCGAAGATGTTAGAATATGAAAATATAAAAATACCAGATGACATCGATTATGAAAAAGTTATCAATCTCGCTAGTGAAGCTAGACAAAAATTGGCGGATGTTCGTCCAATTTCTATTGGTCAAGCCATGCGAATTAGTGGGGTCAATCCCAGTGATATAACGATGATTATGATGCATTTGCGAAAGGAAAGAAATGAATAGAGAAGAATTTATAAATGAAGTTGGCAAATTGGGTATTACCATCGATGACTTTAAGATGCAGAAATTGAATCAATTTTACCATTTGTTAGAAGAGTGGAATCAAAAAATTAATCTGACATCGATAGTCAAAGAAGAAGAAGTCTATTTAAAACACTTTTATGACAGTTTGACCCTTAGTAAAAATATTGATTTGACTCAAAAGATCAAAATATGTGATGTCGGATCTGGTGCTGGGTTTCCAGGCATCGTCCTAAAAATTTTTTACCCCAATTTGGACATTACGCTAATAGATTCATTGAATAAAAGAGTCATATATTTAAACGAAGTCATCAATAAATTGGAATTGAATGACATTCGCGCCATTCATACGCGTATGGAAGATTATAGTCGCCTTCACGATGAGGAGTTTGATGTCATCACTGCTCGTGCTGTTGCTTCACTACCCATTCTTTGTGAGATATGTGTTAGAGCCCTCAAAATTGATGGTCAATTGATATTCATGAAAGCTAATTGTGAAGAGGAGTTAAATACTCTATTGAGAATAAAAAACAAATTAAAAATAGAGGTAACTAAAGTCAATAAATTTCTTTTGCCAATCGAAAATAGCAATCGCACTATTATCAGTATTAATAAAATGGCAAAAACCGATGAAATATATCCGCGTTCAATTGATAAAATTAAAAAAAATCCATTGTAAAATGGATTTTTATATTATATAATTTTAAATAGAATAAGAATAAGCGGAGGGTTGATTATGGAAAATGAAGAAGTGGTTCAACTATATCTCGATGATATAATTCCGAATAGATTTCAACCAAGAGAAGTATTTAATGACCAAGCATTAAAAGAATTAGCTATATCAATTAGAGAACATGGAGTCATACAACCAATTCTCGTAAGAAAATTTGGTGATAAATACGAAATAATTGCTGGTGAGAGAAGATATAAAGCGTCAACCATGGCTGGTCTTACCAAGATACCTGCCATCGTCAAAAATCTCGATGATAAGGAATCTTCTAAAGTTGCTTTGATTGAAAATTTGCAAAGGCGCGATCTAACGCCAATCGAAGAAGCTCGCACTTATCAAAAAATCTTAGATTTAGATGAGATGACACAAGAGGATTTAGCTAAGACGATGGGAAAGAGTCAATCAGCTGTTTCTAATAAATTACGTCTTTTATCATTGCCAGATGAAGTACAAGAAGCATTGTTGAAAGAAGAAATTTCAGAACGTCATGCGCGCAGTTTGTTAAACTTACCAGATCGAAATATGCAAGTGGAATTGTTAAAAGAAGTCATCAATAATCGCATGACTGTCAGAGAGCTAGATAATAAGATAAAGGCTTTAACTGGTGATCAAGAAGTTAAGAGCGATACAGCAACTCAAGAAGTTCCCAACTTATTTGGTAGTAGTACGCCAACTGAAAATAGTGTGATGAATAATGATGTTGAGGTTAAAAATATGAATGATAATAACAATGTTAACAATCCCAATAATTTATTTGGTGATGTATTGAATCCAATTGCTCCACCAACTCAAGAGATGCAACCAGTAGCAGATGTTTCTAATAACTTTGTTGATAATTCAAATGTGGAAAATGATCCTACTATGGTTGATATAAATAAAATAAGAGAGCAATCAACTGATTTAAGTCCTAATGTTCCAATGCCACAAGAAAAGAGTTCAGCTGATATCAACGATTTATTGAAACCAGCTGGTCAAAAGGTGGAATTTGGTGGACAAGATAGTCATTTCATTCCTAACTTTGGTGAGAACACTAACAATCAAAATAGAACTATTGATAAAGAACCTGAAGAATTGGGTGATGGTCTATTAGCAGGTATGCCAATCATAAAACCAGTTGTTGAACAGCCAAGCAATAACGATTTGAGTCAAAATAATAATAATTTATTCGGTCTTCCATCAAACTCTTTGCCTGAAGAAAAAGCAGATACTAATAATTCTGTGGATAATTTGAACAATGATCTATTCACTACGCCAACAATTGATACCATCAATCCTAATAGTAATGACAGTTTGAGTGGAAGTCAAAATGTCAGTCCACTTAATAATAATGATGTCAATCTCGCCGTAGCAGATGTTAAAAATGTCATTAAGTCATATCAGGACAAAGGATATAGAGTATCTATTGAAGAGTTGAATTTAGATGGTGAAATACAATTAAATATCAAGTTTAGTAAATGACTTAGACAGAGCAATCTGTCTTTTTTTTACTAAAAAACTATTTTCTTATACTCCATTTTTTGTTATTATATATATAGTCATATTGAGAAGGTGTTGAGTATGGGAAAGGTAATATCTTTAGTTAATCAAAAAGGCGGAGTTGGAAAGACAACGACAAGTATCAATCTTTCAGCATCGTTATCCGTATTGGGTAAAAAAGTTTTATTAATAGATTTGGATCCTCAGGGAAATGCCACTGTCGGTATTGGTATTGCTAAAGGAGAAGTCGGTAATAGCATCTATGACGTATTGATCGATAGGTGTGAAATCGATGAAGCAATCGTTGCCAGCAAATATAAAAGACTATATGTCATACCGGCTACTATCGATTTGGCTGGTATCGATATTGAATTCATGAAGAGACAGGCTGATGGTCAAACTTTTTTCAAGGGTGCACAACTAAAACAGAAAATAGATAAGATCAGAAACGAATTTGACTATATCATCATTGATTGTCCACCATCTCTTGGGTTGATCACTACCAATGCTTTAACTGCTTCTAATTCAGTAATCATTCCCGTGCAATGTGAATTTTTTGCTTTAGAGGGTATTCTTCAATTGTTGAACAGCATCGTGATGACGCAAAAAAGTTTGAATCCTGATTTGGATATTGAGGGCGTTCTTTTGACGATGCTCGACTCCCGCACTAATCTCGGATTTGAAGTAGTTGATGAAATAAGAAAATATTTTAAGGATAGAGTGTACAATACCATTATTCCTAGATTGATAAGACTTACTGAAGCACCATCTCATGGTAAACCAATTGTTGCCTATGATCCAAAGAGTAAAGGAACAGAGGCATATCTAAATTTAGCAAAGGAAGTGATTGAGAGAAATGGACACAACTAAAAGAAGAGCTTTGGGTAGGGGATTGGAAGAATTGTTTTCTGATGAACAAATCGATTTTAAACAGATGGAAGAAAAGATTATCAATTCCACTCCTAAAGAACAAATTGTCGATATAAAATTGGATGAATTGAGAAGTAATCCATATCAACCGCGTAAAGTATTTGATGAAGAAAAATTAAAAGAACTTGCTGATTCGATTAAAGAACGTGGTGTCTTTCAACCAATAATAGTTAAGAGAAGTATTAAGGGTTATGAAATAATTGCTGGTGAACGTCGTGTCAAAGCTAGCCAAATGGCTGGGTTGGAGACGATTCCAGCTATCGTTCGCGATTTTTCTGATGAAGATATGATGGAAATAGCTCTTTTGGAAAACTTACAACGTGAGAATCTAAATGCCATTGAAGAAGCTAATGCCTATAAAAAATTATTGGATAATTTGAGTCTAACTCAAGAAGAACTAGCTAAAAAACTTGGTAAGAGTAGAAGTCATATCACTAATATGTTAGGTCTATTGAACTTGCCAGAAGAAGTCAAAAATTTGATCAATGAAGATAAAATATCAATGAGTCATGCTCGTGTTTTGAGTAAAATAGAGGACAAAGAGAAGATTGATGAATTCGTTGATAGAATATTAAATGACAATTTAAACGTTCGTGAAATGGAAGAGTTAGCTCGTAATAAAGACGTTGAAAAGACGCATAAAGTGACGAGAAAAACAGCTGATAGTGAGTATAGTCATTTAGAAGATGAATTGTCAGATAAACTCGGTACGAGAGTCAAATTTAAAAAGAATAAATTAGAAATAACTTTTACTAATAATAATGATTTGAATCGTATTCTTGAAATAATGCATTTAAATGATTAAAGTGGGTTTGACATGGAAAATAAAGAATATGGTCTTGGAACAATAGTTGAGATGAAAAAAGCTCATCCTTGTGGAACGAACGAGTGGGAAATTATTCGTCTTGGGGCTGATATCAAAATTAAATGTGTAAATTGTGGTAGAGTTGTAATGATTCCAAGAATAGAATTTAATAAGAAATTGAAAAAAGTATTAAAATAGGAGTGCTTTATGAAAGAAAAAAAGAAAAGAAGATTGCGAAAATTTAATTTACATCCAACGACAACTTTTATCTTATTAACAATTTTATTAATCGTCATCAGTTGGTTTTTATCAAAGTTGAACATTCAGTCTTCTTATACTGTCATCGACGCTAATACTTTAGAGACTGAAACAACAATTGTAAAAGTTGAAAATTTATTATCCAGTAGTGGTTTTAAATTCATAATTAGTAATGCTGCCAGCAATTTTGCTTCCTTTTCGGCATTTATAACATTGATGGTAGCTCTCATCGGTTTATCCGTTGCTCATGCTTCTGGATTTATCAAAGCTTTTATACGCAGAAATACTTTAAAAGTAAATAATAAAGTAATCACATTTTTGATCATACTATTAGGTATTTTTTCCAGTTTGGTAAACGATGTCGGTTACGTCATTTTGATACCTTTAGCGGCCCTCATTTTTGTCGCTAATAAACGAAATCCCCTTTTGGGAATTGCGACTGCCTTTTGTGGAGTAGCTTTTGGTAGTGCCATATCGCTATTCGTCGGTAGTACTGATGTCAATTTAGTCGTTCAAACAGAGCTAGCATCGCATTTGGTCGATGCCAATTATCACGTCGCTCTCTTATCGAACATCTTCATCATGATCGTAGCGGCATTAGCCATTTCCATCATTGGTACTATTGTCATTGAAAATGTCGTAGTTAAAAAAATTGGACGCTATAAAAATGCTGAAGAATTGGAGAATACGATGGAAGTGTCTGACTTGTTAACTTTGGATGATAAAGAAAAAGTTGAACAAGACTATTTGACTAAAAAAGGATTGCGCAACGCTTATATAGTTGGGGCTTTGATGATTTTATTGTTCATTTACATGATAATACCCGGACTACCAAACTCTGGATTATTATTAGACATGAATGAAATCGCATACGTCAAACAATTATTTGGTGCCAATTCCTATTTCCAATTGGGATTCACGTATTTAGTTTCATTGTGGTTTTTAGTCGTTGGTATTGCGTATGCTATCGGGGCTAAAACTTTTAAAAATGATAAAGAATTGATTGAGAAAGTATCGGTATTCTTCACCGATATCGGTTGTATGATTGTCACGATTTTCTTCTTCGTCCAATTCATAGCGGTATTTAAGAAGACGAATATCGGCGTAGTGATCACTTGTGCACTAGCTAATATTTTGAGCAGTTTATCATTAAATGGTATCGTCTTAATCGTTGTAGCTCTCATACTCATGTCTTTTTCTGGACTATTCTTAACTTCAACGATTAACAAATGGGCTATCTTTGCCCCAGTCGTCGTTCCAATGATGATGCAATCTAATATCTCTCCAGAATTTGCTCAATTCGTTTTGCGAGCTGCTGATTCAATCACTAAAGGAATCACGCCATTCTTACCATACTTCATCATTTATTTGGGTTACTTGAATCTCTATAACAACAATAAAGAACCAATAACGATTAAAAAAGGATTATCGTTCATCATGCCATACTTCACAATCATAACGATAACCTGGGTAGTCATCGTCTTGGGTTGGTATTTGATCGGTCTTCCTTTAGGACCACATGCTTTTCCAACATTATGAATTAATACTTAAAAGAAATACTTTTAAATATTTTTTTTTTTTTTTTTTTTTTGAAAAAAAATCGTAGAATACCTAATATTCTACGACGGGATTCACATAATTTACGAGGTTGTCTATACATGATCTTTTTTGATCAATTGTCGAATGAACATATATTTCTAAAGTGATGTGATAAGAAGAATGACCGAGTATCTCACTCAAAGTCTTTATATCCATTCCAGATTCTATACATCTAGTTGCGAATGTGTGTCTCAAAGTATGAAAGTTTAATAATCGCAAGTCATTTTTTCTCAAAATATTTTCAAAATACTTTTCATAAACTCTGGTGTCTTTGAAAAAAGTATCATTAGTTAAAACGAAATAATCTGGACATGATCTATATTTTCTTAACAGTTCAATTAGAAAACTTGGTAATGGTATTACTCTTTTAGAGGCATCACTCTTAGGAGATGATATAATTTTTTTGGTTTTAGTAGTGGCATTTATGTCATTATTTTTAATTCTTTGAACTGTTCTATTAATTGATAATGATTTATTGTAGAAATCGATGTCTTCCCATTTTAAACCACAGATTTCTCCTAAACGTATGCCAGTATATAAACATATTAATATACCAATGGACTTGATATCATTTTGTCGTTTTAAATACTGTTCTAATCGTTCTTGTTCACTTTTAGTAAGATATATTATTTTAGATTTAGGTTTTTTAATTTTTATATCTAAATTGTTTAATGGTTTAATAATTTTATTTTCAACTCCAAATTCTATTGAGTTTTTTATTATATATATAATTGTTCTCTTTGTTGATAGAGATAAATTGATAATCTTATCATTGTTAAAGAAATTAGTTATTTGATTTTCATTTAATATTTTTAAATTATAATCACCAATAATCGGTACTATATATGATTCAACAATATTTTTATATTTAATATAACTTTGTTCTTTTATATCTTTTTTTTTGGATGATAACCACTCATTTAATAATTGAGAGTAGCTATATTTATTATTTTTTAAGAATAACATATTTATTGGGCTCCTTTCCTTATTTTTTATATTTTACATTTAATATATTATTTTATATTTTTTTGTAGATTTTTGTCGAATTATGTGGTATTTTAAAAATGTAGAGTAGATTTTGTCGTTATATGTCGTAGAATATTAGGTATTCTACGATATCGACATCAATAGAGGTGGTGAACTATGAAACAAAAAGTAATCATTGGCAGTTTGAGCATTTGTATTCTCTGTTTATCCGTTGTTGCTGGTTTGTCACTTGCCTATGCCAGTATGACTCGGAAACTTGATATAGAAGGATATGCATCGATGAACAGCAAGAGTTGGAGTGTTCATTTTGCCAATTTGTCCAATGCTTCGTTATCAAATTATGCTGTAGAGATATCAAAGCCACAATTGCGAGACAATGCCACTAGCATCAGCGGTTTTAATATCAAACTTCATCAACTTGGTGATTATGCTAGTTACACTTTTGATGTTGTCAATGATGGGGATTTTGATGCAACGATTAGTTCATTGACAATACCAAAACCAGTTTGTAGTGGCTTGGGTATTAATGCCCAAAGAGATGAGAACTTAATTTGTAATAATTTGATATATACACTTACATATACAAATGGTGATGCAGTTGAATTAGGGGATGTTTTGACAAAAGATCATTCTAATAAATTGCGTTTAACCCTTAAGTATGTAGGCTCTTCATTACCTGAAAATGTTGTCGAAATTTCTGGTTTAGGAATAACGATTGTCTACTCACAAAACTGATTAGGGAGGAAGTAAGATGAACAATAAAAAAGTCTTTGGAACACTTGGTGTAATCATTTTGATTTTAGTTGTAGTTTCAGTAATAGGCATTTCTTATGCAGCTTTTACTCAACAACTAACAATAAATGGTACTGCTACTGCCAATAAGTCATCTTGGAAAATTAAATTTTCTAATTTAAAACCAGTGGAGAAAACGGGTACAGCTGCAGAGATAGTACCACCAACAATTGAAGGAGATACTAAAATAGGTGATTATAGTGTTACATTAACAACGCCAGGTGATTCTGTCAGTTATACTTTTGACGTAGTTAATGATGGAACATTTAATGCCAAAGTTAATTCTATTAGTTCGCTTCAACCACAATGTAGTGGTAGCGGTAGTAATTCTGAACAAGATGCTACAAATGTATGTAAACATTTAACTTATAAATTGACAGAGTCAAGTTCTGGAAGCAATTTAGCTGTTGGGGCAACATTAAATAGCCAAGAGACGAAAACTTTAAAGTTAACTTTGACTTATGGTGTTGATGTACCAGCTGATGAATTGCCAAAAGATGACGTTACAATCACAGGTCTAGAAGTATCTGTTGTATATGGTCAAACTGCTTAATTGATCTCAAATTAAAAACATAGTTAATCTTGAAAAAAATATATTAAGTTCCCCATAATTATTTTTTCCAAAATTTAATTAATTATGTTTTTCATAAAAATATTTAATGAGGAGTGATAAGAGTGAAAGTTAGTGAAAAAAAGATTGTAGTACTTGAATGTTTAACTCTTTTAGTTTTAATATTAAATATTTTTATTAAGAACATATTTAATGAGTATACCATTATTTTGTTTTTAGGAATAATTTTATTGGTATCAGTGATGTTATTTGGCTTTGAAAAAAAGTTAACTATCAATAATAAAAAAATTAATTTTTTAGTGGCATTTTATAGCATATCTTTTTTGATCTTGTTTTATGCCATCGGCTTGTTTACAGGCTATGTCCAAACTTCTTACAGTTTGAAAATAATTAATATCATTCGTAATGTCTTTCCTGTTTTATTACTGATCATAGTTAGTGAAATTTTGAGATATAATTTGTGCCGCAAAGGAGAGAATCTAAAAATAATTTTTATGATGACAATGCTCATCTTTACTTGCGTTGACATCATATCAGTGATTCATCTATATGATACGAGAGTAATAGCTGATCTTCTCAAATTGATAACATTAGTTGGATTGCCGAGTTTGACTAAAAACATAATGCTATGCAGTTTTGCTAGTAAATATGGCTATCAACCAAATATCATTTATCAATTGATAATGAATTTATATGTTTATCTCATACCCATCATTCCTGATTTAGGTTTTTATTTAGAATCAGTTTTATCATTTCTAATACCAATAATTTTATTATATATCGTCAAAGAAAATTTTGAAGAAAAAGATGAAGTAGTAGTTATTGAGAATAAATATAAATTATTATTTTCAAAAGTGGCAACCGTTATATGCATGATTTTAATCTGTATTATAATCAGTCTTTGTAGTAATATATTTCCCCTTTGGATAGCAGTTATTGGTTCTGGCAGCATGACTCCAACTATTAAAGCAGGTGATGCTGTCATTATTGATAAGACGATCAAAAATGATTTATCTAAATTAGAAGTTGGCGATGTATTAGTTTTCAAAATGAAAAATGATATTTATACTCATCGCATCATTAAAATAGAGAGTGAAAATGGACACTATGCCATTTCTACTAAAGGCGATCGTAAAGAAAATGTCATAGATAATTGGACTGTAACAGATGAAGATATTATTGGTATTGTCAAATGTAGAATTCCATATGTTGGTTATCCAA
Source organism: uncultured Bacilli bacterium (assembly GCA_947624275.1). Taxonomy (GTDB): domain Bacteria; phylum Bacillota_I; class Bacilli_A; order RF39; family UBA660; genus RUG11788. The sequence continues at coordinate 12,745 of CANQJR010000028.1, forward strand.
CTCTGTTACTAAATAATTTGATGGAGGAAAATAGAAAATGAAAAAAGAAATAACTTATTATAGTACTGATAAGATGTATACCATACCAAAAGGAAGTTCCCTATTTAATATTAAATTCTTTATATATGCCTTATTAGTAGTATCTATTTTAATGGTTGGAAGTGGACTATATTTTCTCAATAGTTCTCTAAAAATTAATGGTAAAAGAGATATCGTCAAATATAGTGAAAATGGCAAAGCTGACTATGTCGTATATTTAAAAGACAATTCTTATTATGAAAGCAAATATTTGAGTAGTGGTATGCAGTATGTTGCTAGTCTTATAAATACTATTAATGCTGACTTTAACTATGAAATTCACGCTGATACTAACTTGGATTATAATTACAAATACAAGATAGTAGGAACGTTACAAATAATGGACAAACTAGATCCTAGCAAAGTTTTATACAATAAAGATTATATTTTACTAGACGAAGTAGAAAAAAATACTCAGTCCAATAATGTTGTCATTAATGAAGACGTCATCATCGATTATAACAAATATAACAATTATGTTAATGCCTATAAACGTGAATATGGATTAACTGTTAATAGTCAATTGATTTTAACGATGTCCATTGATGTTTCTGGTAAAGATACTAAAACTGATAAAGACTTAGTAAAAAATAATAAATTACAAATAACGATACCATTGAGTGAACAAACTTTAGATATTACGATTGATACCGCAGAAATCAGTAATAATGATCATCTATCGATCAATAGTGGTTTGTACATTAAAAATAATTTATTTCTCATAGTTGGTTTAGTTTTAACAACGCTTGGCATATGTGGTTTATTGTTTGATCGCAAATCTTATAAAAAATATGAGAAAGATAATATCTATAACATAACTTTAAATAAAATTTTAAAAGACTATGATCGTTTGATTGTCAACGGAACAATTTCAATCAAAGAAGATAAATATAGTAATATCATTTATCCAACATCTTTCTTAGAGTTGGTCGATGCTTCGCAAAATTTGAAATCACCAATCTTATTCTATGAGGTACAACCTGGAGAAAAGAGTTTCTTTATCATAGTAAAAGATGATACTTTGTATAAATTCCGTTTAACAAGAGCTTATTTAGAAAGAGAAGAATCAGAGAACAAAGAAAATAAAAATGAAGAAGAAGTTGCGAATTTGACGTAGAGGGAATTGACTTAAGAAATGGAGTGAAAGCATATGAGAATAAGACATAGTTATATGCTGTTATTATTAATAGTGATATGTATGATTAGTATTGTTAGTGCTTCATTCAGTCAATCAATGATCATCAATGGTGAGGGATATATAAGAGTTGATGCCGAAATAAGAATAATCGATTTGAAAATGCTTAGCGTTAGTAATCACGGTTTTGAAACATATAATAGTCGTTTCTCCAAAGATATTACTAGTATGTATGTCACTTTACCAGAGATTGGTTCGACAGTTACTTACCAAGTAACCATTCAAAATAAATCTAGTTATGTCTATATAATTAGTGGAATAAGAAGTGAATTGAATAACGCCGATATCACTTATAGTATCGATGACTATAAAATAGGGCAAGGATTAGAACCTAAAGCGACGACTACTATCAATATAACATTTAAATATAATAGTAAAACTTTGCCTACTGATCATGAGCAAGAGGCTAATCTTTATTTTACTTTTTCAAGACCTTATGCTAATCAAGTATCCTATGACAATAAAACTAGTCAAGCTAATTGTAGTGATGTTCAATGTGCATTAGATGATCTATATCAAATATACAAATCGTTAGGAGGTTAATTGTGTGAAAAATAATTATAAATTAATCATAGGTATAATTATTGGTTTGACGATTTCTATAACTGGTGCTTGGGCTGCGACGACTATTATCACGGGAAGTGATGTGATATATGATAATAGCAGTAGTGGGGGAAGTTCCAATAACGTCCAAGGGTCAATTGATGAATTGTACCAAAAAGCAAAAACTTTATCAGGCGATTTAGGTAAAAAATATACAGAAGATATTTTAAATGGTGCTGATCCCGTCTTAGGGAAAAATATGATACCAGTTAAAATTGCTGATGATGGGACTGTTAAATATGCCAATGTTAATTCTGAATGGTACAGTTATAAACACAAAGAATGGGCTAATGCTGTCATATTGGTAAAAAGTCCAACTAAGGATTATAAAGTGAATGACACAATATTAGAAAAAGATATTGAATCTTATTTCGTTTGGATACCGAGATATCGCTACAAAATATGGAATTTAGGCACTTATACATCTGTACCTGCTCTGTCAAGTTTAAAAGATGATGGTCTAACTTCTGATGTATCAGTAAGACGTCTATTCGGAAATGCTAGAATAATTGATGTCGTCTTTGAATCAACTAGTGAAACTCCTCAAAATGGTAATGCAGTTGGGGAATATCTGACACATCCTGCTTTTCAATTGGGAACGACAAAATTAAATGGTATCTGGGTTGGAAAGTTTGAAACAGGTTACAATCAAATGGATGCGACTGGAACACCAATCACGACGTCGGGTTGGACTACTAGTGGAGCGCAAAAAGATGTGGTTGCAAGTGGCCGCATCATTGTTAAACCAAATGTTTATTCATGGAGATATATAACAGTGGCAAAAATCTTTGAAAATGCGATGAATTATGCTAGCGATTTAAAATCACACATGATGAAGAATACCGAATGGGGTGCAGTAGCATATTTATCACATTCAGCCTATGGAAAAGGTAGTGAAATAAATATAAATAATAATTCTAGTTATTTGACTGGTTATTCAGCTGCCCCAAATACGGATCAGAGTACCTATCCCGGACAATATGGTACAGCTGATAGTATAACACAAAAGTATAATACAGCAACAGGTTATTTGGCTAGTACGACTGGTAATATATCTGGTGTATATGATATGAGTGGTGGAGCACATGAATATATGGCTTCTTACATGGATGGATATGTTGGTGATAGTGGCTTTGCATTAAGTACAGTCCAAAATTGGGTTACTCAAGGTTATATCGATAAATATCCATCAAATAGCAATACGACAACTTACAATAATCGTATTCTCGGAGATGCTACTGGTGAGATGGGGCCATTCTTTAATTATAAAGATGGTGATGGTAATACTCGTTATCATAACACTTGGTACGCTGGCTATTCCTACTTTGTGGTGTCTACCTACCC
>CANQJR010000029.1 GCA_947624275.1 uncultured Bacilli bacterium
AGAACAACCAAGTCAAGATGAGGTAAGTAAAGATGATGTTGAAGTTCCACCTGCAACTCCAGAGGAAGTTTCACCAGCACCAGAAGAAGATGAATACGATCCAAATATTGGTGAACAATTTGGACCTGGTGAAGAAATGATTCAAGATGCTGAAGGTAATCAAATTAGAGATTTAAGTTTCTCTTCAACCGCACCACAGTACCCTAGTGAACAAACAGTGGAAGAACCTGCTGAAGAACAAATAGCTGATGTAACATTTACTTCAGAGGCTCCATTAAAAGGTGAGGAAACTTCACCAGCTCCTGAAGAAGTTGTCAGTTCTGTCAATGAAATAGCTATGCCAGAGGAAACGCCAGTTGTTCAAAGTGAAGAGAGCGCTACGTTGAGCGAACCAACTGCCGATGTATCTCAAGTAGTTGATGAATCTACAACTGTCAGTGAAGATGTCAATTCTGATACTTTGACTGATGAACTTGCCCAACGCGTATATGAAGAAATGGTACAAAGCGAAGAAATGACTGCTGAGAATGATCTTGGAGATGCTCCTAAAACTAGATAAGTTAAATGAGAAGGATTTATCCTTCTTTTTTTTACATTAAATTTCTAGGTGTTTTAATCTTTTATTCTCTATTTACATATATTATGTTATAATTGGAATAGGAGTGATGATATGAGAGTCGTTGTTAGTGCTGGTGGTACTGGTGGTCATATTTATCCGGCTCTTGCCATTATCAATAAGATAAAAGAAAGAGAGCCAGATAGTGAAATTTTGTACATTGGGACAACGGATCGCATGGAAGCAACGATCGTACCAGAATTGGGATATAGATATGTGGCTTTGGAGATAAAAGGTCTAAATCGCCATAATCCCTTTAAAAACATCAATGTTTTTAAAACGTTTATAAAAGCCTATAAAAAAGCTAAAAAAGAAATAGAGGCTTTTAAACCCGATGTCGTTTTAGGAATAGGTGGCTATGTCACTTTACCAGTTGTCTATGCTGCTAAATCGTTAAAAATAAAAACGTTCATTCACGAACAGAACTCTATACCTGGACTTTCTAATAAATTGCTCAATCATCATGCTGATGCGATTGGCGTATCTTTGCCTAGCAGTTTAAAATATTTTGATGCCAAGAAGACGACATATACGGGAAATCCGCGTAGTGAAGAAGTTATTGCGACTGTTCCCGTTTCCAAGAAAAAATATGGTCTATCTCAAAATAAAAAATTGGTCATATTTGTCATGGGAAGTCTCGGTTCTAATACCATCAATACGAGCATGAAAGATATTTTACCGCAATTTGCTTCTAAAGATTATGAAGTCTTATTTGTCACTGGTAAAAATTATTTTGAAGAATATCAAAATTTAAAAAACATTCCTAAAAATGTTAAGATCGTCCCTTATCTAAATGATTTGTTGGGCGTGATGAAAAATGCTGATTTGATAATATCTCGTGCTGGTGCTTCGACAATAGCGGAGATAACGACTTTGGGTTTACCAAGTATTTTAATTCCATCACCTTATGTTACGCATAATCATCAAGAGGAAAATGCTAAAGTATTAGAAGATAATGGAGCATCAATCGTCATTCACGAAAAAGATTTGGATGGAAAAATTTTATTAGAAAAAATAGATTTAATTCTTAATGATTCCAGTAGATATGACACTATGGTTATCAACAATAAGAAATTGGGAGTAACAGATAGTGCAACTAAAATATATGAAATCATTAAAAATTTGATTGATAAAAAATAAGTTGGTGAAAAGATGAAAGAGTTTATAGATTTGATCAAGGAAAGAGAAATTGGAAAATGTTTGGAAAATGCCAGTTTAAAGAATTTCACTTCTTATCGAGTAGGTGGTAAGGCTAGCTGTATCGTATATCCCAAAAATACTAAAAAACTTATCGAATTATTGCGTCTATGCAATAATCATCACGTCAAATATAAAGTTTTAGGTAATGGTAGTAATACGTTATTTAGCGATGATGATTATGAGGGAATAATCATCAAACTTGATGAGTTCAATGAAATAAAAATGTTAAATCAAACCACTATTAGAGTTGGAGCTGGATACAGTTTGATGAAATTAGTACATTTTGCAACCAAAAAATCTTTGACGGGATTGGAGTTTGCAGCAGGCATTCCCGGAACGGTTGGTGGAGCTGTTTATATGAATGCTGGAGCTTATAAAAGTGATATGGGATACGTCGTCAAAAAAGTTAAAGTGCTAACTCCCAATTATAGCGTCATCAATATGACCAATGCCGAATTGAACTTTCATTATCGCTCATCTTTTTTTCAAAAGCATGCTGGTTATATCTGCCTAGAGGCTACTATCGGTCTAAAGAGGGGCAATCGCGAAGAGATCAATAGAGTTAATCGCGAGAGAAAAGAAAGAAGACAAGCTACGCAACCGTTAGATTTTCCATCAGCTGGAAGTGTCTTTCGCAATCCTTCCAATGACTATGCCGGTCGTCTCATTGAAGAATTGGGTTTAAAAGGTTTGACTAAAGGTGGGGCTCAAGTTAGTGAAAAACACGCCAATTTTGTCATAAATTTAGGAAATGCTAAAGCTAAAGATATAAAAGAGTTAATCTCTTTTGTCCATGATACCGTTTTAGAAAAATATAATATCGATTTAAAAGTTGAACAAGAATTTGTCAATTGGGAATAGGAGATTCTATGGTAAAAAAAGTTAAAAAGAAAAGAATAAAAGTAATTCCATGCTTAATTTTATTACTATCATTAATCTTTTTTTCTTTAATAGTCCGTTTGATATATAATTCGTCAACTGAGAACATCTTTATTTCGGGAAATGAGTTGTTAAACGATCAAGAGATCATCGATTTGGCTAAATTGACTGATTACCCACGCTTTTTCAAATATCGAAATAAAACGATTGTAAATAATATTAAAAGGAGTGAATTGGTCAAAGATGTCGAAGTGACACGTTCTTTTTATAACGTTTTCAACATCAAGATAGTGGAATATAAAGTTCTCTTTTATGATTTTTCATCTTCGCAATACGTTTTATCCAATGGGACGATGATCAGTGACGACGAGTTGGATTCTCGCGGTTATCCGACCTTGTTGAATTATGTCGCTGATGAAGTCTATGATAAGTTTTTAAAGAAATTAGATGAGTTAGATGACAACATCATCAATCAAATCTCGGAAATAAAATATGAACCATCCAATTATGACAATAGCCGTTTTCTTTTAAAGATGAATGATGGCAACTATGTCTATATCAATATTCCTAATTTTAAATCTCTAAATCTATATAACGACATATATCCTAATTTTGATAATCATATTGGAATATTATATCTCGATTCTGGTTATGGTGAAGCCAGCGAGTATAAAATCATAAAATAAAGACACGATTGCTCGTGTCTTTTTAATAGTAATAATGATTATTGGTATATGGATATGGATAAGGATAATATGGTGGATAGTAAGGATTATAATATCCAGGATAATTGTTGTTAGGATGATTAGTCAATAAACTTCCTGTGATTCCCCCTAATATAAATGGACCAAAAAAACCGCCACCAAAAGCTCTGTTACTATTATTTCCACTAAAGTTATTTTGGTAATTCATATAGACCTCCTTTATTTTATTATATGATTTGCTTCAACAAAGGTTATTTCAATCTATAGAAATTTATACTTGGATGGTTGAAGAGGCGATATGGATAATCGCGGGTACCGATTCCACCGGATATGAAGAGATCAGTATTTTCAACTCTGTAATAACTATCAAAATATTTTTTCGCTCCATCAAAGGTAAAGATTCCGCCAATTTTAGGCAATTGGATCAAACCATTTAGCGAATGACCAGCCATGGCCAAATCGACGTGATAATAATTTAAGATATCGTCAATCGTATCCGGTTTATGCATAATTGCTATTGTAAAAAGATTTTGTTTTTCATCGATGTATCTGAAAGCATTTTCGAGGTCAGTATCATTACTGTCGACACCAACGATGACGATCGGTTGATAATCTTTATTGTATATCAGATCATAATCGTTATCGATAATTACAAATCCGGCATTTTTAAGAGCGATATGACTGTTATCATCATCTTCACCACTGACAGCATATTTACCAATTTTGGCCTTTAATTCTGATAATTCACTCTCTAATTTTTCCATTTCAGCACTATCTATTTTTCCGTGGATCAAATCGCCAGTGAACACTATTATATCTGGCTTTATATAGTTGATTTTTTTGATCATTTTTTTTATTTTGACCAAGTTGACGGTCTTACTATTATAATTGATATCACTAATTTGAACTATTTTTAATCCATAAAAATTATCGGGTAGATTTTCGTATTCGAGACCGTATTCTTTAACGATTAATCCACTCGTACCGACATAGCGACAAGATACGTAGATGATGCTTAAAAAGATGACTAATATTATTGTTATTTTTATGACAATTCTAGTAATGTTTTTAGTCTTCTTGATCTGTTCTTCACGGGCAATATCAGTGCGCTGTTTTTTATTTTTTTCAATTCTACTCACCATATTATGACACCTGCCAATAAAAATGTTATAATAGCTACTAAACTGTTGTGCAATAAGTGAATCAAATATGATATGTAAACGTTATCACTCTTTTGATAGATGAGTCCGAAAGCTATTCCGAGACTGCAGTAGGGAATTAAGTACAATAGTTCATAAGGCGTCTTTAAAGAAAAAATGACGTGGAGACTTCCAAAGACAATTCCCGATATCACAACGAAAAGCCATTTGTTCTTTATGATGTCATGAAAAGCGACTCTAAAGACTATTTCTTCAATCAAAGGAGAGATAAAAATGATGGAAATACTGGCTAGAAAAGGATAACTGTTGAGCATAGCTCTTATCTGTAAATCGTTGTTAGAACTATTTATTCCCAATTTGTTGATGATAAAATTAGAACATAACATGATGATTAAGCCGATTAACCAATAGCGAAAACAATTGTCTAGAATGACCAATAATTTATTTTTGGACATATCTTTTAAATTGATAAAATCTTTTTTTAATTTTGGAAAATATAAAAAAATCGCTATTAATAAAAAAAGGCTATTGGAGAAAAGAGTCAAAAGAATTTCTTCCAAATCGGTTAAATTATTGACATCTAATTTAAATAAATGAATGGGTATCAATTGAAATAAAGACGATAATAAAAACAATAAGACTATCAATGTAAATCTTATATAGGTCATTTTTTCTTTAATCAAATTTTCTGTTTCCACAACAAATTCTTTTAAGAAGTTCATATTGCCTCCATTATCTATACTCAATACAATTGTAATAAAATAATTTTATTAATGTCAACTCATTTTATAATATTATTAGTTATTGCCAAAAAAAGTGTAAATTGACTTTGTTTAATGCTATAATATATTAGAGGAAGTGTTATACATGAAATATTATTTAATTGGCATAAAAGGTGCGGGTATGAGTACTTTGGCCAACATTCTCTATGATCTTGGAAATGAAGTTATCGGTTATGATGACGTCAAAGAATATAAATATACTATGGATGGTTTGAATGCCCGTCATATTGAAATATTTTATGAACCACACGATTTGGATAGCGATACAATTGTGACTTATTCCAAAGCTTTTAGCCCAGAACACAAAGAGATAAAAAGAGTGCGAGAATTGGGATTACAAATTAAAGAGTATAATGAAGTTGTTGGTGATATAACTAAGATGTTTACGACGATTGGCGTTGCTGGTACGCATGGGAAAACGACGACTAGTCTTCTCTTGAGTGACATATTTAACAATACTGTTGGTTGCAATTATTTCGTTGGGGATGGCACTGGTCATGCCGATAGAAAAAATGATTACTTCGTCATTGAAAGTGATGAGTTCAACAAACACTTTTTGGCTTATCATCCGACTGTGGCCGTTTTGACCAATATCGAATTGGATCACGTCGAATGTTATCCAAAAGGACTTCCTGAGATAAGGGATGCTTTTAAAAAATTTGCTGACAAAGCGGAACTCGTCGTTGCTGAAGGAGATGATGAAAACATTAGAAAAATTAATTTTTCTAGTCCAGTCATCTATTATGGATTTGATGAAAAAAATGATGTCGTCGCTAAAAATGTCGTTTTAGATGAAAAGGGAAGTAGTTTTGATTGCTATATAAATAAAAAATTATATGGTCATTTTGAACTTCCACTATTTGGAAGACATATGATCTTAAATGCTTTAGGTGCGATTGCAACTGCCAATCATTATGGCATTTCAATTGATGATATAATTCACAACATAAAAAATTTCAAAGGAGCAAAACGTCGCTTTAAAGAAAAAGATTATGGCGATGTCGTCATCATTGATGACTATGCCCATCATCCAACGGAAATATCAGTCACAATTGATTCAGCTCGTCAAAAATTTCCCAATAAGGAAATCGTGGCTGTTTTCTTGCCCAATACTTATTCACGAACTGAAGCTTTGCTAGACGAATTTGTCACGGCTTTAAAAAAGGCTGATAAGGCCTATGTCATGGACATCCATTGTGATCGTGAGAAACAGAGCGATTATCCTAATGTCTCAAGTGATATATTAATCGATGCCATACCAGGTGCAGAAAAAATAGATTTAAACACTTGTTCTAAACTTTTGAAACATAGAGATGCAGTCATTTGTTTTATGAGTTGTACTAATATATATGAAATAGAAGAAAAATTTGAAAAAATGTTAACGGAATAGAAAGGAAAGGGTTTTATGGAGAAAGAGGTCGAAGATTTAAAATTTGATAGTGTCTTTGCTTTATACGCTCGTGTAAAACCAGCTTTGAATAGCAAAATAAAAGAATTGCGAAGAGAGAAATATGATTATGTCAAAGAAGAAGACATATGGAACTATTTGATCAAGAATAAATGGTCAAATGCGCATGGTTTAGTCTTGTGTGATGTAGTCAATGATATTTTAAATGCTGATAATAAAAAGATTGATAATTTTGTCAAAAATAAATATAAGCAGCAAAAAGAAGAATTATTGTTTGAAGAATTAGATTTACTTTAGTGGAGGAAATATGGCAAGTGATAAGAGATTATATACAATAGATGATTTGATAAATAAAGCTAGCAGCTATATAACTAAAGAAGAGGAATTGGATAAAATTAGACGTGCTTTTGAGTTTTCTAAAAGTAAGCATTTGGGTCAATTCCGTGAAAGTGGCGAACCATATTATTATCATCCTTTGACGACAGCTGTCATTTTGACTACTGTCTATGCTGATAGCGATACGATATGTGCTGGTCTTTTACACGATGTCATTGAAGATTGTGGTGTAACTCGTCAAGAGATTGAAGATGAATTTGGAGTCGTCGTTGGCAATTTGGTATATGGTGTCACCAAGATTAGTAAAATTCATTTTTCAACCGAGAATGAAGCATTGATCGAGTATTATAAAAAAATTATCGTTGGAATGAGTGAAGACGTCCGCGTCATCATCATCAAATTGGCGGATCGACTTCACAACATGCGAACCCTTTGGGCTAAAGATGAAGAAAAACAGAAAAAAATAGCTCGTGAGACCCTAGATATTTTGGCTCCTATTGCGCATCATTTAGGAATTCATAAGATAAAGAGTGAATTGGAAGATCTATCGTTGCGCTATTTGAAACCCAATGTCTTTTATGACATAGCTGACAAACTCAACAATACGAAATTGGAACGAGATAAAGTAGTCAATGATATGATTGTCAGTGTCAGCAATCTATTAAAAGAGAATAATATTGAACATGAAATTAAAGGGCGAAGTAAAAGCATTTACAGCATTTATAAAAAATTGGAAAAGGGTCGCAAATTTAGTGATATATACGATTTGTTAGCGTTGCGCATACTGGTCGATAACGTTCAACAATGTTATTCGATCATCGGTATGATTCATGCGAAATATAAACCCATTCCCAAACGTTTTAAAGATTATATTGCTATGCCTAAAACGAATGGTTATCAATCTCTTCACACGACTGTCTTTGGAATAGATGGTTATTTGTTCGAGATTCAAATCAGAACTTATGAAATGGATGAGATAGCTGAAAATGGTGTCGCATCACATTGGGCCTATAAAGAGCACAAGGATTTAAAGCAACAGGGAACTAGTTCAACTGAAGCCAAATTACAATTTTTTAAATCCATTGTCGAATTGAATGAAGATAAGATGAGTAGTGAAGAGTTCGTCAATAGTGTCAAAAATGAAATTTTGAATAATAACATTTATGTTTTCACTCCTAAGGGAGATATATTTGAACTTCCTAAAGGTTCGACGCCAATCGATTTTGCTTATAGTGTGCACACCCGTGTTGGTGAAACGATGGTTGGAGCTATTGTCAACGACAGCATCGTCCCTTTGGATTATGAATTGCGTGACAATGATATCGTCAAAATAATAACTAATAAAAATTCACCGGGTCCATCCCAAGAATGGTTGAACATTGCTAAATCGACTAGGGCTAAGAATAAGATAAGAACTTTCTTTTCTCGCAGTGAGAAAGATAATTATATCGAACGTGGTAAGGCTGATTTAGAAAAAGAACTTCGCAAGAGAAAATTGTCATTTAATGATTTCTTTACTGAAGAAAACTTATCCAATATATATAAGACGACGAAAGTTACTGATCAAAACGATTTGTATTTGAATATAGGTAATGGTAAATACAGCAGTTCTTATATCATCAATTTGATTTATAAAAAAGATGAAACAGTTGAAGCGGTTAAAAAAGTTGAGGTTCCTAAAAGTACTGATGGCGATGTCATCGTCGAAGGAATTGATAAGATCAAAGTCAATCTTGCCAATTGTTGTAATCCCATCCCTGGTGATGAAATCGTTGGTTATATCACCAAAGGGAATGGTATTAGTGTCCATCGTCGCAGTTGTCACAATCTCGCTTTTTTAGATAATCGCATGGTGAATGTGAATTGGAATTTAGAAGATGCCAATAAAAAATTTGTCTCATCCGTCTTTATTCATTGTAAAGATTACGATAAATCTCTATTAGAAATCATGCAAAAGGCCAGTTTGTCTGGCATTGGCATTGATAGTGTGCACACCAATCGCAAAATGGATGAAATCGTATATGAGGTCGATCTTTTAGTTCGCAATCTCGAGCATTTAAACAATTTCATTCGCGATTTAGAAAATATGTCTTATATAGAGAAAGTGGTGCGTATCATCAGATGAAAATAGTTGTTCAAAGAAGTCTAGAGGCTTCGTGCGAAGTCGATGGTAAAATTGTCGGTAAAATTGATAATGGCTTGGTTTTATTAGTCGGTTTTACTCAAGGAGACAGTAAAGAGACTGTTGACTACATGGTTAAAAAAGTATTAAATTTGCGCATATTTGATGATGAAAATGGTATAATGAATATGTGTATCGATAAGAGTTCAGCCAGCATCTTATCCATTTCTCAATTCACTTTATATGGTGACGCTAAAAAGGGGAATCGTCCCAGTTACAGTCGAGCTTTAAATGGTGAAGAAGCCGTTTTATTATATGATTATTTCAATCGACAATTGAGTCGTGAAATTCATGTCGAGACAGGTGTATTTGGTGCTGAAATGAAAATCAATTTGACGAATGATGGACCGATCACTATCATTTTAGAAAAGGAGTGATACAATGTATAAAGATAAGTTGAATTATAAGCTTTTAAATATTTTGATATTATTTACAATTATTTATTTGGGAATCATAACTTTTGATTATTGGATAGGAATCATATCCCGTATTTTTAATTTAGTTTTGCCATTTGTTTTAGCTTTTATCATCGCTTATGCGCTCTCACCAATCATACGCAAGATTGAGAGCAAAGGTGTTCGCAAAAAATTGGCAGTTACGATTGTGGTAGTCGTCATAGTTGGCATCATAGCTGGATTATTGGGTTTGACTATTCCTCTAATCTATGATCAGTTGATTTCGCTTTCCAAGAGCATGGGAACGATCGTTGGTGATATGTCCAAGTTTTTCGATATCGATTTCAATGAATATCAAGCGACGATCAACACCTATTTGAATGATTTGATTGGCAGTGTCGGACGTTATATATCTAATGGATTGTTCAACTTTTTCTCACAATCCGTCAATTTCCTAACGAAGTTTATCATCGTTGCCATCGTCAGCATTTATTTCATGGCCGATATGGAAAATATCAGAAACAATATAAAATTATTCTTAAAGAAGCGCAATAAAAGAGCTTTTATGTTGATCAGAAATATCGATCATGAGTTGGGACATTATTTAGAGGGATTGACCATTTTTATGATTATTCAATTCTTCGAATATTCATTTCTCTTCTGGATTGTAGGTCATCCTAACTGGATTCTTCTCGGTCTTCTCGCTTCGTTTACGACTGTCATCCCATATTTTGGTGGTTGGATTACGAACATAATTGCTGTCATTTTGGCATCAGTGGTATCGCCACAATTGTTCATTGCCACTTTGATAATCTGTTTCATATTTCCTAATATTGATGGTTACATCATATCGCCACGCGTCTATGGTAGAACTAATAACGTCAAACCTTTGTGGTCAATATTTGCCGTTACGGTCATGGGTGGTACTCTAGGTCTATTCGGAATTTTATTTGCATTACCGACATATTTAGTTTTAAATTGTATATATCAATTCTTTAGAGAAGACATAAAAACAAAGATGGATAAAAATTAATTATCCATCTTTTATATTATCTCTTTAAAAACTTCTCTATCAAATGTGTGTTGTTCTTTTTCGATTTTCTCTAATTCATCGGTCGTTATTAGGAAGAAGGTGTATTCTAAGACATCTTTACCACTTTTGTTGACGGGATCATCCCAAGTGAGATCGAGATGATACCACTTGTTGTCTAAGTAGACAACATTCCAAGTGTGATTCTCACTGATGACTTTATAATTGGGAATGTTGTAGTAATCCAAGAAGAGTGCCATCGCATCAGTATATCCACCACATAGGCCATATCCTTCAAACAATGGTCCATAGGCTTTTTCCGATTTATATTTAACTATTTTACTATCGCTGCGCTCTGAATCGTACTTTGTATTGTTGATGATGTAGTCATGAATAATTTTGATTATTTCTTTTTTGTCGGTCTCTTTACCAACTTGTTTTTGAATTATTTCTTGCATTTTTTTCTCAATCTTTTCAATCTCCTCGTCATCATAAGTGTGATTGACGTGAATGACAACTTTCCCCAAAGTGTCATATTGTGTCTCAATGCTGGAAAAACTGTTGAAGGGATGGACGAAACTGTTGATGTTCGATAAGACGTATTGATTGTTGGAAAGTTCATCGACATCTTTAGTACATTCTTGGTAATCGCGATCACACATAAAGGTGAAATCGACATCGCCATTATCGACAATGGTATAATAAATGTTCAACAATTGTTGTTTGTCTTTGACGATGAAATCATCGGTTAGTTGGACGTATTCGTAATTGTTTTGACGAAAGTATTCATTGGGGGATAGAGTAGATATTTTCACGTTATCGAGAATGAATTGTTTATATAAGAAATCACCAATATCATTTCTAAAAATATAGATGGTTCCCAATAATAAGACGAAAAAGATACTGAAAGAGATTAGTTTTTTCACATTGATCACCCATAATCATTTTATCTTATTTTTTAACATAAAACAAATATAATTTTGTCAATATCTTCTCAAAAGTTTTAAAATGTCTTTATAACCTTATTTTTAGGCCGTTGCAACTTTGTTTAGTAATTGAAGAGATTCGCTAACAATGTACAAAGTTTCAATGAAATACTTGAAATTGTGCTATAATTATGATGTCGGATGGAGGAGGAAAAATGTTACCAGATAATTTTGACGCTAAGCACAAAAAAAGAATTACAAATTTTAGAAAGCAATTAGAGCAATGCGATGAATCTGTTCAAAAGTTCACGCACGAGTATGAAAAAGTAGATAGAGCTGACTTGGACATAACGAGAGATGCGGTTCATTTTGAGTCATATCAAAACTTATTAGCAAATGTGATTGAGATGAATAACACAATCTTTAACGTCGTTAAGCAATATCGTAGTGATGTTGCAGCACTAGACAAAAATTCAAAAGTTGTTAACGAATGTGATAGGGCATTAGATGCGTTAGGAAACTATGAAGAACTATTTTCGACATATGACGATATATTTAGGAATATTCTTAAAGCCTTTCACATGCACGATAAAACGATTATCGAATACGCCAATGAGGAAGAGTTTAAAGAATTAGAACGCAATTTGAAAAAATATAATATGCTAGCCTATAAAGAATTGGCATTCACGTACATACCTAATCTAAGAATGGGAAAACTAGACAATGCTGTACGTAATGGTGGTGTTTATGAGATACCTTTAGGCCACAAGCTTGTAGATGTAGAGTACAAGCTATTGTTTAAGATTGAGAAGGATACGGTTAAACTGTTAAGTATTGAGCCAAAAGAAAGGCTTTTGTATAAGACAAGTTCAAGTACTAAGACAATTAACCATGATATGTTCAAAATAAACCTATTTAACATGATTGATAAGGACCGTTAGGTTCTTTTTTTTCAAAAAAAAAGAGTAATATTACTCCATATCATTTTTCATCTTTGTCAATCTAGATTTTAATCTAGCAGCTTTGTTTGTATGAATTAAACCGCTTTTGCAAGCTTTATCAATTCTTTGAATAGCGATATTTAATTTTTCACTTGCTGCTTCTTTATTTCCTTCTTTTACAGTTTTTTCAAAATTCTTTATAGCCGTTCTTCTACTAGATTCAACATTGTTATTTCCAACAGCTTTTTTTCTATTTGTGATAACTCTCTTTTTAGCACTCTTAATATTTGGCATTCTTTCACCTCGCTTTTTTGACTAAATATATTCTAACAAAAAATATGATAAAAAGCAAATAAAATCTTAAAATAATAAAAATACATATCTCATACCTTTTGGGTTAACAATATAATAGGTGAATGATATGAATGAAGAAGTTGATTTGAGCAAATATAAAATTAGAACGGATCTTTTGATCGATGAAGTTGACAGTCTAGAAGAAAAGGTCGTTGATACAGTCGAAGAAGTCATTGATGATATCGTGATCAATTCTACCAAAGTGTTAAAAGATAATGCGATTAGGAAAAAGGGAATGTACACGACCATCTCTTTTAATGATATCACTGATCGTGACAACTTTAAGAAAGTATTAGATGCTTTTGTTAGAGAACTTCAAAAAATAATTGATAATTTAACTTTGAAACCAGATTTTAAAACGTTGGTCATTGGCCTTGGCAATCAAAATAGTACACCAGATAGTTTGGGAGTCAAAGTTTGTGACAATCTAATTGTGACTAGGCATCTATTTGAACTCGATGAAGCTAGTTCCAATTATCGAAACCTCGCTTCGTTTACTCCTGATGTCATGGGTAATACGGGAATTGAAGCTGAGGATATCATTAGTGGTTTAATAGACAAAATAGATGTCGATTTAGTAATCGTTGTCGATGCTTTGGCTTCTTCTAAAATTGAACGCGTCAACAAGACCATCCAACTTACGGATACAGGCATCTCTCCAGGAAGTGGGGTCGGTAATTATCGCAAGGAAATCTCTCCTAAGACCTTAAAGGTTCCCGTAATTGCCATTGGCGTTCCCACCGTCGTCGATTCAGCTATCATCGTCGTGGACACCATCGACCTCTTAGTTAAAAAGATTGAGTATTTAAAAAATGATGATCCAAAAGAAAAATTGAAGAATCGTGATAAAATCAATTTTTTGAAAGAGGGCGGACCAAAACTCAGTCCCAAAGAAAAAATCGATCTTTTGGGCATGATTGGCGAACTGAGCGATGAAGATTTGAAGAGTTTGATCTATGACGTTTTAACGCCGGTCGGTTATAATATGATGGTTACTCCTAAAGAAATAGACTTTGTAATTGACAAATTAGCTCTTTTGATTGGAAAGGGCATCAATTCTGTCATTCATGAAATAAATTAATATAATGGAAACATTATATTTTTTTTGACAAATTTCATAAGATTAATCAGATATAATGCTTTTGAAGGTGATTTTATGAAGAAGAATAAAAAGGGTAAGAAATTGAGAAGAATTTTTTTCTTAATCATATTGATAGTTACATATGTCAGTACTTTGAAATTGTTGAACAAGATCAATTTGGATGTCAAAAATGAATCTTTTTATCAATTTTTGATAAACAATTCCTCAACTTTAACTCTTGATAATCCATTCAGTTATAACAACTTTAAACAACTGATCAATTTTAAACCCAATCAATTATTAGCTAGTAATTTGATTTATGAAAATGATGATGAGATTCCCATTTCCAAGAATGAAGAAGGTGAAGTCACTGATGATAATACAGATTCATTGGAAGATCCGATTGAACCAGTCATCTCTCGTGATCCCACTGTTTACATCTATAACACCCATCAAACAGAAACTTATAGTAGTAAATATTTGACCGACTACAGCATCACTCCTGATGTCATGATGGCCAGTTATATGTTGAAGGAAGATTTAGAAGATTATGGCATTTATGCCTATGTAGAAGAAGATAGTGTCAGTAAAGTTTTGAACAAGAATAAATGGCCCTATTACAAGAGTTATGTCGTCACACGCGACTTTATGGAAAAGAGAAAAGAAGAATTGCCAACGTTAAAATATTTTATTGATGTACATCGTGACTCCGTCAAAAAGCAGTATACGACGACGACTATAAATGGCAATAATTATGCCAAAATAATGTTGTTGATCGGTTTGGAACACGACAACTATAAAGTTAATTTAAAAGAAGCTAAAAAGATAAATGAAAAATTGAATCAAAAGTATCCCGGTATTTCGCGTGGCATTTATAAAAAGAGTGGACCAGGAGTCAATGGCATATACAATCAAGATTTTTCTAAATTCGTCTTTCTTTTTGAAGTGGGTGGAGTCGACAATGACATCAGCGAAGTTAACAATTCGATAACAGCTTTGGCTGATGTCTTAGCTGAATATATTAAAGAGACGGGAAGTGGTACCAATTAAAATTGTTAAATACATAATCGTTTTGCTTCTCTTTGCTTTTTTTGGAACTGTCTTTTTGGCAGTGAGTGGTTATTATCAAACGGAATTGCAGAAGCGAACGGTTTTGACGCAAGAAGCAATCGATCGTTTTGAGAGCGATTTGAAAGATGGCAAAGATGTCAATGTCGATAATTACTTGGAAATCAAAGATAAGAATTATGACAATCGCGTTTCGGAGAGTGGTCGCTTCCTATCTAATAAATTGAATAATTTCATCTCTAATGGCATCAAAAAAACTTTGAAAATTATC
>CANQJR010000030.1 GCA_947624275.1 uncultured Bacilli bacterium
GCTGACGGCGATGAACCAATTGATATTGATTTTAAAAAAAAATGTCAGAAGGAGGAGGAAGATACTTATGCACAAAGGATGAATATAACTCTTTTCTTTTGGCAATGGATAGAGGTGATTTAAACCTTCTTTGACATAGAATAGAGCCGTACTTATCAAGAAGAAACTGTCAGTTATATTGTTGAAACAGAGAAGCCACTCGATGCGTTCAAGAAAGGAAAACATTTGAATGTTTTTAAAGATGACGACATCGGGATAATTGTAGAGTTCAAGTGTTTGATAACCGCTACATGCGATTAAAATAAAACTCTTTAAGAAGATGAAAAGGGCTACTAAGGCATAACTGAAAAAGGCTTTCTTGCGCAGTTTTTTATCGTCCTTGCAATCACTTTTGGACAAGAATAGGAGAAAGAGAATGGGCATCGTCAAAAAGATGATGTACATATAACTTTCAGCAATGCTACTTTTTAGGTCAATGGTCAGTGGTAAGACATTATTCAAATCGCTATAAAAGATGAGTAGTAGAGCGATGATGCTTTCTAAAAAGAGATAGAAGTAGAAGACGAGGGTACTACATCTAAAGAAGACTTTGATGTCATTTTTGATGAGGCAAAAGACTAGGAAGAGGAAAGAGATCATGATGAGTAGTCGGCTATTATCTATCAAGTAGACATAGTTGATGTAAGATACGATATTGTCAAGTGCAAAAACGCTATAGAAGATTGGTGCAATCAAGAGACATATGATCACTATTTTACTATTTAAAATAGTAAAAATATTTTTATCATTATTGGTGAAGAGATAATTGAAAAGAATGATTACGCCAATACTTAGAAAGAAAGCTATGCCGAGAAATGGTAAATAGTTTTCAGCTTGATCAATCGTACTTTTAAAAAAGAAGAGAAAAAGGGCTTGTGTTAAGTAAAATAAAATAATGCTGACATTTGCAAAACTGATTTTAGTCAAAGAGATCATCTTCTTTCATATTGGTCATTTCTTCTCTAGTCAAATAGATGTTGGTATGAAAAGTCATTTTTATGTCAGAATGATTGCGATAATAGTCGTAATCATTTTTTTTGATCAAATTTACAAAATAGCGCTTACCCACCTCGCGTTCTAATATGGAACGGATGTTTTGCGAAAAATATCTTTCAATCGTTTCTTCAGCAATTGTTGATCGATAGTTCATATGGATGTTTAGAGTTATGTCATTATCGTTGATATCATAATCGATTTTTAGATCGTTTATCGCCACTTCGTCATCATCAATGACGATTGTGAAAGCTTTGATTTTATTAAAAACGATGTTTAGAAGGAGACTTTCTGCATTTTCATAAAAGTCATATTCGGAAAAGAGGGAATGCATTCCCATAATTGTCATATCATCACTATTTAGAATGGGAAGGTAGGAAAGAGACATATTGGCATAATCCGTAATGAGGTCATTAAACGTGGTGGGGTAAACATTGCCGAGTTCACGGTAATTGTTTTGGATTATTTTGGTGATTTTAGATGATGTGTTAGAAAATAATTTGGGTTCATAATCGTGAACCATGACGACGTTAAAACTGCCTCGCAATTCGCTTCTCCTATTGAAGACATTGATGATCTTTTCAATGTCTTCATCTTCGAGATCAGAACTGAGCACTAAAACGTTCAGGTGCGATAGATATATCTTTTTATCGATATCTAAATAGATGTCATTAAAAATATCGTTGAGATTTGGACTTTGGATTATGTGTAATTCATATTCATCATTGCCTTTGTAAGAGTTAAAAGAAATTTGATAATCGTCGTCAATCTTATCGATTCCAATGCCATCGACGATCATGACATCATTCAACTCATTATAGCTTTGACAACCAGTAATTGCTAAAAAAAGGCTGAGGATTAGACCTATTTTTAATATTTTTTCATTCATTTTATCGACCTCTAATTCTATTTTTCTTCGCCAATAGCCCATTGCGATATTTGGGGTTAGTATTGTATTTTACGATGGAATCATCCATCTCTTTTCTTTCGAAAGGAGAGAAGGGATAGGTATAAGGATAGCCCAGTGATTCGAGACTAGAAAGTTTGATGATCAATAATAAAAAGGCTAAAAAGATGCCATAAAAGCCTAGGATGGTACCGAGGAACAAGGTGAGAAGTCGCAAGTAACGAATCAAATAGATGATGGAAATATTGGAGAAGATGAGACCACTAATCGATGAGACGGCAACGACGATGATCATGATTGGAGAGACAACGCCAGCACTAACAGCGGCTTCGCCAAGAATTAGACCTCCCAAGATGGAAATGGAATTTCCGAGTTTGTTAGGAATGCGCAAATCGGTTTCGCGCAAAATTTCGAAAGCGATTAAGAGAATGATGCATTCGATGAAACTGGGAAAGGGAACGCTCAATCTCTGATCGATCAGATTATATAAAAGATTGGTCGGTATCATATCGATGTTGTGGGTCGTCAAACTTATATAAATGCCAGGTAAAAAGATAGCGATGAAAAAGGCGATTAAGCGGAGAATGCGAATGAAGGAAATGTTGACATTTTTTTCGTAATAATCATCTGGCGTGTGAAAAAAATCAATGAAAAAGGTCGGCAAAATTAGAACGGATGGACTGTTGTCGACGATGACGACGATTTTTCCCTCTAATAATGCTTGGGTTGCCACATCGGGTCTTTCCGTTATGTTGATCGTCGGAAAAAGCACTGATTTGGACAGATAATTCCTGATATAACTGCTGTCGATTATGCCATCGATATCGATATCATCGATTTGGGCTTTAACTCGTGTGACGAGTTTTTCATCAGCTATGTCATTCATATAGCAAATGCCAATTTTGGTCTTTGATCGTTCACCGATATTGAGGCTATCGACGTAAAGACCATTAGTTCTAAGACGTTTACGAATGAGGGCCAAATTGTCATTGAACTTTTCGTTAAAAGCATCTTTAGGTCCTAGAAGTGAGACTTCTACATCACTGGTCGGAATGCTTCTATCAATCGCATTTTTAGCTTCAATCGCAATGATTATGTCTTTGTTTATTAGTAGGCAAAAACCTTTATAAATATAGTCCAACATCTCTTGGTAAGAATAGACTTCCACGATATTATTGCCATATAAAAAATTTTTAATGTTAGTGAGAGAAAATTTAATCTTTTCTGTTTTAAGGCGAATTAAACATTTGATTACGTATTCGTTTATGTATTCACCACTTGCTAAAACCTCACTGAACACTAAATATATTTCACTTTTTTCTATTGAAAGTTTCTTGGTAATGATGTCACAACTATTTCCGACATCTTTTTGAATTTTTTTGACTATTTCTATCATACTCTCACCATCCTTTTTAGTATTGTTAAAATGCGGAAAAATATGTATAATAAAAAAATGAGAATAGCTATAAGAGGATGTATTTTATGGAAATAATTAAAGATGTCAAAATTGAAAAATTAGATCATTTTGGAAGAGGTATCATTAGGGATAAAGGAATCATTTTTGTCGATGATACTTTGCCAGAAGACGTAGTTGATATCGCGATAACTAAAGATAAGAAAAATTTGAAAGAGGCGAAAGTACTGGCTTATAAAAAGAGGAGTCCTCTTTATCGCGAATCACTATGTCCGTATCATTTACATTGTGGAGGTTGTCATTTTAGTGAATTGCTTTATGAAAAGCAGTTACTCTATAAGAAGGAAAAGGTGCAAGAATTGATCGAACACATGTTGAAAGAAAATCTTGTGGTTAAAGAAATCATTCCTTCACGCGAAGAGTATCATTACCGCAATAAAATAACTCTTCACGGAAAAGATAAAAAAATTGGTCTATACGACAAAAAGAGCAATGATTTAATACCCATTTCGCACTGTCTTTTAGTCGACAAAAAAATTGATGAACTGATGAATAGAGTCGCTGTTTTCTTTCGTGATAGAGATGCCTTAGTTTATGATGTCATGATTAGAAAAACAACTTTAGAAGAAGCGATGATTGTCATTCATGGCCGTCTCGATTATGAAGAATTTCGCAAAGAATTTCCCGATGTAAAAGTAATAGTCATCAATGATCAAATCGTAACTAGGGATAGTCATATCAAAGAAAAATTGTTTGATAAAGAGTTCTATATATCCAATCGTTCTTTTTTTCAAGTCAATCGATGGACCGTTCTCGATCTATATCAAAAAATAATCGATTACGTCAAGGACAAGCATTTCAATACTTGCCTAGATCTATATTGTGGTACGGGAACTATTGCTCTTTTAATCAGTGATTTCGTTCAAAAAGTAGTTGGTGTCGAAGTGGTTGCTGAAGCAATTGCTGATGCGGAGGAGAACAAGAAACTGAATGGTATTTTCAATGTCGATTTCGTACTCGGCAAAGTTGAGGATCATCTAAATGAATTTGATGACATCGATTTGATCATCGTCGATCCACCACGTGAAGGATTGGATAAAAAGACCAAAAATTCTTTGAGTGACATCCGGGCTAAAAATATCGTCTATGTTTCGTGTGATCCTGTTACTCTGATGCGCGACTTAAACGATTTAAAGAAGTTGTACGACATTGATGAGATGATACTTTTTGACATGTTTCCCAATACTTATCACGTTGAAACGTTATGTTTTTTGAGTTTGAAAAAGGAAATTTAGAGGTTTCATCTGGTTGACACTTCGAAAATAAGATATTATACTTAAATGGTAGATGAAAAATATATGAAAGTTCGTGAGAAATGATGAATGCTTATAAATTTGAAGATATAAAACTTGGTATGGAAGTATCTTTTCAAGCCGAAATCACTAAAGAGAAATGTGATAAGTTTTTAGAAATTACTAATGACATCAACCCTTTACATAACGATTTGGAATATGCAAAAGCGATGGGATACCCTGATAAAGTTATTTGGGGGGGGCTCACTGCTTCCTTTTTATCCACATTGGCTGGAGTGTATTTACCAGGAAAGTACAGTCTCATTCACAGTGAGGAAATTTTATTTAAAAAGCCATTGTTCATTGCCGATAGTCCTATTACTATAAAGGGTAAAGTGATTGATATCAATACTGATTTTGAACAATTTACAATAGCTTTTAATTTTTTCAATAACAAGGGAGAAAAAGTCATTAGAGGAACGATGAAAGTAGGTGTGTTAAATAATGAATGATAAGATATTATTAGTGACTGGTGGTTCTTCTGATGTTGGGCTAGCCCTCATCAAAAGAATTCATCACCATTATGATACTGTCATTGCTCATCACATTGGCGATGATCATAAATTAAAAGAGTTACAACAAGAACTAGGTGACAAATTGATCTTGCTAAAAGGCAATTTCTTGGATGAAGAAGATACTCATCGCTTTGTCGAAGAAATAAAGAAGACAGGTAAGATTCCAACGGATATCGTCCATTTGCCAGCTGGACGTGTTGAAAATATGAAATTTTCTAAAATGGATTGGTCAAAATTTCAAAGTGACCTAGATATTTCACTTCGTTCACTAACTATCATTTTAAATGAATTTTTGCCCGTGATGGCTAAAAATAAATATGGTAGAGTAGTAGCGATGCTCACTTCGTATACGTTGAATGTACCACCTAAATATTTATCGAGTTATGTCACTAGCAAATATGCTTTGATGGGACTAGTCAAGGCTCTTGCAGTCGAATATGCCGGTAAAGGAATTACGATTAATGGTGTTTCGCCAACGATGATGGAGACGAAGTTTTTAGATAGTATCCCTAGATTGGTTGTTGAACAAAATGCTAATAACAGCAACACGGGGAAAAATTTAAAAGTAGAAGAAGTCATTCCAACTTTTGAATTTTTGTTGTCAGAAGATGCTAATTGTATAACTGGTCAAAACATTGCCATAACCAATGGCAACTTGATGTAGAAAAGAGGTGTGACGATGAAAGAATTGGAATATCCATTCAATGTTGAAGAAATAATGAAACATAAAAAGCAAATAAGAAAAGAATTGCTTTTAAAAGAAAATTTAATTGAAAAGAACATTGCTATCTTAGGGGGAAGTACGACTAGTGAAATAAAGAATATGTTAGAAATATTTTTGTTGAACTATGGAATAAAACCTAAATTTTATGAATCTGAGTACAATCAATATTACGAAGATGCCATGTTTGGAAATGAAGAGTTGGATTCTTTTAATCCTGATATCATTTATATCCATACGACTAATAGAAATATTATGAATTATCCAACTCTATATGACGACGAAAAGACGGTTAAGAAATTGTTGGATACTGAATATAAAAAATTTGAAAAGATGTGGAATAATCTATTTGGCAAGTTTAATGCTACGATTATTCAAAACAATTTCGAATATCCGTATTACCGTCTTTTGGGAAACAAAGATGCGAGTGACATCCATGGAAAAGTTAATTTCATAACGCGTTTAAATCAAAAATTTTACGATTACGCCAATGAGCATAAAAATTTTTTCATCAACGATATCAATTATGTGTCTTCTTGTTACGGATTAGACAAATGGGCTAATCAGTTCTATTGGCACATGTACAAATATGCCATGGAAGTGCCAGCTATTCCTTATTTATCTTTTAATATAGCTAATATTATTAAGTCCATCTATGGAAAGAATAAAAAAGCTTTTGTCTTGGATTTGGACAATACGCTATGGGGAGGAATTGTTGGTGATGATGGCGTTGAAAATCTAGATATTGGTCCTGAAGTTCCCAATGGTCAAGTCTATTCAGAGTTTCAGAATTATTTAAAAGATCATAAGAGTTTAGGAGTTATTTTGAACGTAAACTCTAAAAATGAATATGAGAATGCCATTGCTGGTTTGAACCATCCTTCTGGTACTTTGCGACCTGATGACTTCATCATCATCAAAGCTAATTGGAACCCTAAAAATATCAATATTAAAGATATTTCTGAAGAATTGAATTTGGGAGCTGACAGCTTCGTCTTTGTCGATGACAATCCAGCAGAACGCAAAATTGTGCAAACATATGTCGAAGGAATTGCCACCCCAGAAATTGACGTACCAGAGAATTATATTCAAATAATTGATAGAAATCGTTATTTTGAAGTGACTAATTTCTCAGAAGAAGATTTGAAGAAGAATGAGTTGTACAAAGATAATGCCAAGAGAAGTCAAATGATGGCTACTTTTGATAACTATGACGATTACTTAAAATCTTTGAAGATGAAAGCAGAGATTACGAGTTTTAAACCAATATATCTAGAGAGAATATCACAGCTTAGTAACAAGAGTAATCAATTCAATTTGACGACTAAGAGATATTCTTTAGCGGATATTGAAGAGGTTAATGAAGATGACAGTTACATAAAATTGTATGGAAAGTTAGAAGATATATTTGGTGATAATGGTGTCATTTCTGTCGTCATTGGTAAAATAAAAGAAGAAGATGAGCTCCATATCGATTTATGGATTATGAGTTGTCGTGTTTTGAAACGAAACATGGAATTTGCGATGATGGACAAATTGGTTGAAAAGGCTAAAGAACGTGGCATCAAAACGATTTATGGATATTACTATCCAACGTTTAAGAATAAAATGGTTAAAGATTTTTATCAAACACAAGGCTTTGAAGAAATTTCTTGTGATGATGATGGAAATAAAATATATCAATTTAAAATTGATGAAAATTATAAAAATAAAAATAATGTTATAGAGGTGAATGAATAATGAGTAGAGAAGAAGTTTTTGAAAGGTTAAATAAAGTGTTTCAAGATATATTTGATGATGATAGCATTGTTGTAAATGAAGAGACGACGTCAGCAGATATTGAAGATTGGGATAGTCTTGAACACATCAATTTGGTCGTTGCGATTGAACAAGAATTCAATATGAAGTTCAATATGAATGAAGTTACCACGATGAAAAACGTTGGTGAAATGGTTAGTATTATTCTCTCAAGAATCAATTAGAGGTGAAAGATGAAATTTCATCACATTGGGATTGCAACTGATGATATTGATAAGATGATTTCGAAAATGAAGAAATACTTTAAAATAGAGAATATTACAGAAATAGTGTATGATTCCAATCAGAATGCTAATGTGTGTATGCTCACCTTAGAAAGTTGGGGGGGGTATTATGATTGAATTGATAAGTGGTCCATGCGTTGAAAATATTTTAAAAAAGCGCCAATTTTTATATCATACTTGTTATACTGTTCATGATATTGAACAGACTATGAAACAATTAATAGAAGATGGTGCCTTTTTAGTGCGTGAACCAAAAGAAGCAATCCTTTTTTCTAATCAAAAAGTAGCATTTTTATCTTGGAATTTAGGACTAATTGAATTATTGGAGGAGAAGTAGTATGAATTTGACATCTTTTGTTTTTTTAGCCTTTTGTTTTATAACACTAATTATCTATTTTATCGTACCTAAAAAGATCCAATGGATAATCCTTTTATTATCCAGCTTGGTCTTTTTATTCTATGATAATTTTAGTTTATTTACTGTTTTTCAAGCTTTATTGATTTTGTTAGTTTCCTATTTTGGTGGTCGATTGATTGAAAAATATCGCGATACTAAAAAGGAGACGGTTATTCTACTGTGCAGTATTGCGATCATATTGGGATTATTGATCTATTTGAAATATTCCAATTTGCTCATAATTACTTATAATCACATCATCACTTTGTTGGGAATGTCCAAAAAAGTGGAACTGGTCACCAGAGTATCACTGATTGGGATAAGTTATTATTCTCTCATCATGATCAGCTATTTAATAGATATCCATCGTGGAGCATGTAAAGCTCAAAAAAATATTTTAAAATGCGCTTTATTCATGTATT
The DNA here is from genome assembly GCA_947624275.1 of uncultured Bacilli bacterium. Lineage (GTDB taxonomy): Bacteria > Bacillota_I > Bacilli_A > RF39 > UBA660 > RUG11788. The sequence goes on from CANQJR010000030.1 coordinate 8,803, forward strand.
ATTTTCCAATATTGCCATCTGGACCATTTGTCAGATATGAGACGATGGAGAAAGAACTTTATAAGAAACACAAATTTGATTATGACAGAATGTGCAGTGGCTTGGTGCGCATGTGTTGGGGGTTCTTTAAAATTTTAGTCATCTCTTCAAGAGTTGGTTATTTTGTCGATACAGTCTATGGGAACATGTCCAAATTTAAAGGATTCTTTGCCATTTTGGCCGCGTTATTTTTCCCATTGCAATTATATACGAATTTCTCAGGATCAATCGATGTCATAATGGGTGTGTCAGAAATTTTGGGCATCAATTTGCCAGAAAATTTCACTGGACCATTCTTCTCACGAACGATCACTGAGTTTTGGCGAAATTGGCACATCACTCTAGGGGCTTGGCTCAAAGATTACATCTTTTATCCACTATTGAAATCCAATTTCATGCAGAAGTTGAATAAAGTTTGTAAGAAGAAATTTGGTAAAAATGGTAAAAAGATTCCCCTTTATCTATCAATGTTTGTCATGTGGTTAGCGATTGGTATATGGCATGGTGGTGCTTACACGTACATAATCGGTTCTGGAATGATTCCTTTTGCTTGTATCTTCTTTGAAGACAATCTAGCGCCACTTGCTAAAAAGATAAATAAAAAGTTGCGAATTGATGAAGATGGATTCTGGTATCATCTATATCAAAGTGTTCGAACTTATGTGCTTTTCTCGTTTGCGATGATTTTCTTTCGCGCTTCGAGCATCATGCAAGGTCTCAGATTGATCAAAAGAATGTTAGTCTTCAACCCTTGGGTCTTGTTAGACAATAAGACACTTTATACTGCTGGTCTTGATATGCGTGATTTTCACGTCATGATCCTATCAGTAATCGTTTTATTCATCGTCGATTATTTTTCTAAAAAGATCAATGTTCGTGAAAAACTATTTAAACAGAATATAATCGTTCGTTGGGCAGCAATTTATATTTTATTATTCTCAATCATCATTTTTGGTTGTTATGGTCTTGGTTATGATGCGACATCATTCATTTATCAAGGATTTTAAAAGGGAGGTATGAACATGAAAAAAATATTGAAAGTAATTGCTTTTCTTTTTATCTTTTGTCTATTGTGGTGTTGTACTTTTAAAGTTTTATGGCTCGAAAAAGCTTCTATTTCAACCATTTATGATGAACCAAAAAAGTCTTTGGACATCGTCTATTTTGGTGCTAGTAATGCCTTTGTTCACTTCAATCCCGTTTTAGCCTTTGATAAATATGGTTTTACAACTGGGATGGCAGCATCTGGTGATCAACCGGTCACCATAGCTAAATATTTAGTTAAAGATGCTGAAAAATATCAAGATCCTAAACTATATGTCATCGATTTGAATCAATACACTTTAGAGTTAGATCATTACAGTGAAGCTGATACGCGAAATGCGATTGATTTGATGCCTTTTTCTCTCAATAGATTACAAGCTATTGATGAGATGTTTAAATATATTGAGGTAACTGATCATTATGATCCCAGTAAGAAATTGATTGAAGAGAACAAGAAATATAATTATATTTTCAGTTTTTTGAAATATCATAACAGTTGGAAAAACATCAGCAAGGACATATTTGTAGGTGATACAAAGTATTACAAGGGATTGTATTTTTCAGCTGGAACGGTCAAACAGATACCAGTTGAAAAATGTGAATGGCCGGATGAAAAGCAAGCATTGGTTCCAGAAGTAGAGACTATTTTTATGGATTTGATCAATTTGATCAAAGAGAGAAATCTCAATGTGTTATTCGTCATTCCCGTAAAATCGTATGTTGATCCTATGTATGGTGTTCCAAAGCGCTTTAACACTTTGATTGATATCATCAAAGCCAATAATCTCGATGTCATCAATTTCAATGACGTTGATGAATTGTCTATCGATTTTGATACTGATTTTTATAACAATGCTCATCTCAACGCTTTTGGAGCGACTAAATATACTTTGTACTTTGCCAAATATTTAAAAGAACATTATGATTTGGAAGATCATCGTCAAGATGAAAAGTATAGTTCTTGGGAGAGCGAATACGAACGCTTTAAAAAGAATTTTAAAAAATATACTGATATCGATTATGACGATTTATTAAAAGAGTATAAAGAGAAGTATAATTTGGATTAAAAGCAAAAATCTTCGTGATTTTTGTCTTTTTGTATTATAATGTTATTAGTTGTTAAAATTTACTTGTAGGTGATTTATGAAAAAGTTGACTGCGAAAGAAGCATATGCTTTATTGATTGATGGAATTATTGATGATGAAAAAGATTTAGAAAGAGAAAAGAATAAATGGATAAGACATTGTCTATATGTTGGGATGGCTGCTGAAAGAATAGCTCAGAAATTAAATATTGATAGCGATTGGGCTAAAGCTCTCGGTTATGTCCATGACATTGGGCGTCGCATCGATCATTTCAATCATCCTCTTGAAGGATATAAATATATGTGTGCTAAGGGATACGTTGATGAAGCACGCGTTTGTCTCACACATTCTTTTATTGATAATGATATATCTTTAACCGCCGGTGGTGGTCCCAAGAGGAGAGAAACTTATGATTTTATCAATGATTATTTAGAGAAACATCCCTATGACATATACGATAACATAATTCAAATGTGTGATCTGTTCTGTTCAGAAAATGGTTTTACAACGGTTGAACATCGTCTTTTGGACATCACTGAAAGAAAGGGAGCATATCCCAATTCTTATGAACACTATCAAAAGATGTTGGAATTACAAAATCGTCTAGAACAAAAAATGCATTGTTCGTTATATGATCTTTTTCCTGAAATAGGGGAAGATAAAATCTTAGACATTCCAACAATCAATAAAGAGTTGTTGAATCTGATTAAAAATCCACAAAAGATAAAAAGGATGGATATATATGAAAAGAACTTGGAAAAATGCTGATGAGAAAAAGATAATCGTTTTAATTTCAGCAATCGTTTTGGTATTGATCGTCGTTTCTTCGCTTGGCATTGTCATGATTAAGAAGGAATTGAAAAAAGAACGTCAGAGGAAAGCTGAAGAAGCCATCGGTTTTAGTGATGACGTCAAGGTCGAAGTGTATGATGAAGTGACTTTATCTGATGCGCTCAACGAGGATGGTATTGAACTTGTCGATGACTATTATTTAGACACTGATGAACTCGGCAAGAAAAAAGTCAAATTCGATTATTTATACAATGATGAAAGATTTACTAAAGAGATCGATGTGGAAGTTGTCGATACCACGAGTCCAAGTATTTTTGCCAATAGCAGTTATACGGTCACCAAAGGGAGCACGCGCAATTTCGTCGAATATATTTTGTCTGGCGATAATTATGATGATAATCCTCAAAGAAAAATAATAGGGGATTACGATTTGAATAAAGTCGGTAAATATGATGTTTCCTATTACATTGAAGATAGTAGTGGTAATAGTGATGAATACAATTTTACTATTAAGGTTGTCGAACCTAAAAAAGGTTCTTCTTCGTCTTCTGGTTCTTCTTCATCAAGTTCCAAAATAATGTTTGCGGATGCCATCAAAGACTATAAGACCGCTGATACTGAAATCGGAATTGACATATCCAAGTGGCAAGGCGATGTCGATTTCAAAAAAGTGAAAGATGCTGGGTGTGAATTCGTCATCATCAGACTCGGACATCAAAATGGTGTTGGTGGTGAATTGATAGTTGATCCCTATTTCAAACAGAACATCAAAAATGCTAAAGAAGCGGGATTGAAAGTTGGCGTATATCTTTATACTTATGCCAAAAGTGAACAAGACGCTATTGCCCAAGCTGATTGGGTCATCAAAAACTTAGGAGATTATGAATTGGATTTGGGAGTCAGTTACGATTGGGAGAGTTGGAACAATTTTAATGAATTGAAATTGAGTTTTGAGAGTTTTACCAATGTCGCTAGAACTTTTATCAATCATTTGAAGAGTAAAGGTTATGACGGAATGCTTTACAGCAGTAAGTATTATCTCGAAAACATTTGGACGAAAAAGAATTATAAAGTCTGGTTAGCTCATTATACGGATTACACTACTTATAATGGCGATTATTACATATGGCAACGCACGAGTATCGGTCGCATCGATGGTATTGATGGGGCAGTAGATATCGATGTTTTATACAAAAATAGATAAATTTCGTCCAAAAATATGTTATAATTTTGGTTAGAATAGGAAGTGGGTTTATGAATATTGAAGAATTGGAAAAATATCGTGAAGAATTGGCAAATCGATATGAGGAATTGGAACAAAAAATTGAAATGATTGAAGAAGATGAATCAGAGCGAGAACAATTGCGCGAGTTAGAATACGTTCAAGATAAAATCGATGATCAATTAGATTTATTAGATGACATCATCGATGGATATCATTCAGTTCCTAGGAAGTATAAAGAATTGTTAGCTTTGCGAAAAGAATATGAAGATTTGATCGAAAATAAAAGTTAAAAAATTATTTGGTTTAGATAAAAATATGGTATAATAAAAAAGTAATAACAAAAGAGATATAGGAGGAAATATTATGGAATTAAAAGGAAGTAGAACAGAACAAAATTTAATGGCTGCGTTTGCAGGAGAAAGCCAAGCAAGAAATAAATATACTTATTATGCTAGTAAAGCTAAAAAAGAAGGTTATGAACAAATAGCAGCTATTTTTGAAGAAACTGCTAACAACGAAAAAGAACATGCTAAAATGTGGTTTAAAGAATTACATGGTGGAGATGTGCCAACGACTAGTGTCAATTTACAAGATGCTGCTGCTGGTGAAAATTATGAATGGACTGACATGTATAAAGGTTTTGCTGAAGTGGCAAGAGAAGAAGGATTTACTCGCATTGCCAATCTATTTGAAGCAGTGGGAAAAATTGAAAGAGAACATGAAGAGAGATATAAAAAATTACTCGAAAATGTTGAAAATGGATTAGTGTTCAGCAAAGACGGAGATCGCATTTGGATTTGTCGCAATTGTGGACATGTTTGTGTTGGTAAAGAAGCACCAAAAGTTTGTCCAGTATGTGCTCATCCTCAAGCTTATTTTGAAGTTAAAGCAGAGAACTACATGTAAGATTAGAGAACTAGAAATAGTTCTTTTTTTATTTGAATATTGAAAATGAAAATCATCTGTGTTAATATGTTTTATGTTTTAAAGGGTGGTATTTATGACAAAAGTAAAAAAGAGAGAGACAAATTTGATTTATAGATATTTGCGAAATGATAAATTAAAATTATTTTTATATCTTCTATTAGTATTCACTTCTTATTTTCCAACTTTGGGAGCGGCTTTCTTTTGGGGACTTGCTCTTGAAAATTTAATTCAAAAAAATATGGAGATGTTCGTTCTCTACTTAGCTATTTAGGAAGGATTATACATCGTTTTTTATTCATTGTTATCGATGCCAAGAGATTTTCTCTACAATTATTTAGAGATTAAGTTTACGAGAAATGTCATCAAAGATTTGTATCACAAGATATCGGATTTGCCAGCGATTGCTTTTGAGGATATCGGTGTTGGTGAGTTCATAAATCGCATGTATACCGATCCTGATCGCATCATGGAACTGTTGTCTAAATTGATCCGTATGGCCTGTCGAGCTCTCGTGGTAGTCGCAGTTCTCTTCATCGCTTTTAACGTCTCTTTGGTCTTGGGGTTCGAGGTTTTGATTTTTGGAGTCATCATGGGAATTATTTCATATAAGTTCTTTCCTAAAATAAAGAAGACGCAAGAACAGATCAAGAAAGAATCAGATAAATATGTCAAAACGGCAACTGAGAACTTAACGGGTATTCGAGAGATTAAGTCTTTAGGTATTAAAAATAATATCGAGAGAAGAGTTTTTGGCAATATCGATAATTTGTTCCACAACAATCGCAAAATTAAAATATATGAAACGGTCTATTACAACTTGAACAATTTTACTTATTACGTTTTGCAGTTCATCATTTTGTTCACTTGTGGTAAATTGTTCATCGCTGGGAAAATGGCCTACAGCACATTCATCATAATTGAGTCATACATTTGGCGAATCGATGAAGTAGTTGAAAGCATTAGTGATTTTGGTGTCAATTATAATAAAGTTAAAGTATCCATTAAAAGAATTGATGAAATCTTGAACAATGCTTTATATGCTGATGAGAAATTTGGTAAAAAGACTTTGAAAAAGGCAAGAGGAGTAATCGAATTTCAAAACGTCACCTTCAGTTATCGCGAGGATGAAGAGAACACCCTCAAAGATTTGAACTTGGTCATTTCACCGAATAAGAAGGTAGCAATCGTGGGAAGAAGTGGTAATGGTAAATCGACTATTTTCAATCTCTTACTGCGCTATTTTGACGTATCAAGTGGCCAAATTTTGGTCGATGGAGTTGACATCAAAGATTTGACGGAAGAATCTTTGCGCAACAACATCTCCATCATCCGCCAAAGCCCTTTTTTGTTCAACATGTCTATAATTGAAAACTTTCGCTTAGTCAAAGAAGATGTCACTTTAGAAGAAATA
>CANQJR010000031.1 GCA_947624275.1 uncultured Bacilli bacterium
CTGATGTAACTGGAGTTATCGAATTACCAAGTGGTGTAGATATGGTTATGCCTGGTGATAACGTAGAAATCACTGTTGAACTAATTCACCCAATTGCTATCGAAAATGGTACTAAGTTCTCTATCCGTGAAGGTGGAAGAACAGTTGGTGCTGGTAACGTTAGTAACATTATTGAATAGTTATAAAAAAATGGTATCTCAAAGAGGTATCATTTTTTAATGTTTTTATATGTCGTTAAAAAATGAGGAACTGTTGTGTTCCTCGTTTTTATTTGCTGAATAAACTCTTAAAAGCGTCTTTCATATAGGCATTTATTTCATCTAGGGAACAATTTAATTCCTGACGAAAATGTTTGATGACTAAAGCCATACAGCCATCGATAAAAAAAGTTATTTTCAATTCTAAGTCTTTAATATTTTTCATCGATAACATATCGCATAGATATTGATTGATCATCTTATTTAATTTGCTCGAAAATAGAAGAGGGACATCACTGGAAAAAATTAGGGAATAGAAATTTTCATTTTCTTTTAAATATTTAAAGATTTCATCGAGACAAGCATTTATATCATCCGTTGATTTTAAGATGCTCATATTCGTTCGCAAGACATCAAAAGTTTCATTTTGAATCTCTTGAGCAACTTCATAGATGTTGTCATAATGGGTATAAAAAGCACTGCGCGTTATATCGGCTTTGCGAGTTAGGTCAGTCACAGTGATTTTTTCTAAATACTGTTTTTCCTTGATCAAAATCGCAAAGGCCTTTTTAATTTTTTCTCTCGTTTTTTTGGAAGAAGAATTCATTACTTTTACTTTCATATTTTTAGTACTCCTTCATAAATATTATTGGTGTTATTTTAACATATATTTTGACAAAAATAAATACAATGTCAAAATTTTGACAATATTTAATATTTTGAAGTTTACTAGAGATTAAAAAGCTTTTATAATAAAGCGTATTGTTAAAGGAATGAGTGTTCATGAAAAAAATTACAGATTTTATTGTTGATAAAAAATATTTTATTTTACCTATTTTCATATTGCTGACAATAGTTTCTATTTTTTTGTCTGATAGAGTAAAAATTAATTATGATATAGCCAAGTATTTGCCAAGTTCTTCTAATACGCGAATTGGGATGGATATCATGGAAAAAGAATTTCCCGATTCGAAAAGTACTTTAAATATCATGGTTAAAGATTTGACTGTCGAAGAAAAAGAGAACAGTTATCAATATCTTGAGAATCTCGATGGCGTTGATGCAGTATCATATGATGACAGCGATCGTTATAATAGAGATGAATACACTCTATTTGTTCTAACTATTGATGCTGATGCCGACTCCAAACGAGCCAGTGCTATTTTTGATGCTATTACCGATTATTTTAAAGATGACTTGGTCGATACATCTGGTAACGTATCAGATGAAAATAAAGAAGTATTACCATTTTATATCGTCGTATTAGCGGTTGTCAGTGCTCTAATAATATTGATCATTATGAGTGAATCTTACGTTGAACCATTTTTGTTTTTGACTTCTATTTTGATCGCTGTTGCTCTAAACAAAGGAACTAATCTCATCTTCCCAAGCGTTTCACACATCACCAATTCCATATCGGCTATTTTACAAATGGCTCTATCGATGGACTATTCCATCATGTTGATGAATCGTTATCGTCAGGAACGTCAAAAAAATGATGATAAAGTCATAGCGATGAAGAAGGCACTATACAATGCCTTTAAAGCCATCTCTAGCAGTTCCATTACCACAATTGTCGGTCTTCTTGCCCTAGTCTTCATGAGTTTTACCATTGGTCGTGATTTGGGATTTGTCCTTGCTAAAGGGGTTCTCTTCAGTTTGTTGAGCATCTTCACGTGTCTACCAGCTCTAATTCTCATCTTTGATAAATGGATTCTTAAGACCAAAAAAAGAAGTCCAATCATCAAACTTGATTCAATGGGAAAAATTGCTCATAGATTGCGTCATTTAGCTCTATTGTTGTTCATCATCATCTTTGTAGTCAGCTATTTCTTGAAAGGAAATCTTGGCATATTGTACACTGCTTCAGGAACTGATCAAATCGATAAGACATTTAAATTGAATAATCAAATTGCTATCATATATGATAATAGAGATGAAAAAAATATTTCTGACTACTGTAATGGCATGGAAGAAAACGATGAAATTGAAGAAGTGTTATGTTATGGCAATACCATCAATCTACCTTTAAAATATGATGCTTTGAATGATAAATTGGCCGATTTGGGTTCTACTGTCAGCGTCGAAGATTACTTGTTGAAAATTGTCTACTATCACTATTACAATGGACAGGAGAACAACAAAATAACTCTTAAAGATTTGGTCGATTTCATTGAAAAAGATGTCTACGACAATGAAAAGATGAGTAAAGAAATCGATGCTGAAACTAAAGAGGACATTGCGAAACTCAAAAATTTAGTCAATAGTGATTTAGTCAATAAAAAGAGAAATTATGGGGAGATAGCTAATCTTTTGAGCATGGATGAAGAGACCATTAAAGATTTATTGGTCTATTATCACTCTAAAAATGTGACGTCTAAAATGAGTTTAAATCAGTTCGTCAATTTTATGAACAACAGCATTTTAAATGATAAAAAATATGCTGGTAACATTGATGATAACACTAGAAAAAATTTGAGTAAAATGCGTGCGTTCATCGATAAAAACACTATTACTAAAAAGAGAAATTCTGACAAAATCAGTTCTTTATTCGGTCTCGATAAACAGATGGTTGACGATCTTTTCACATACTATTTGTTAACTGGTGACATAGATTATGAGATCACCTTGCACGACTTTGTCAATTTCATCACAACTGACCTCTTGAATAATCCTCAATATAGTGATTCTTTCACATCACCAACTATGAAAGAAAAAATCGAAATGCTTTTGAAGTTTAGCGATAAAGAGAATATTGATAAAGAAATGGACATCGATGAAATGGCTGACTTTTTGGGAGTTGATAAGGACCAAATAGGAATATTCTTCATGCAACAAAGCACCTTCAAACCACACGTATTTATCGATACTTTATTAAAGTTTGTTCCATCAACTGACCCAGACTATGCTAATTATCAAATGGTAAAACAGATCATGGACAGTGCCATGAACGATCAAAAATATGATTATGGCGAAATGAGTCAATTCCTCGCTTTTCCAGCAGATACAACGAAAAACATTTATTGCTTGATGGTTTCGGCTGACTTAAGATTGTCACCTTATGAATTCGTCCAATTTCTTTTGGAACATAGCGGTGATGACGTTTTAGAAAAGAGTCTCTCTAAAGATGTCATATCCGATTTAACTTTTGTTAAACAGATCATGACGAGTGTCATTGCTGAAAAAAAATATACTACTAATGAAATGGCTAAATTTTTAAATGTTGATAAAGACACTCTAGACTTGGTCTATTCTCTATATGATAGTAAAAAAAGTCCCATCAAAATATCTTATAAAGATTTTATAACTTTCTTAAACGATGATGTCATCAATGATAAAAAATATAAAAGTAGTGTCTCTGAAAAACAAAAAGAGAAATTGAAGATAGCCAAGAAAATCATATATGACTCTTTAAAAAAAGTTGATTATACTAATGATGCGGTATACGATTTATTGGTTCCTTTGAATGGCAATATTGATAAAGATTTAATCGATTTAGTCTATATTTATTATGGAAGTATTGAGGATTATCATGAAGAATGGACGTTGACTATTGAAGAGTTTGTCAATTATTTGAATGAGACCATTTTGAATGATGAACGTTTTGATAGTTATATCGATGAAGATATGCACAAAGATATAATCGATGGTAAACAAACGATTAAAGATACTAAAGCTTTACTCGTCGGCAATAAATATTCACGCGTTGTCATCAATACTTGGCTAGATCCTGAGGGCGAAAAAACATTTGCATTCATCGAAGATATGCAAAATGATTTAAAAGATCTTAAGACCTATATAATTGGTAATTCACCGATGGCATATGAAATGAATCAGACCTTTGGTGATGAATTAAATTTGATTACTATTTTGACGATGATATTCATCTTCATAGTTGTAGCCTTCACATTTAAATCCGTTTTAATTCCAATCATTTTAGTTTTATTAATTCAATGTGCTGTCTTCTTGACCATGGGTATTTTATCCTTTGGCGGTTCTGTCTATTTCATCTCCATCTTGATAGTTCAAAGTATTTTGATGGGAGCTACTATTGATTATGCGATTGTCTACACTTCTTATTACATTGAAGCTAGAAATAAAAAGGATGTTAAAAAGTCATTGATAAGTGCTTATAACAATTCTATTCACACTATTTTGACTAGTGCTACTATTTTAGTGATCGTCACTTTAATCGTCGGTTATTTCGCTTCGGCAGTCGCCGCTAAAATATGTATGACCTTATCACAGGGAACGCTATGTTCATCACTATTGATCATCTTTCTTTTGCCAGCGGTCTTATCTTCATGTGATAAATTTATAATAAAAAAGAAAAATTAATTGCTAATTTTTCTTTTTTTAAATTTTATTCTCTATTTACCAGCTGTCATTCCTCTATACAATGTATACATCGGATTGTTGATGATTAAGTTGAATTCACCGATATATTCTAAAACGTTGGCGTTGTAACTCATCTTCATCTCATTCAAGCCTCTGTACTTATTTTCCTCTTTTTGGAATTTGCCAGCAACCGCATTCATGTTGAAAAATTGATATTCACTATTGGCATATTTCTCGATGATTTTCCATTTCGTCAAGTAGTTGGCTGCCAAATTTTTATAGCGATGATCATAACCCTCGACGATTAAGAAGATCTTGTTCTTATGTTTGATTATGATGGTTGCTCCGACGATTAACCCCTCGGGATACTTCTTTAACAATTCCGTTGCTTCGACCATATATTTTTTATAAGCACTCAACAATTTATCTGATTCCATTTTTTTGTTTAGAACGCTACTCATATTTTTGCCCTTATAACCATTGGATTGGATTATATTGGTCAAGTAGTCATTTATCTCCATCTCTTTTTCGTATAGATACTTGCTGTTTTCCACATAGGTCTCGGTATTTAATTTGGCATAATAGAGTTCACAGTTGTCACCAAAGAAATTGTGCATCTGTTCATAATATTTGACAGGAACCTTTTCTTTATCTTTGATAAAATCATAGATCTGTTCAAAATTGTATTTGCTGTCTCGATAGATGGTCAATCCATATTTAGTAGCCTTGCGCAATTTGTTTCGCGTCTGTTTGCTCAAATTTTTAAAGAGAGTGTCGACGTCGTGCTGCAAGTCTAGTTCGGCTTCAAAACGCGGTTTGACATTTTCAAAATAATAATTAAAACCGCCATGAGTGAATCCACACTCTTTTAGAGAATTGATTATTTTGTCAACGCTGGGATTTTGACCGATGATATTGCCTTTGCTGTCTCTTTTAGAACAAATTATCAATGGATCCATTTTTAACATCAAAAAGTGCTCTTTTAACAATTGAGCTTTTAATTCTTTCGTGATGGAATATAAAAGATTCTGATTATTGTAGTCAGTGATGATTCCGCGTGGCATATAAGCGTACTTAAAGCCCATGAAGACTGATTTAGATAAAAGTATAGAAGCACCTACTAGACGACCATTTTCTTCAAATCCGACATATTCTTCTTTTAGGCCAAAACGGCTCAATAATGTTCCGTAGGCAGTCGTTTGAAAATAACTACAATAATTTATCGAAGATATGTAATTGTCAAAAGCTTGTGGACTGAGTTTTACGACGCGCATCTCTGCACCTCCAATATTAATAATTATATCACAAATGCGTATTGATTTAAATACATTACCACATAAATATAATAGAATTGTGAAGAATATATTGTAGGTGATAAAATGAAAATAGTCAACATTAGAGGAAGAGAAGTTTTGGATTCGCGCGGATATCCGACCGTGGAAGTAGAGATGCTTTTAGAAAATGGTCGCATCTATCGAGCTATGGTTCCTTCTGGTGCTTCAACGGGGTCAAGAGAGGGATTGGAATTGCGCGATAATGATATGAATCGCTTTTTGGGCAAGGGCGTTTTACGAGCTGTTTCTAATGTCAACGACGTCATTAATAATGCGTTGGTCGGTAAAGATGTCGAAGAAGTGGATGACATTCTGTTGCGATTGGATTCGAGTGGTGATAAGCATCAATTGGGCGTCAATGCCATTTTGCCCATATCGATATGTGCTTTTAAATATGAAATGGAAAATAAACCTTTAAAGGATAAAAGAGAACCACGCATTATGTGCAATGTGATCAATGGTGGGGTCCATGCCGATAACGATTTAGATGTCCAAGAGTTCATGATTATCCCCAATGCCAGTTCGCTAAAAGAAAATATTCGCATGGCCGCAGAAATTTTTCATCATTTAAAAGAATTGTTAAAAGAGAATGGATACAGCACTTCTGTCGGTGATGAAGGCGGATTCAGTCCTGAATTGAAACTCACGGACGAAGTGTTAGATGTACTCAAAGAAGCGACTGAAAAGAGCGGTTATACTTATGGCAAAGATGTGTTTATCGGATTGGATATCGCCGCAACGCAGATATTTGATGATTCGGTTTACTCATTGGACGGTACGCGATACAAAGTGGATGATTATGTGAATCGCTTAGTGGAGTTGAGTGAGGAGTATCCCATTTTATCTCTTGAGGATCCTTTCGAAGAAAACGATTTTGAAAGCCATGCCAAATTGACTGAAAAATTGGGTAATGATGTGATGATTGTTGGCGATGATCTATTTACAACTAATACCAAATTTCTTCGTCAAGGCCTTGAAAAGGGAAGTTGTAATGCCATTTTGATCAAACCTAATCAAATAGGGACGATCAAAGAAGTGATGGAAGTCGTCTCTCTCGCTAAGGCCAATGGTTATAAAGTCATTTTTTCTCATCGCAGTGGTGATACCGAGGATCCTTTTATCGCTGACCTTGCCGTCTATTTAGGTGCTGATTATGTAAAGTTTGGTTCGATGTCTAGGAGTGAACGCACTTCTAAATATAATGAATTGTTGCGAATATTTGATAAATAATATTTTATTGCTTTTTTCATCTAAATATGTTAAATTATATGAAGAAAAAGGAGGGATATCATGGAAGTGTTTTTAATAATAATTTCAATTCTTTTGATAGCCATAGTATTATTACAAAGTAACAAAGCTGAGAGTGCTTCACAAATCATAACCGGTGGTAATTCTGATCTTTTCAGCAATCGTAAAGAAAGAGGATTAGAACTCTTCATCAGTCGTTTGACATTATTTTTAGGTTTAACTTTTTTTGTCATCAGTTTGATAATGGAATTTATGTAATGATATGAAGACTATTAATAGTCTTTTTTTATTGTTCAAAGGAAGGATATATTGACAATTATTGCCACTTATAATTAAGTATTACTATTAAAGTGGAAAAAAATATTTTATAATAAAAATGGAGATAGAGATACATTGAGGTGATAGTAGTGAAAGAAAAAATATTGGCAATATTAAACAATTCCAATAAAGCATTGTCAATTGATGAGATCGACAATCGATTACAACTTGATGATGTTGAAGCGACGAGAGAATTTTTAAAAGTGTTACGAGAATTGGAAGAAGAAGGTGAAATATATCATTCCAACAAGAATAAATATATGCCTTTTGACAATGGTCCTTTGAAAAAAGGAATTTTGCGCATGAACAAAAAGGGTTTTGGATTTGTCGAAGTAGAGGGATATGAAGATATTTTTATTGGTAGTGATAACGTCAATAATGCGTTACACAACGATGTCGTCGTCGTCGAATTGTTGAAGAGAAAAGATGATGGTCGCCTCGAAGGACGCATCGTGAGAACGATCAAACGTGAACTATCAACCGTCGTAGGAGAAGTGTTGTACAAGAATAAAAAATGTACGGTCATCCCCGATGATAACAAATTGACCATCGAATTAATCGTTGATACAGACGGCGCTAATCTCGGCTTGGTCGATGGTCATAAAGTGGTCGTCAAAATAAATAAATTATTAGAGAAGAACAAGTATTTGTGTACATTAGAAAAAATAATCGGTCACAAGAATGATCCAGGAGTGGACATTTTATCAATTGTCTACAATTATGAAATCAAGGATACTTTTGATGAGGAGACGATCGCTGAACTTGATGACATTCCTGAATCTGTTTCTCAAGAAGAAAAAGTTGGTCGTCGTGACTTGACCGATGAAGTCATATTCACTATTGATGGCGATGATACCAAAGATATTGATGATGCCATTTCCATTGAAAAGTTGCCCAATGGACATTATGAATTGGGCGTTCACATAGCTGATGTCAGTTATTACGTCAAAGAGGGAAGTGCTTTGGATAATGAAGCTATGCTTCGCGGTACTAGTGTTTATTTAGTCGATCGCGTCATTCCCATGCTTCCTCATAAACTATCCAATGGCATTTGTTCTCTGAATCCCGGTGTTGAAAGATTAGCCATCTCTTGTGTCATGGAGATTGATGAAAATGGTCATACAGTTGACTATGACATCTTCGAAAGCGTCATCAAATCACGCATTCAAATGACTTATAAAAAGGTTAATAAAGTCATTGAAGAAGATATCATTCCTGAAGGATATGAAGATTATGCAGATAAGTTGAAGATGATGGATGAATTGTCAAAAATCATTCGCAAAGAAAAAGAAAGACGTGGATATATCGACTTTGATGTCGATGAAGCCAAAATCTTAGTCGATGAGAAATGTCACCCAGTTGATGTCGTCCTTCGCGATCGCGGTCGTGGTGAAAATTTGATCGAAGACTTCATGATATGTGCTAATGAATGTGTAGCTAGTCATATATTTTATATGAATCTACCATTTATCTATCGCGTTCATGAATATCCAAAAGAAGAAAAGATAAGAAGCTTTTTATCCTATTTACAAACGATGGGAATTACTGTAAGAGCCAATATTAAAGATATCAGTCCTAAATCAATGCAAAAACTTTTGTATGACTTAAAGCAAGAAAAGGGATATAAAATTTTGGCCAGTCAACTTTTGCGCAACATGCAGAAGGCCATTTATTTACCACAAAATTTAGGACATTATGGTCTAGCCAGCAAGTGTTATACGCATTTCACATCACCGATTAGGCGTTATCCTGATACGACGGTGCATCGCTTGCTCAGAACTTATTTGTTCAATAAAGACATGAGTCCTGAGACCATCAGTAGATGGGAGGAAAAACTTGTTTTCATAGCTGATAACTCGTCACTCAAAGAGCGTGAATCAGTGGATTGTGAACGCGACGTCGAATCGATGAAAATGGCTGAATACATGGAAGACCACATCGGTGAAACTTTTGAGGGAATGATATCAGGAGTTACTAATTTCGGTCTGTTCGTCCAATTGGACAACTTGATTGAGGGGTTGGTGCACGTGAATGATATGCATGACTACTTCCACTATGATGAAGTTTCACAAACTTTGACTGGCGAGAGGACGAAACTTAGATATAGACTTGGGGATCGCCTCATCGTCAAAGTCGTCCGTGCATCTAAAGAGGAAAAAGCAATCGATTTTGAGATCGTAAAAAAGTTAGGTGAAGAAAGTGAGCAAGAGGAAAAAGATAAAGATTAAAAAAATGGGAATATTATTCCTAATAATCTTAGTTCTAATTGGATATTTGTTTTTGGAAAAGTGCATTTTTAACGATGATGTGTCATCACCACAAGTTTCTGAAGAAGTGGACCAAGATGACGTCTCTGACGATCCGATCAAACATTACAGTTTGTCTTTGATAATGGGTGGAGATGCTTTGATTCACAGTTCTGTCTATGGTGATGCTAATAGAAATGGCAAATATGATTTTACAGGAATGTTAAAGAACATAAAACCGATTGTCCAAAAATATGATTTAGCTTATTATAATCAAGAAACTATTTTGGGTGGTAGTGAAATAGGATTGTCATCTTATCCGACTTTTAACTCCCCTTATGAAGTCGGTGATGCTTTTATCGATGCGGGATTCAATGTCGTGAGCCTTGCCAATAATCATACTTTGGACAAGGGCAGCAAAGCCATCGTTAATTCTCGTAAATATTGGAATGGGAAAGACGTCATGGTCAATGGAAGCGCTACTAGTCAAGAGGAGAGAGATGCGATCGACATCAGGACAAAAAATGGCATAACTTATGCTTTGTTGTCTTACACTACCTCTACTAATGGCATTTCTCGAAAAAATGATTATTATGTCAACTGGTATGATGAGAAAAGCGTTAAAAATGACATCGAGAAAATTCGTGATAAAGTTGATCTTTTGATGGTCGCAATGCACTGGGGAACGGAATACAATACTAGTGTTACTGCTAAACAAAAAGAAATGGCCAAATATTTGGCTTCATTGGGAGTTGATATCGTCATCGGTTCACATCCACACGTGATAGAACCGGTCGAATACATCGGCAAGACGTTCGTCATCTATTCTTTGGGGAACTTCTTATCCGGTCAGCGAACTGATGAACAATTGAGTGGCTTATTGATGAGTGTCACAGTTAATAAAAATGTTGATACAATCAATGGAACGACCGAAATAAGTATTGATTCACCAACTGCTGAATTCATTTATACTTATTCAGATCGTTCAACTTCCAACCGCAAAGATTTTGAAATATATCCATATTCGATGTTAAATGACAACATGGTCAAGGGCTATAAAACTTTATACAACACTTTAAAAGCGAGAATTACTAGTTTAGATGAAACGATAAAAGTCGTCGATCTACAGGGGTGATAAAATGGAAATACTGAACAGAAAGGCAAGATATAATTATTTCATTGAAGATGAATATGAGTGTGGAATTGTTTTGAAAGGAACAGAGATAAAGTCTCTCAGAAACGGTTCATGTAACATCAATGATAGTTATGTCTTGATTCGTGATGGTGAATTATTCGTAATCAACATGTTCATTGCGACATACGAAGAGGGTAATATTTTTAATCATGATGAAAGACGTACTAGAAAGTTGTTAATGCACAAAAGAGAAATATTAAAACTGCATAATAAGATTAGCCTTGACAATTATACTTTAATACCTTTAAAGATATATTTTAAGAAGAATAGAGCTAAAATGTTATTAGGACTTTGTAAAGGTAAACAAAATTATGATAAAAGAGAAACTTTGAAAGAAAAAAGTATTAAACGCCAAATTGATAAACAGATGAAATACCATCATTGAACTTGAAGTAATTATCATTTTGTGGTATAATTACTTCACATATATGGGGTCGACTTGGTTTCGACAGGATTGTTTGAACATAGATGGCAAGTAGATGGCAATCTATAAATGCGAAAAAAAATAAATGCAAACAAAGTTAAAAATGTACTAGCTAACATGTTTGGTGTTAACGCATCAGCTGTTGCTGTTGCCTAATTAATTAAATGGCGTACACTCTTATGATCTTTGCTCGTGAAGATCAATAAGGGTTCATTTTAGCGAGCTATATCACTGTTTTGTTTAGGGATAGTGATGAATTTTACTAAACTTGCTATGTGTCAATTCGTTAACTAATTCTTCACATAGTGAAATTTTATAGTTAACTAAACTTGTAGAGGTCTATGTATCATTGATTTTGGACGGGAGTTCGATTCTCCCCGGCTCCACCAGAAAGATATCAAACTCGGACTTTTTAAATTATTTGATAAGTTCGAGTTTTAATATTCAATAATTTATGATAAAATTTTTTTAGTAATTAAGGGGGAAAATATGAAAAAAGAATTAATTAAAACAGAAATAAATGTTAATAACAATAAAATAGGTATTTTAAGAATTGGCGACACGGAATATATATCATTAACTGATTTAGCAAAATATTCTAATCCTGAAAATCCTGCTAATGTGATAATACATTGGATGAGTAATAAAGGAACATTTGATTATATAGGATTATGGGAACAATTAAATAATGAAAATTTTAATTTCACGGAATTTCGTGAAATTAAAAATAATGAAGTTGGATATTCATCATTTACTTTAAGCCCTAAAAGATGGATTGATAGAACAAACGCTATAGGAATATATTCTAAAGGTGGGAAATATAGCATAGGAACATTTGCCCATCCTGATATAGCATTTGAATTTGCAA
>CANQJR010000032.1 GCA_947624275.1 uncultured Bacilli bacterium
GGATACCGATGACAAAGGAGTAGCCCATTTTGGACATGCCGGTCTTAAAGGTGAGCACGTTGGTGTAGTCGTCGGTGAAGCGCTGCCTGTTGATCTCGGTGGTATCCCGGTAGCCCTGCACATAGGTAGCCGTGTGCAGGTTATCCGCCCGGTCCATGGTGACGCCTGTGGGGAAGGTCATGCTGGAGAGGATGTAGGAGCCCTGGCTGGCCGTCATGGTGGTGAACACGTCGATGCCCCGGTTGACGGTGTAGGACTCGCCCAGCTTGATCGTCAGGAAATTCTGATGGATAAAGGGAAATTGCTTGTCAAAATACAGCAGGTATTTATGCTGCGTGCCGTTGCCCATGATGGCCGGAGAGAAGACCTTCTCCGTCCCCGTGGGATTATACACCGGGTCGTACAGGGTAAAGGTCAGCTTCCTCTCCCCTATGTCCACATCCTCCGGTACGGAGTGGATGTTGTCTATATTAAACATCCCGGTAAAATAAGTCAGGGCCCGCATGAGCAGAGGAATATCCTTGGTAGCAAACAAAGTAGCCTGACCGCCGTCGCGGATCTGGCCGTTGCGCTTGGTATCCGCGTTCAAGCGGGTCACCGTATAGCCGCGGGACTCATAATATTCGGTGAATTGCTGGATGTACTTGGACGCGATCTCCGTGTCCTTTTCGGGCTGATTGCCCACCTTCGCGGCCTTCGGCCGGTCCTCCTCGCTGATCTCTCCGCTTCTCACCAGGGAGATGATATAGTCCGAGTATGGCACATAGTCCAGATAACCGAAGTTCTCATATTTGGAGTACTCATAGGTCACCCGGTTGTTGCTGGCGGTATGGTTATAGTTCGGATCGCCGGCGAAAATCGTACTCCGCTCCAGCATGGAATAGATCAGCACCATCACGATCAGCACCACGCAGATGATGGAGAATACGCCGTGTATTAGTCTTTTTACGATATTTGCGGTCTTTCAATTTGATATAACCCTTTATTTTTTCATTGTCTAAACTAGTTATCAGCATAATCTCTAACCTCATCAATCATATTTTTTTAATTTGGAACGAACTCTTTTATAATCGGGAAAATTTTCAGCTACGACTTGCCAAAAACGCTTTGAATGATTGGCCTCAATCAAATGAGATAATTCATGATTGATGACGTAATCCAAGCACTCTTCATCTTTTTTGATCAATTCTAAATTTAAAGTGATTCGCCCATCTTTGGTATTGCATACTCCCCAACGCGTCGTCATTTTTCTAATAGTCAATTGGGGATGAGGAATTTTTCTCGAAAATTTGGCATAGTTGTAATCGAGACGATCTTTGAAAACTTTTTGAGCTTGTTTGCGATACCATTTATCTAAATCGAGGCACTTATCGACGTAAACTTTATCATCACTCAAAAGTATCTTCCCATCATTTGTATATACTATATCATATTTTTTACCTCGAAAATAAAAATTCTTTTCATAAGCTTTTTTCTCTTTGGCCCTCTCCAACATCTTTATAATGGACTTCTCACTATCTTTTAACAATTTGGCAATGGCTCGATCAGATACAAAAACGTTAGTAGTGACATAGATAGTTGCCCCATCTTTAACTCTGATATAAGTATTTTTAGTCGTCATTTTTTTTACTATTTCAACGTGATACTCTTCATTAGCATATTTAAAATACATGATATCAACCTTCTCAAATTAATTATAATATTTATTTGCTGAGTTTAAAAGTATAAAAAAGAAGTTAGAGGTAAAAATATAATAGGAGATGAAATAGATGAATAATGATATTAAAATTCGTGATTATATAATTGATAATTTTAAAAATGACGATGCGGAAACGATTAAAAAGGCTATTGAAGAATCGATAAGAGATGAAGATGAAGTCGCTTTACCAGGACTTGGCATTTTTTTCATTTTGATTTGGGAAAAGAGTGATGACAGTGAACGTGAAGCTTTGATCAATAAAATCTATCAACAAATAAAGAAAGGATGATCCTTTCTTTATTTATCGATTATTTTACCAATGACATATGGATATTCTATCTTTTCGAGCATAACCATTTTTTCCGTGCCACTATCAATTTGACCAGATACTTTGACGTGCAAATAATTGGAAGTGTGTCCAAGTGAAAATTGTTCATTATGGCGTTCGAAAAGGACTTCCAACTCGCGATTCAAAAACTTTTGCATATAAGATATTTCTAACTGTTTAGATAGATCTAATAAAACGTGGGCTCTTCTCTTTTTTACTTCTTCCGGAACTTGTTCCATTTCAGCAGAAGGAGTACCATCGCGTTTAGAATATGGGAAGACGTGCAATTTGGCAAAGTTTATTTGTTTGATGACGTCTAAACTCTTTTCGAAGAGTTCATCTGTCTCATGAGGATGACCGACAATGATATCCGTCGTTATGGAAATCTCTGGTCTGATCTCTCTAATTTGAGCAATTTTTTGAATGAAATATTTTAAGTCATATTTGCGATTCATAACTTTTAACACTTCATCACTAGCTGCTTGAATTGGAATGTGTAGATGATCGACGATGATGGTATTATTCTTGATAATATCTAAGACTTCATCATTTAATTCCGTTATCTCAATGGAAGATATGCGAAGTCTTTTGAGACCTTTAATCTTGACTATTTCTCTTAATAGCGTAGCAAAATCAAGGCCCAAATCGCGACCATAATTACCAGTGTGAATTCCCGTTAAAACTATTTCTTTAAACCCGTTATTGACGAGTTCTTCTATTTCAGCAAGGCACTTGTTCAAATCTTTACTGCGACATTTACCACGGACGTGAGGAATGATACAGTAGCTACAGAAGTTTTCACACCCATCTTGAACTTTGACGAAAGCACGCGTATGTGATAAATATTTATTCAAATACATATCTTCAAAACTTTCCAAATCTTTTTTAGGAACGACATGGTTTATTTTTTTCTTATTTTTGAAGTATTCATCGAGTAATTCCACGATTTTACTCTTATCTTTATTACCAACGGCAATATCGATTTCATCAGGCAATTCCACATCCTGTTTTTGAATGAAGCAACCGACAGCCACGACACAGGCATTAGGATTGCGCCTTTTAGCTTGTCTGATCATCTTACGACTTTTAATATCACTAGTATTAGTGACAGTACAAGTATTGATGATATAGACATCACATTGGCTATCGAAATCAGCAATTTCATAGCCATTATCTTCTAGACATTTACGAATATATTCACTTTCATACGTGTTGACTTTACAACCCAATGTATAAATTCCAACTCTCATCAAATCACTTCCAAACTTTCCCAAAAGAAAAAAGCTATAGGTATTATAGCATTTTTCTCTTCATTAGTCTAAATTTTTTTGTAATTCTTTCAAAGTTTTTAAAAATTCATTAGTCTTCTTTATTTCATCATTCAATTTATCTAAATTGGCTGTCTGTTCCAATTCCAAACTCTCTTTGTTTTCACTTATTCCATATACTGGTGAAATGAATGGTGACGATTTAAACTTGTGCTCCATAGCAATCGGTGGCAAATCTTCCAATCTCTTGATGTCATCCTCCTTGATCACAACTTTTTCACTTTCAGGAGCAATCGTATTAAAATCATCTAATTTAACCGTCTCTAACTCACGCGTGTTATACAAATCTTCCAATTCCATCAAAGTGATTGGCTCATTGCCCTCATCTTGATAAGTAGTTTGGAAGTTTTCGTTCGCATCATATACTTCATCACTCAACTTATTCAACTCTTCGACGCTGATAATAGCTTTTTCTTCTTGTTCATCTTCGTGTTTAGCAATTTGTTCCTCAATTCCCGATTCTAGTATTTCATTCAAATCTTGTTGAACGGCATTAACTTTTGCCAAATTGGCTTCACTGATCTCTTCACTCTTAACTTGTTCAGTGATCACTTCAGCTATTGAAGATACTTCTTCCTGTTTTTCGACTGGTTTAGGATCGACACTTGTCTTCTCTTCACTCTCGTTGACTCTATTGACACTATCCTCTTTTTGTTGTTCTTCTTGAAGACGTAGTTCCACTTTCAATTGTTCGAGTTCCATCTTGGCATTGGTTCTTTCAAGTTCTTCGTCTTCTTCTACATACTTTATTTCCTCGATGTGATTACTCTTCTCATCACTCTTCACATTACTAGGTTCCACTTTGGTCAAATTATTATCTTCAATGGGCATGACTACTTGTGAATCAGTTTCGCTAACAGTTACATCCCCTTGCGAATCATCTGTTTCCATCTTTTCCAAATTATCGGCATTTCTTTTTTTGTTCATAATATCTAATAAGATAATCGCCAATATTAAAACAAATATGATAGCGATCAGTACAAAAATGATAACCATATCGGTCGATGAAAAATTATTCATAAATTCACCTCATCAGTATATAATTCACGATGCTTAAAGCATCCATAGATGCTGTCTTGGGCGAAGAACGCGACTTTTCAAAGAAGTGGCCACACATCCAGCCTTGATCAATTTAGTTTCTTCTCTAGTAAAACCGCCCTCCGGACCTATTACAAATATTATTGTAGCACCATTTATTTCTTTTGATAAGACCTTTTTAATATTATTTGACAATTCATTAACTGGGCAAAGTATCTTAAGATCATAATTCAATTTTAACAGATCATCTATGTCGAATATTGGCAAAAAGTCTGGTATTACTAGTTTTTTAGATTGTTCACTAGCATCTTTTATCATCTTTTTCACATTCGTTTCTCCATTATCCAACTTGACAACACTTTTGATGACCTAAAGCCATTATTTTGCTAAAGTAGACCTTTTTGTCCATCATGGAACAAAAAGAAAGTGCTCATATCAGCTTATAAAAATATCATTACCTAGCATCACTACTCACATATTCATAGACTTCTTCAATCGTTTTAGAAAAATCGTCATAATCAGTTTCAAACCATTTGACATCCATTTGATGGTTGAAAAAAGTATATTGGCGTTTGGCATAACGTCTAGAATTTTGTTTAATGTTTTTAATGGCCTCATCCAAAGAGACGTTTCCATCAAAATATTCATACAACTCTTTATAGCCAATTCCCGTGTAGATAGCTTTACTTCTAATGCCCTTTTGATACAAACCTTGTACTTCGTCCAAGAGCCCATTTGCGAGCATTTGATCGACACGTCGATCGATTATGTCATATAACTTTTGGCGATTAGTAGTCAATCCGATCGTCACAAAGTCATACAGTTTATTTTGACCATTTTTATCAAACTTACCATCGTTTTCCAACTTGTTCAAAGCTCTTTCCAATCGCTTGCGATTATTGACGTGAATATCGACTTCGGGATCTAACTTTTTAATCTCTTTTAAGATTTCTTCATTGGACAATTCATCATGATTGTGATGTTCAGTCTCTCTTTCAAAGCGATAATCATATAGAGCTGCCTTGACGTAGAGACCAGTGCCACCAACGATGATCACATTTTTATTGCGCTTTTCTATCTCAGCAATCTTTTCTCGACAATCGCGTTGATAATCGTAAACTGTATACATCGTCTCAGGATCGACAAAATCTAACAAGTGATGGACAACTCCCTCTTTCTCTTCTTCAGTGACTTTAGCCGTACCGATATTCAAATCACGATAGACTTGCATGGAATCACAATTGATGATTTCGGCATCCATCTTTTTAGCCAATTCCACACTCAATTTAGTCTTGCCAACACCGGTTGGTCCAATTATTACCACGATCATTATATCAACCTCTTTTCTTATACTAGCATAATATTACCAAAAGAAAAAGAGACAAAATCTCTTTTCTAATCAGATATTCTTTACATCACGATTTTGGAAAACGACTATTGTCAAAAATAGAATCATGACAAAATAGAATAGACAGACGAAGATAGAAAATGGTAATGTTATTCCTTTATACAATGAACTGCCACCAAATAGATAAGGAGTGAAATCCCAATTTAGAGTTAAGAAGAATTTCAATATGTTCAAATCAAAACTGGTAGCTAAAGAGTTTATGAAGTCACTTCCAAATATTCCAATGATCGTCAAAGTATTGGATAGACTCGTACTCATCGTCATCGTGCTGAGAGCAAAACCGATCGTTGCGATCAAAATGAATTGTGGTAACACAGCAATCGTATTATAGGAAAAATAAGCATAGACAGACATCTCTTTGACGAGTCCTGTATTGTAGTTATAGATGACATTCGGAATGGCCAAACTATTAAATCCGAAGAAGAAACCACCAACTACGAATTGAATCATCAAGCAAGATGCGATAGCAAAAAGAACCATTAGCAAAGTCGCGATAAACTTTCCCATTAAAATCTTAGTTCTTGAATGCGGTTTTACCAATAACATCTTAATCGTCCCTTTGGAAAACTCATCGCTGACAATGCTTCCAGATATCAAGACAATCATGACGATGATCATGATGAAGTACTCGTTATAGAAATTGTTAAAAACGGTGTTATTGGAACCGATTGGTGCTTCTTCAATCGAATTGCTCAAGCGATATTTAGTCGTCTCGACCATTTTAACAGCTTCTTTCAATTCATTTCTTTGATCATCTTTCAATAACTTTTCATCCATTCCCTCATAACTCAATTCAACAACTCGAGCATCGCGATAATCGCGCAAATCGTCATTGAAAGAATTATCAGCATAAGGAATATCATATTTGATGCGTAGTTCTAAGGCTTCTAATTGAGCAACGATTTCATTGTCCTTTTTCGTCTGTTTTTCATAGTAATTCTTTTCTTCTTGGGCATAATCTTGCCAAGTCATATTTTCTAATCGGTTTAGTAAATTCTCTTTTTCAGCCAAAGCTTTTTCATATGCCTCTTCATCTTTAGTCAAACCCACTTCATGAGAGATGATAGTCTCTAAGAAATCATATATGTTCTCATCATAAATTGAACCATTTTTCAAAACGTAATATTGCCAAGAATCTCTCTTAAAGTTTTGGGCATATTTCACCGTTTCAAGAGAAACTTTAGTAGATACGTATTCATCTGTTTGGGTCTGTTTTTCATCTTCTAAATCTTTGAGAATGGTCTCATTCATAAAAGTGTCATCTTCTAAAAAATCGATTAAAAAATTTTTACTATAGATGAAATTAGTCAAAATAGAGAATAGAACCGTTATTACTAAAACGATATATATTCCCTTTTTATGAAAAATTTTATACAATTCATTTTTAACTATGTCAATCAATGATATTACCTCCCGTCTTTTCAATAAATACTTCCTCGAGGGTGACATTTTTTGGATATACTGCATAAACTTTTATTTTAGAAGATAGTAAATTACTTATGATATCAGGAAGTTCATCACGACTAACCGTGAGTGAAAATGTCGTATCGTTCATGATTTTGGCCTCTTTGTACAACTTATTTATTTTA
Source organism: uncultured Bacilli bacterium (assembly GCA_947624275.1). Classification (GTDB taxonomy): domain Bacteria; phylum Bacillota_I; class Bacilli_A; order RF39; family UBA660; genus RUG11788. The sequence continues at coordinate 7,391 of CANQJR010000032.1, forward strand.
GAGGTGGAATTGACTTCAAAATAATAAATTGATCCAACCATTTTCTTTTTGAGATCTTTTATGTCATTCTGTTCCACTATTTGACCATTCTGAATGATACACACTTTATTGCACAAACTTTCCAATTCGGATAGATTGTGACTGGATATCAAAATGGCCATTTTCTCCTCTTTGGCCAATCTTTTGAGTAGTTGGCGCAATTCTCTTATTCCTTCAGGATCGAGTCCATTAGTCGGTTCATCGAGAATCAACAAATTGGGATGGTGTAAAAGGGCTTGAGCAATTCCTAGTCGTTGACGCATTCCCAAAGAGTACTTACTGACTTTATCATTGATGCGATTTTCAAGGCCAACTAATTTGACGACTTCAGCAATGCGCTCCTTTTTTATTCCGCGATAATAGTTAGCGATCAGTTCCAAATTCTTCTTACCAGATAAGTACAAATAGACATCCGGATTTTCGACGATGGCGCCAACTTTTTCAATCGCTTTGACAAAATCTTTTTCAATGTCATGAGAATTGATCAAAACAGATCCCTTATCAATTTTTTGCAATCCCAAAATCAATTTAATGGTGGTCGTCTTACCAGCGCCATTGGGACCAATGAACCCTAAGATATCACCAGTTTCCAAATCGAAACTGACATCTTTGATAACCTCTTTTTTACCAAATCTTTTATATAAATTATGACATTCTAAAACTTTCATATCATCTCTCCATGCTTCTCATAAATAATTTTTCTAATTCATATTTGGAATAAGTTATAATAGTTGGTCGTCCATGTGGACAAGTAAAAGGATTTTCTGTATTGCGCAAACGCTCTAACAAGTCTTCCATAGCAGGAAGTTCCAAATGGTCATTGGCCTTAATACTCATCTTACAAGCAAGCGTAATCGCAATCTTTTCAGTGAATTTATAAGGATCAAAATCTTTTTCACTGATGACAATGTCAATAATTTTGCGAATAGCCTCTTCTAAAGCATACTCTGGTAACCAATAGGGATGACTTCTAACCAAAATAGTATTGATGCCAAAGTCCTCCACTTCAAAGTTCAAATCTCGCAATCGATCCATCTTTTCTTTCAAAATCAAATAATCACTATTGGACAACTCAATTTTTAAAGGAATTAATAAATCTTGGACGTGATCATCATGCGTTCCCATCTCTTTTAAATACTTTTCATAATTGATTCGCTCGGCAGCGGCATGTTGATCGATTAAGTACATGCCATCTTCGTTTTCAGCAACGATGTAAGTACCATGAACCAATCCGACGGGGTACATCTTTTTGATGCGTTCCTTTTTGGGTGCTATTTCAACATTGGGATCATAAAGAGGCGTTTCATCTTCCACGTCAAAGTCAAAACTTATCTCTTCCATTTCATCATAATTATTACTCTCTTCGCTAATTGTTTCCTCTCTGATCAATTCATTTTTTTCCAATTCCAACAAATCGGTCAAAGTATTTTTATTCTTTTTATCTTTGCTCTCGAGAGTCGGTATCAAATTGCGATGTTCTAACTTTTCTATGATCAAATCGCGCAACAGTTCTTTTAAACTATCCATTTTTGAAAATTTGATATCCATTTTAGTAGGATGAATATTGATATCGATCAAAATGGGATCGACTTCGATATTTAAAACGACAATGGGAAATTTCGATACGGGAATATAAGTGTGGTAACTATCCGTTATCACTCTATTCAAATCATTATTTCTTATCAAACGATTGTTGACAAAGGTCGTCATGGAATTGCGGTTAGAACGTGCTTTTTCGGGATATGATATGAACCCAGTTATCTTATAATCAGAATTGCTGCCATCGATGGCAATCATTTTTTTGGCAACGTCAACACCATATATTCTCGAAATGACTTTCAAGAGATTACCACTGCCATCCGTTGATAACAAGTTTTTATCATTGTTTATCAAATTAAAACGAATATTGGGATATGAAAGAGCCATTTTGTCGACGTATTCCACAATATTTGCCAATTCGATATATAAATTCTTTAAATATTTTAGACGGACTGGCGTGTTATAAAACAAATTTTTGACAGTGATTTTAGTTCCCTTTTTACAATCAGATTTCTTGACGCTGACAATCGTCCCACCATCGACGACGACCTCCGTACCGATATCGGCATTATTAGTCTCCAAAATGGTATGGCTGACAGAAGCGATGGAAGGCAAAGCTTCCCCGCGGAAACCCAAACTCTCAATATTAAATAAATCATCTAAGTTTTTCAATTTACTAGTCGCATGTCTAGAAAAACACAAAACGGCGTCATCGCTATCCATACCAACGCCGTCATCCGTTACTATTATTTGTTTAACACCACTATCGACAAGTTCAATTTTAATATCAGTAGCTTGAGCATCAATGGCATTTTCAACTAACTCCTTGACAACACTTGCTGTTTTTTCAACGACTTCACCTGCAGCTATTTTATTAGCTAAATCAGGTTCCATTACTGAAACTTTACTCATGACTATCACTCTCTATTCACTAAGGTCTTCTAAGGTAAATGTGCCATCATTAGGATCGACGACATAATTAGTCTTTGTATTGGTAACAGTATCAGTTACAGTTACGATATACATATTATCTTTCCTTAGTTGAGCACTAAAAGTATAATTATCACTATTATATATCTGTTTGATGGTATCAATAGCTTCTTGTTTAGTAAAGCCATATTCATCTTCAACTGTTTGCTCAGTAGAATTGATAATTTTACCTGATTCATCGTTTCCTTCTTCTTTTTTATCTTTCCCTTTTAAATTTAGAACGATGACGAGAGCAACGACGATGATTACAACTAAGACAATAATGCCTATAATTAATCCTTTTTTATCTTGAAAAAATGTTTTCTTAACTGGTTTATTTACCGTATTATTTACTACTTCACTTTCTTTGTTTTCCATATTGACTACTCCTTTTATCTTATAAAAATATTATAACAAACAATTTATTGATTTTAAAGATTTTTTAAATAGTTATATAAATTATGAGCGATATCTTTATTCAACACCTGTTCCAACTCCTCTAGCGATGCCTCTTTCATCTTTTTGAGAGATCCAAATTTGCGCAACAGTTCTTTTTTGCGTATTTCACCAATGCCATCGACCATGTCGAGCAAGCTGGAAAGCGTTCCCTTACTCTTGATTTGACGATGATAATTGATGGCATAATTGTGCACTTCTTCTTGAATCTTACTCAAGAAAATGAAGAGATTGCTATGGCGATCCAAAGGAATTTCGTGAAGATTTTCATCTATTAGGGAACTGGTGCGATGCTTATCATCTTTTTTGAGACCAATTATTTTAATATCCAATTTGAAATCATTGATGATTGAACGACAAACATTGACTTGATTTTCACCACCATCGACGACGATCAAATCACATTTTTCTTCTTCCCCCATCAATACGCGATAGTAACGACGATACAGAACTTCTCTCATAGCTCCTAAATCATCTTTGACATTCGCATCAATTTTAAACTTGCGATATAGATTTTTATTGGGTAGAAAGTCATCAAAAACGACCATTCCCCCGACATAGAACGTTCCAAATAGATGAGAATTGTCAAATGCTTCAATTCGTGAAACGTGATCAGTTTTTAAAATTTTCTTTAAATCTTCAATGGCAGATAGACGAGCCTTTTCACTATTGGAAAGGGTCTCTTCTTTTTCCTCCAGTTTTATCTTGGCATTTTCACTGGCCAAATCTAAAAGTTTTTTTATGTCACCACGGCTTGGTGAATGGACATTGACTTTTAAATAATCGCTCAAGAGTTGACAATTCAAAATGGCTGGAACGACAATTTCACGAGGCATTATATTATTCTTTTCATAAAATTTGACGATGTACTCCGTCAAGACCTCCTCGTCACCATCGACGACTGTCAATATATTTGAATGGCGCCCAAAGAGAATTCCTTCACGGATGAAGAACACTTCAATGGACAAGTAATTGTTGTGACGATAACAATTGAAAACATCAAAATTGGATTTAGTATTCTTCAAAGAAATTTTCTGTTTTGCCAAAGTTATATCGATATCATTTAACATCTCTCTAATTTCTAAAGCTCTCTCATAATTCATGTCATGACTGGCCTTTTCCATTTGTTTTAACAATTTAGTTTTGATCACATCACTATTGCCATTTAAAAAAGACACGATTTCATTGCACATATCCTCGAGTTGTTTAGAATCGATCTTCTTTTCACAATAGCCTAAGCATTCCCCAATGTGATAATAGAGACAGACCTCTTTTTTCAATTTGTCACATTTGCGAAGAGGATATACGCGATTGATGATGTTGACAGTTTTACGTGCTGCCGTCACATTGGGATAAGGTCCATATAGGTGATTTTTATTTTTTTTGCGATTGATG
>CANQJR010000033.1 GCA_947624275.1 uncultured Bacilli bacterium
TGGATAAAACTTCAATTCGAAGCCCATATTTACGACCTAGGCTTGAACCTATCATGTGGCGAAAGCTATGGATAGAGTAGCTTGACTTGCGTGATACTGGGGGATAGAGACAGCTCAAGTAACATATGCGCATCGTTATTTGAGTATTGCTCCTTGAAACCTTTATTGCAAAAAAGTCTAGTAATAGGGGGTATTGTTGAGGAAATCTCCTAGGGTGTAGATTAGGATGAGTTTACAGTGTGCACTAAGTGGTAATCAAGTCGTAGATTGGGAAACCAACTACTCATTTCTTTAATGGGGAACCGCTATACTGGTAACGGTAAGTAGAGATGAGAGAAATTCAACTTGACCTAAGGTACAAGGTTAATCATTCTAATTGCCATTTTTTATTTTTTTGTTAGGAGAAAAATACATGAAACCAAAACCGGAAAAGGTAAAGACTTATAAAGAAAAAAACAAGAAAAAAAGTTTAATTGATTATAGATGGGTAACTGTTATTACCATGCTGGCCTTTTTGATATCTCTATGCTTTTCCATCATATCCGAAACAGTCATTCCAAACGTCCAAATTTTATTCAGTATCATTTTAGTTCTATGCGTCGTTTTGATTGGTGTTCTTTTTGATATGATTGGGGTTGCAATTACAGTGGCTGATGTCAAAGTTTTCCATGCCATGGCTGCGAAGAGGATAAAGGGATCAAAATTGGCCATTAAATTGATTCAAAATGCTCCAAAAGTATCGAGTATGTGCAATGATGTCATCGGTGACATCTGTGGTATCATCAGCGGTTCTGGGGGAGCGGCCATATCGACGATATTGGCGTTACAATTGGGAATTAAAGCTATTTTCCCATCACTTTTGATAACTGCATTGATCGCTTCTTTGACCATTGGGGGAAAAGCTTTAGGAAAGAGTATAGCCGTGGCCAAAGCCAATTTTATCATTGAGAAATTTGCTAAGGTCTTAACTATATTCACAAAGTAAATTTTTGTCTTGAGAGGATCATTAAAAAATGATATATTATTTAATAGGTGGTAAGTAGTATGAAGAAAAAGTTGTTAATTGTTTTTATCGTTATTGCACTAATTGCTTTGGGAACAGGTGTTGGTCTTTTTATAAAACAGAAATCTGATGAACACAAGAGAAGAGAGGAATTAAAAGCTTCTATTGTTAATGATTATGAGACTTTTAAAGTTAAGATTGAGAACTTTTCAGAACAGAGACAAGTTATCTCTGAACTTTTAAATGGAATAAAATACTCTACTGATTTAAATGGTAAATATAAAGAAATAACTGAAGATTATAAAAAATATGAACAAATTTTGACAGAAATAGAAACAGCTAGTACGGATTTAAAAGTCAATTGTCTAGAAAATGAATTCACAGAAGTTGAGATAAAAAATAAAGTTGATGCTTTTATCATTTTGTATGAACAAGCTTATAATTATTACATTCGTGATGTGGATGCGTTCAATCAAAAGATTAAGGATTATAACGATTGGGTTAAAAATACTCAAGTTACGAGTCAATATAAAGCCTTGGCTGAATATGAGCCTGCTCATACTGAATTTGTAGATTTAAATGGTGATGGAAAGTTCGTTGGTAAAGAAGATAACAATAGTTAGAATAGTTAGGAGTTGTTAACTATGGATAAAAATGTAGATGTGATAAGCGTTGATGATGATCAAAAAACAGCAGTGGAAATCAAAGATAGTGCTTCTCAAAATTCTGTCAATCGTCCCAAGAAGACAAAAGTAGTGTTGAGGAAAGTTGAGAGAAGAAAATCGAAACGCGTTACGGGAATTAAATTGATATTGTTGAGTATTCTTTTAATTCCACTTTTTGCTTATTTGTATATCATTTCATTGAATAGTGATCGATTGATCAATAACGTATTGTCGATTGTGATGTTGGTTTTAACGATCGTATCAGTCGTAATTTTAATACTAGGTATTTTAATGGCGACAATGAATAAAAAGGTTAAAACTGGTCGTAAAGTCAAAACGTGGTTCAAAGTCATCATGGGTATTTTTTTAACTGGTTATGTAACTGTTTCAACAGCCGTAATGGTTTTGTTATACGGACCTAGCAATGGTTTTCGCGATTGGTTAGTGACGACGGCGATGATGACGATGGAACATCAATATTTGGCCGAATGGTTCTATAACGATGCGACCATTCATGAAGTTTTGTCGCGCAACACGTTGATAGAAACGGGCGAGGACACTAATCCTGATCTAGTCGATATCGGTGGTGGTATCAGTCAGGGAACTGTTTATGCCAATCAATATGAAGAACAGATTTTAAAGCATGACGAAGGAAATGACGTGTATAAGATCATCGATATAAAAGAGAAGAATTTCAAAGGTAAAATGGCAGTTGTCTATGATCCTTCTAAAGTCAGAATAGGTGTTTCTAAGGGAATTGGTATGTATTCTGGCGCTTATGGACAGATGATAACCGAAATTGCTAAAGCTAACAAAGCTTCTATCGCCATCAATGCTGGTGGTTTCTACGATCCAGATTGGAATAGCTATGGTGGAGTACCTCATGGTCTAGTTGTATCCAATGGTAAAGTAATTGCTGAAACTGGACATGGAAGAGCTGTTGGTGTCGGTGGTTTAATCGGATTTAATAAAGAGAACAAATTAGTTTTAATTCAGGGACGTGTAACTGGTAGTCAAGCAATCAAACAAGGAATACGTGATGCGATTGACTTCGGTCCATTCTTGATCGTCAATGGTAAATCTTCTTATGTAAATGGTAATGGTGGTTGGGGTAAATCACCTCGATCAGCTATTGCTCAAAGAAAAGATGGTATAGTATTATTGTTAATCATTGATGGAAGACAGACAGCTTCAGCTGGAGCGGATATGAATGATTTGGTATCAGTACTATTGAAATATGGTGCTTATAATGCTGCTAACTTGGATGGTGGTACTTCTAGTGCTATGTCTTTAAATGGTAAAATAATAACCAATCCACGAAATGGTGTTTTCCAAGCTAAGACGAGAGCCGTTCCTAATGCTTGGATAGTTTTGAAATAATAAAAAGATATAGTATTTATATCTTTTTTAATTAATAATCATAATTTAGGAGGTCTATATGGATAAAGATATATCTTCCATTGATAATGATGGCAATTATCAACAAAATATTGATTTAGATGAAAAAAATGAAGAGAACGAAGTAACTTTTGATGTTTTTGGCAATCCGATTAAGCCTAAAAAACATCTCGATAAAAAATGGTTGTTGATACCTCTAATCGTTTTGGCACTGTTCGTAATAATTTGGACAATTTCAACTATCACTAAGAATCATTACTCTTTGGTGACGAAATCGATCGTGATAAAAGTTGATGAACAAAAACGAATTGAATTAAAGGGTAATGATAAAGTCAAAAAGAAAATTACTTTTACCTCTCAGGATGCCGATGTCGCAACTGTCAATCGCGATGGTGTTGTAACTGGTAAAAAAGAGGGCAATACAATTATTTATGTCGGTATCAATGGTAAAAAGGATAAAAAGATTAGCGTCTTAGTCGAGACCAACAAAGAAACTTTGAAATTGAAAAATGAAAATATCAAAGTTGCAAAGGATGAGACTTTTCAATTGGAAGTTGCCAATGTCTTAGATGGTGATGTCTTTGAATGGCGAAGTAATAATGAAAATGTGGCCATAGTTGATAACAATGGTTTGGCAAAAGGAGTACATGCTGGAGTGACTACTATTTCTGTCAAAGAAAGAGATGGTCGAACTACTGCTACTCGTGTCACAGTGGTCAGTGATGAAGTTTTAATCGATAAAATAAGTCTTCAAGATATGACGATTGCCGTCGGTGAAAACGTCACTTTAAAACCTGTTGTAGAACCAACTAATGCTTTGAAAATATTGCTTTGGTCAACTAATAATGATAAAGTTGTAACGGTTGATGAAAAAGGTCAGATCGGAGGAATGGCGAAAGGAACTGCAACCATAACGGTCACGACGCATGATGGAAAGACTGCTAGAGCCAAAGTAACTGTTGACGATACCATTCCCGCCAGCATCAAAATCGACAATTGTACTGGTGGCATTGCTATCAATACGCCAATCGATTTAAAAGCCGTCTATTCGCCAACTACGGCTAAAGCTAACGTCGTGTGGTCATCTTCCAATACTGCTATCGCAACGGTATCCAATGGTCGAGTTAGTGCCAAAAAAGTTGGCGATGTGACTATAACTGCTACGACTTCAAATGGAAAAGTAGCTAAGTGTCGTTTGAAAGTTTCCCCAATGAATGTTAACAAATTGGAAATTAGTCCTCTTTCAATCACGCTCGATCAAGAAGCGACTAAAAAACTGTATGTCTCTTTTGTTCCGAGTAGTGCCAAAGAGTATTATACAATCAAATGGACGAGTTCTAATAAAAATGTTGCTACTGTCGATAACAATGGTGTTGTGACAGCTAAAAATCCAGGTACGGCAACTATAACAGCTACTGCTGGTGGTAAGAGTGCTTCGACTAAAGTTGTAGTCAATGCGACTAGTGTAACAGCTGTCAAAATGACTGGTTGCCAAAGCGTTGGTAAAGTCGGTGAAAAAATAACTCTAAAAGCTTCTGTTTTACCAGATACGGCTAAAAATAAGACCATTCAGTGGTCTAGTTCAAATACTCAAGTAGCTACGGTCAGTAACGGTTTGGTCAGATTTAATGACACTGGTAAAGCCGTCATTACCGCATCCACTTCTAATGGTCAAAAAGCAACTTGTAGTATTGAAGTTTTAAAACCAGACGTCACCAGTCTTACTCTTTCTAAGACGAGTATCAGCCTCAAGGTCAACAGTACCACTTCGGTCTATGCGACAACTAATTTGAGCACGGCGCAATTTAATAAATATTATAAATTGGCATGGCGCATTACTAATCCCGCCATCGCTTCAATAACAGTCGATAGCGGCAATTCTTTGCGCGTCACTGTCAAGGGGTTGAGTAAGGGATATGCGACCATCCATGCAACTGTCGGTTATCGAAATCAAACGATTCAAGTAACTGTAAGTTAATGTTAAGAGATCATAAAAATGATCTCTTTTTTTTAACTATTATTTTATTTGCCAAAAATTTATTATATAATTAAATAGGAAAAGAGTTGGTCATATGGAATATAAAATAATGGATGGAAATGAAGCTTGCAGTTACGTTTCTTATAATTTTACTGAACTCGCAGGTATTTATCCCATCACTCCAGCATCACCCATGGCGGAATATGTGGATAAATGGGCTAATGAAGGACGTAAAAACTTTTTTGGTGATAGTGCCCAAGTAATAGAGATGGAAAGTGAGGCAGGAGCTATCGGCCTCGTTCACGGTTCTTTACAAAACGGGATGCTTTCCTCTACTTATACAGCTAGTCAAGGACTACTTTTGATGATTCCCAACATGTATCGCATTGCTGGTGAAATGTTACCTTGCGTCATCAATGTGGCCGCAAGAAGTTTAGCTACTCATGCTCTCTCAATTTTGGGTGATCATCAAGATGTCTATGCCGTGCGACAAACTGGATTTGCCATTTTTGCCACTTCTTCAGTGCAACAAGTAATGGATTTAACAAGTGTTCCTTATCTTTCCACAATTGAAGGAAGGATACCATTTGTCAATTTTTTTGATGGCTTCAGAACTAGTCATGAACTTCAGAAAGTCGAAGTCATCAATATGAATAAAATCAAATCATTGATAAATATGGACAGTTTAGATGCTTTTCGTCAAAGAGCTATTTCCAATAACGTCGTGACTAGGGGAACCAATCAAAATGATGACATTTATTTTCAAATCTCTGAAGCACGCAACAAATACTATTTTGAATTGCCAGATATCGTCAACGCCTATATGGAAGAAATATCCCATATCACCAAAAGAGAGTATCATCCTTTTGATTATTATGGCGATAAAGACGCAGTTAAAGTCATCGTGGCAATGGGATCAGTTTGTGAAACCATCAGAGAGACGATTGATAATTTGAATAACAATGGTGAAAAACTTGGTCTAATCGAAGTTCATTTGTATCGACCTTTCAGTACTAAATACTTTTTAAAATCTTTGCCAAAGACCGTTCAAAAGATAGCGGTTTTAGATCGCACTAAAGAGTCTGGTGGACATGAACCACTATATTTAGATGTTTTGGAAGTGATCAAGAATAATCGTCCTGAAATTGAAGTGATCGGTGGACGTTATGGTCTATCTAGTAAAAATACTACTCCTTATCAGATCAAAGCCGTTTATGACTTTTTAGATGATGATAAAAAGTTCAACGGCTTCACCATCGGTATCTTTGATGATGTCACTAATCTTTCCCTCAAAGAGAAAAAATTTCCATTACAAAACGACGATCATGAAATGTTGATATATGGTTTTGGTTCTGATGGAATGGTTTCAGCTTCCAAAGATATCATCAAAATAACGGGTACTAATACTAAAGCTTATACACAGGGATACTTTGAGTATGACTCTAAAAAATCAGGTGGTCTAACGCGTTGTCACTTGCGCTTTTCAACTAAACCGATTAGAAGTGCTTATTATGTTGAACAGCCTTCTTTAGTCGTCTGTACTAAAGATACTTATTTGAAAAAGTTTTATATGCTCGATGACATCATGGAAAATGGTACCTTTCTCTTGAACTCCAATAAGTCCCAAGATGATATCATTGCCTTGTTCACGAGTCGCGATAAAAAGATCATCAAAGAAAAAAATATCAAAGTCTATGTGGTCAATGCTACTAAGATTGCTTATGAAGTAGGTCTTGATAATAAGATAAATACGATCATGGAGACCATTATTTTCAAGTTGGCCAAAATAATACCATTCAATTTTGCTATTAAAGAGTTGAAAAATAACTTAGAAGTGATGTTTACCAATAAGGGTAAAGAGGTCATTGAAAAGAATGTCAAAGCGATTGATCGAGCTTTGGAAAACATCGTCGAATTAGATTTTAGTGAGGTCAATGTCAATACGAATAAAGCTCCTAAAAAGACTGTTTTTGATCTGATTGATTGCAAAATGGGAGATAAATTGCGCGTCAGTGAAGTGGAACAATTTGTCGATGGAACCTTTAAAGGTGGTCAAGCAAGAGATGATAAGAAAAACATTACAGATATGCTTCCTTGTTATGATAAGAGTAAATGTATCACTTGTAACCAATGCTCTTTTGTCTGTCCTCATGCTGTCATAAGACCATTTTTAGTCGATCGTGAAGAAGAAGAAAAGATGCCTGCAAGTCTGAGAGAACAATTGATTCCAGCCAACATTCCAAATAGTGATTTAAAGTTTACAATCGGTATTAATCAAGCCAATTGTACGGGATGTGGTTTGTGTCACAATGTCTGTCCTGGTAAGAGGGGTGAAAAAGCCATCACGATGAAGCCAGTTTCCCAAGCTCTCACCAAGGAGAATATCAAAAACAATGAATATCTATTTGCCAATATAAAAGAAAAGAATGTCATGCCGCCAACGACGGTCAAGGGAACGCAATTCATCAAACCTAAATTTGAATACTCTGGTGCGTGTGCCGGTTGTGGGGAAACGCCATACTTACGTCTCTTGAGCCAATTGTTTGGCAATGAATTAGTCATCGCTAATGCGACCGGTTGCTCATCGATTTATGGTGGCTCAATTCCCAATACGCCATATAGTGTGCCATGGGCTAATTCCCTATTTGAAGACAATGCTGAATTCGGTTTTGGAATGGCTGTATCTGATCGCATTCGCAAAGATAAAATAAAAAAGATAATTGAAGAGAATATCCATACCATTCCCGTTCCTTATCAAGAGATATGCGCTAGTTACTATAAACGTTTAAGTTATGAATCAAGTTGCCTACTATATGAAGCTATCGATGATATCAAGATTAAAGAATTGAGTGAGATGAAACAGTTTGTCAAAACGAAATCTTTTTGGATGATAGGTGGTGATGGTTGGGCCTATGACATCGGCTTTAACGGACTTGATCACATACTATCGACGCGTGAAAATGTCAATATTTTAGTCCTTGATACAGAGGTTTATTCCAATACTGGTGGTCAATCTTCCAAGTCGAGCAAGATTGGAAGTGTTGCCAAATTCACTTCTCATGGTAAGGAAAACGTCAAAAAAGATTTGGCCAAAATTGCTTTGACTTATCCACACGTCTACGTTGCAGCAGTATCGCTTGGTGCCAATATGCAACAGACTATTAAAGCTTTCACCGAGGCTAAAAATTATAATGGACCATCCCTCATCATTGCCTATGCTCCTTGTATTGCCCAAGGAATAATCAAGGGAATGTCTAATAGCATCGAAGAAGAAAAACTAGCTACTAAAGTCGGATATTTTCCAATTTTCAGATACAATCCTGAAACGGAGACTTTCCACTTGGATAGTGAAGCAGATTTCGATGGATATATGGACTTTTTAATGGGTGAGGCGCGATATAGAGTGCTCAAAAAGGTAAATCCTGAAAAAGCTGATTATCTATATGAACAGAATAAACAGAGCGCAGTTGATAGATATGATTATTACAAAGAATTACATGATAAAAGTCTTAAAAAAGAATAAAAATTAAAGTCATATGACTTTAATTTTTTTTGCACAAAAAAGGAGCTGTCCCCCCTGAAGGGCAGCTCCATAAAAAAGAATAAAAAGGGGTTGGCTAGTGTGATACTAGCGACCAATTCGCCAATTTCGAATTGGTGATTACTATAATAATCGAAAAGTATATATTTGTCAACAAAAAAACGCTAAAAAAATTAAAGATTTTTATAGGAAAAAAAGTATCAAAAAAAGGAAAAATATGTTATAATAACGCTCAGGAAGTGATGGGAATGGTACTGCTATCCGAAGTTAAAGGAATTGGTCCAAAAACGGAAACACTTTTAAATAAAATTGGTGTTTTTTCAATAGATGATTTAGTCACTCATTATCCTTTTCGTTATGATGTTTTAAAACGCAGTAACTTAAAAGAAGTTAATGAGGAGGAGCGCATCGTCATTGATGGTAAGGTAGAAAGCATTCCTCTAATCGTCAGATTTCGTGGTGGATTGAATAAACTCAATTTTCGTCTAGCCACTGTTCAAGGCCCAGTAGGCGTTTCCATTTTTAATCGTGCGTTCTTAAAACCTAATTTGGGTATTGGTACAAATATTATAGTTATTGGTAAGTTTGATCAAAAGAAAAATATAATCAATGCTAGTGACATAAAATTTGGCAGTCTATCAAATCAAGAAAAGATTGAACCAGTCTATCATACGACCAACGGTTTGACTCAAAAAAATTTGTCTAACTACATCAATACCACTCTTTTAAAATATGGTAATGATATCGAAGATAAAGTACCACGTTACTTGCTCGACAAATATAATTTTTTAAATAAAAAGACGGCATTAAACATAATTCACAATCCTCCTAATTTTGATAAATTAAAAGAGGCGAGCATGCGTCTAAAGTATGAAGAATTATTTGAATTTATGTTTAAAATAAATTATTTGCGCTTGGAAAAAGAAAAAAATGAATTGGGTATTGTGCGCAGTGGCAATCGTCATGATTTGGACAAAATAATTGCGTCTTTACCATTCCAATTGACGGGTGATCAGAAAAAAGTATTAGATGAAATCATCGTTGATTTAGATAGCGAAAGACGAATGAATCGCATCATTCAAGGTGATGTTGGAAGTGGTAAGACCATCGTTTCTTTCTTAGCCATGTATTATAACTATTTATGCGGATATCAAAGCGCTCTGATGGCGCCAACAGAAATATTGGCCATCCAACATTACAACAATATGAAAAATATTTTCAAAGATTGTGATGTGAATATTGAGCTTTTGACGGGATCAATTGCTAAAAAGGATAAACAACCGATATATAAAGGTCTAAAAGATGGCAGCATCAATATCGTAATTGGAACACATGCTTTAATTCAAGATGAGGTTGAATATAACAATTTGGGTTTAGTCGTAACAGATGAGCAACATCGCTTTGGGGTAAATCAGCGCACTAATTTAAAGAATAAGGGTGTACGACCAGATGTCCTTTATATGAGTGCTACACCAATTCCCCGAACTTATGCCTTAACCATTTATGGCGACATGGACGTATCGATAATTAAAGAGATGCCAAAGGGAAGAAAACCAGTTAAGACGTACGTGCGCAAAGAATCAGAAATTAAAGATGTGCTCGAAAGAATGCATAAAGAGTTGAAAAAAGATCATCAAATATATGTTATCGCCCCACTCATTGAAGATAGTGATAATATCGATTTGACGACTGTCTATAATTTGCGCGATAAAATGAATTTGGCCTTTGGAAGCAAATATAAAATTGATATTGTCCATGGAAAAATGGCTACACCAGCTAAAGATTTAATAATGAATGAATTTAAACAGAACAAAATTAAAATTTTGATAAGTACAACTGTTATTGAAGTAGGAGTAGACGTTCCCAATGCCACGATGATGGTCATTTTCGACGCTAATCGCTTTGGATTATCAACTTTACACCAATTGCGTGGTAGAGTTGGTAGAAGTGAATTGGAGTCAAGTTGTATTTTGATAAGCAATGTCGATAAGAAACGCTTAGAAATTATGGAACAGACTCATGATGGATTCGTCATCAGTGAAGAAGATTTTAAATTGCGCGGTTCTGGTGATATTTTCGGTACTAAGCAAAGTGGTGATATGAGTTTTAAAATAGCCAATTTGCGTTCTGATTATAAAATATTATCTCAAGCCCGTAAAGATTCATTAGAATACTTAAAAGATAAAAATTATGATAGCGATTTATTGAAACAACATCTAATTGAAAGTGTAAAGATAGATTGATTAAATAAAAAAAGATTATAAATCAATTGACTTTTGTCATAATTATATATTATTATTAAATTGCATAAAGATAGAAACATCTTTATGTAGATGAACACTATTACGATCATATAATGTGATAGTGGATTCAACCAAAACCCCCTGAAGAGAGAGCGAAAGCTCTCTCATTTTTGTTTGTTTATAGGAATTATAAGAGTTTAAGCAACAAAGTCAAAACTTTTGAATGAATTTTTAGGTGGCATTGGGTGGCAAAATTTAGTACTTTTATTTGATTATGATACAAGATGTTTTAAATAAATGGTATAATATATTTATATACAGGAGGTTTGTTATGATAGAAAAATCATTTCAAGAAGTAGCTGATATTATTAAAAGCGCAATAACTAATACTCAGTTGGAAATTATGAATGATGCTAATAAAAAACTGGTTAATTTATATTATAATATTGGTAAAACATTAGAAGAAAATAGTAATTGGGGTAATAAATTTAT
>CANQJR010000034.1 GCA_947624275.1 uncultured Bacilli bacterium
GGCGCCTCAACTAGGACTTGAACCTAGGACCCCCTGATTAACAGTCAGGTGCTCTAACCAACTGAGCTATTGAGGCATGAGACTCCCAAAAGGGAGTTTATCTTAATCTTCTTGTTCTTCTTTATATTTCTTGATGATATCTAAAAGTGTCGTTTTAACTTCGTCACCATCATAATATTTGTAGTTAATACCATCTTTCATATAAATGAGAGTTGGATCTTTCATGCGTAACTCTGAAGCCTTTTGAGCATAGATATTGGACTCTTCATCATCTTTGATGACGACATCACTATTCAATTTATCACTCAAATCAACCCAGAACAATGGCAAGGCATTTTCTAATGATGAATAATCAGCATAGATCATTGAAAAATAGTCAGCCCAAGGTCCCGTGCTATCATAGGCCAAAACATAAAATTCTTTATCTTCTTTATCGAAGATAGATGAAACTAATATTTTTTCATTTTGAATCGTTCCAACGACTTCCTCATCTTCCTTAGGTTCCTTTTTAAATTCCCCATTGATAATGGCTACGACAAAATAGACGACACCAATGACGATAATTACAGCAATTAATATTTTGATCAAATTGAAAATGTCAGAATTCTGTTCAAAGAACGTATCACCAGTAACACTATTTCTCTTTTTCTTCTTTGGTTTCTCAGTTTTAGTCTTTGGAGAATCATCAACTTTTTTCTCTTCTTTAGAACTCTTGTCAGTCTTTTCCTTAGGTTGCTTTTTCTCTTTCTCTTCTAACTCTTCTTCATCATCATATTCTTCAAAATCATCGTCTTCGTCAACGTCATAAAGAATTTTTTTATTTTCAATTTTTTCTTCTTTTAGAGTTTTTTCACTTTCTTGGCGTTTTTCATTTTTAACTGTAGTCTTTTTTGCTTGGGAATGTTTTTGATCATCTTTTTTCACTGCCTTAGTGGACAATTTTTTCTCATCTTTATTACTACTCTTTTTTGTTGTAACTTTTTTATCTTCAACCTTTTTTGTTGCCATATCCAACACCACCTAGATAAATTATAGCATACAAATATGAAAAATAAACACAAATTAAATAAAATTAACAAAAAAGTTAATTAGATAATTAACTCATTTGTTTTGATTTATATGGGTGACTGAATTAGCAATTTCCACCAATTCTATTTGACTCATCACATCAGAAACCAGATAATATTCGATGCCATCACTGACCCAATTGATGGAGTTATCTGACAAGGTCGCTATGGCATCCATCATCAAATATGGTTCCCCATAAGTCGGAACGACGGCAAATTCATCATCGACGCTGACAGTTTCTTCCACTAGAATAAATGGTTTCTCCCCATCGAACGTCAAAATTATTCTTTCCCCATCTGTTTTGGCAATCTTTTCTTCATCGGTCAACACCGTACCTGTCGGAATGTATAACGGATATATTATATCATCGATGGCACTAGTGCTAGTTTCGTCCTCACCTTTTTCTTTTTCATCACCTATTCCTAGACTGTTAATGATGTTGTCCAAATTGAAAATGCCATCATCGATATCTTTGTTCAATTCGATATCATTAAATTTGATATTCATCTGCAGAGTATTATTATCATTGTATACATCGACATTAGTCAATTTTAATTCATTGTCAAAATATATTGATTGTTTTTTTAAATTTTTATTATTTGGATAATTGGCTTCTACATCAAAGCGATACCCATCATCATTTTTTTCATAGACGCGATCTTTACTATTAAAAATATCCTTGTAAATAGAAGCTAGTAAATATATTTGGGAACTATCATTGGGCCAATTGCTTTGAAATTTAAAACTTTTGTTTAACGAAGGAGTAACGACATAAACACCGTCATCATTTTTGAGAATGATTTGTTCGTGATCATTATTTTTATTGACTAGATTGACGCGATAATAATCTTTTTCTTTATAATAAACTTCTACTTTATAATTATATGTATCATCATTGTTGTAGATATTTAAATCACCATTCAAATAATAAGAATTGATGCCATCTAAACTTTTATTAATTTTTTTGACGATGCTGCTTTCACTATTTCTAGAACAACCAAACAAAAAAGACACTGCCAATAACATAAAAATAGATAAATAGACCTTTCTCATTTTTCACCTCTCTATCATCTAGTTAAGTATATGGCTAAAAATTGCTAATATTCATAAATGGAGAAAAGAAAACAATAAAAAAAATGATGCAGTGCACCATTTTTATTTTTTAGATATTACAACGCGAACAGTTGGAATTCTCGATTCATAACTCAAGCGGTTATCATCACCGGTTACTTTGACTTCGACTTCATGTTCACCAACGGTCAATCCGCTCAAATCAACTGAGGCAGTTATCGTGGAAGCCTCCAACTGATCAATGATCGATTGACTTCCTTTAACTATGACTGTGATCGAACTAGAATTTTCGTCAGCGGCTTGAGCCACGTAGCCATCAGCCAAATTGGTGATGTTAATTCTGACGTTGCTGACATCTGTTGATACCACTTCATCAACGACTAACTTGACATTTATCGTCTTATGATTGATTTCACGAACTCCCGAAGGATTAGTCAAATTGACATTGTAGTTCTTATCAGTGTTAATACCAGAAATATCTATCAAGACTGGTAAATATTCAATCTTGTCCAAAGCTTCTTTACTACCATATATTACAACTTCATCCACATCAGATGTCAAAGACTTGATAGCCTTACCATCCAAATTTCCTTCCGTTTCAATTTTGATTGGTACGGTTTTATGTGGTGAAGATATGACTATTTCAGCCTCTAGTTTATTAGGAACGATTTCGACATCGATGTTCTTACCAGCATTATCATAAGCGATCAATTGAACATCACTGAGTGTCTGTGTACCAACAGCTTGGTTAGTTAAATGGTTTATGTCGATAAGAGCCTTAACAGCTGCGACTTGTTCCAATTTATAGGCAGGACCTTTAATAGTGACATTATCCTTGTTCAAAGTTATATTATCGATGTTCAATTTAGTATCTAGACTATCACGATTGATTATGTCCGTTGACAATTCTCGTGATTCAGAAATCTTTTTATAAACGACGACATTGACGGTCGATGGATCAACTTTATAGTTAACAGATGAAACATTTTGTTTGTAATTCAAATTGACTTTATGGGTTCCAGGAGTCAAATCGCTCAAATCCACAGTTATCTTTTCAACTGGATATTGTTTGGCTAAATAGACATTCCATTTTTTCCCTATTAGAGTGACATCCACAGTTTCTGGCAATCCCTCAACGACATATGCCTCCTCATTGTAGACAGCCGTTACAGGAATACCATACAATATTTCAGCATTGTCATCGACTAATGATACGCCTTCTTTGTCAATCGCATAAAAAGCGATTAGAGCAAATAACAATGATATGACTACCAAGGCTTGGCGATTGTTGATAATTTTTTCTAGACCTTTATCATTATTCTTGAAATAATCAGTGATGTACAATATGAACTTAGTTACTGGTGTAATTATCCATTTATCAAAGAAGCGTAATATAGAACTAAATATTTTTTTATCATTATTTGTTTTCTTCATATATCTCTTCCTCATCTACTTCTTCTTCAAAATCTAAATCTTGTTTTGGTCTAAGTTCATCGATCAAAGTCATTCTGACATCATCAATGGATAAATTGTAGAACAACTCACCCTTTAAAGCAATTGATAATCTACCAGTCTCTTCAGATACGACTAGTACGATGGCATCCGTCTCTTCACTAATTCCTAAAGCCGCTCTATGCCTAGTACCCAATCGCTTATTTCCCTTTAAATTGTTACTAGTTGGGAATACAGCTCCCGCACAACTTATTCTATCTCCTTGAATTATGACACCACCATCATGCAAAGGATTGTTTGGGAAGAAAAGCGAAACCAACAAATCAGCTGATAGATCACCATAAATTTTCTTAGCTTTTTCAATATAATCAGAGAGACTAATATCTCTTTCAATGACGATCAAGGCTCCAATTCTACCACGACGGAGTTGATCCACAGCATTAACTATTTCATAGACTAAACGCTCGCGTTCATCAACAGTCAAAATTTTATGTCTACCTAACAATTGACTTCTACCCAATTGTTCTAAGGCCGCTCTAATTTCGGGCTGAAAAATGACGATTATGGCAAGCGGTCCCCACATCGCAATGTACTCAAGAAGCATCCCCACAGTCTTAAAGTTGAAAAAGTCTGAAGCAATTTTCAATATTACTAAAAAGAGAACTCCCTTAAAAATCAAAGTCAATTTGACGTTATCTTTAATCACTTTTAAAATGTAATAAAAGATTAACCAAACTAATAGTATATCTATTGTCGTATTTAAAATTTGAAAAATTCCATCTATAGAAATATTCATTTGTAACCTCCAAATAAAATGTAACTATTTAAAATTATACAAAAAATTGAAAAAATAGTAAAGTTCTATGATCCACTAGTACCATCACTATTAATTACTAAAACAGCAGGAACATCATCTTTCTTTATAGAATCTTCACTAGTATTGTCAACTGGCGCAGGAGCATTTTGTCCAGCTGGTTGTGGTGTGACATTAGAATTATTAACAGGAGCTGATTCCCCATTTGCCGGTTCTGCATCGTTAGTTGGTGCTGGCTCTAAAACGACTACTTCTTGTTCTGGTTTTGCTTCTGCAGGTTGACTCACTTCTTCAACCGATGATTTAACAACACCCGGAATTGACGTCACTGGCAAATCAGCCATGGGATTATACTCCTCAATGCCTTGCATCTGTGCCTGTCTTTCAACCAATTCTTGTGCCTTCTTATATTCTTCTTCCGCAGCCAATCTTCTCTTTTCTAAACGTTCTTTTTCTTTTTTCTTAGATACTTTTTCACCGATGACACCTAGACAAGCTAGAGAAAAAATGAGCATTAAGACTAGCCATACGAAGTAAAGCCATCCGCTCAATGTATACTCAAAAAATCTTAACATAACAATCGCCCTCTATTCTATGTATATGATAACATTTATTAGCTTTTTTTTCAATTGAAAATGATAACCTTTGTGATGTATTCAAATATCAACAATATCATAACACAAATAATCACTCAATCATTCCACTATAATTTTTTTATAAAAAAACTTGGAATTCAATCCAAGTAATGTCCAAATGGTGCTGAAAACAGGACTTGAACCTGCGACCTACTCTTTACGAGGGAGTTGCTCTACCAACTGAGCTATTTCAGCAGTAATGTTATTATACCACAAAAAAATAATAATTAAAGACAATAATTATTATTTTTATTTAACAATCGTAAAATAATAGATTGTGACGTCACCATTCTCAGCGGTAACCTTTATCTCATAATTACTTTTAACTTCATTTAAATCAACAGTTTCACAACCTTGTACAGTCGATTTCTCACTGGCCTTGGCACAAGTAAAAGTAACCACATCTGAATCGGGATAAAGTTTGTATTTAATCGTTGCAGAATCAAATGAAGGTGATATGCTAGCACCATCGACCTCAATACTAGATAGACTACTATTATTATCTTTAGCATTATATTTTGGCGCATTCCCATCTTTCGTAAAAACCATTAATAATATCAAACCTATTATTGCCAAAGCAATTATCCAAAGTAACAATTTAGAATATCTATTAAAAAAACTGGGTCTATTAGAATTATTAGGAACATTGTTAAAATCATAATCTTGAACATCTGGACTACCAGAATAATAATCCACTACGCATCACCACCAATTCTCAAATATAGATATATCATTTTTTTCATTCAAAATCAATACAACTATTAATTATTTCTCTTCCTCATCTTCTTCAGTATCACTGTTTAACATATTGATCAATTCATCAACATTAAACCCATAATCACGCAATTCTTCTAATTCATCATCAATATTTTCTTCTTTTTGTAATTTTTCCATCTCTAATCACCTTTAACTATTTCTTCAAAACGTTTTCCCTTTTCTTCAAAATTCTTAAAATACTCATAACTGGATGCAGCTGGCGAAAGCAAACATATCTTTCCTGGTCGAGTCACTTTTTTACTGACCTCATGAGCTTCCTCCAAAGTTTCGACAAATGATATGTTCTTGTCACATCGCTCTTGTAAAATTTTACCGATAGTGTGACCAGTTGTCGGCATGCATACGATGTTTGCAATGTTACTCTTTTCTAAATAATCGATTAGATGACCATACTCGATACCGCGATCCATACCACCGAATATTAGAGTATCAACATCTTTTAAAGCTTCAATAGCACTTATAGTGGCTTCAGGAATAGTAGCAATAGTATCATTATAATAAGTAATACCATCAAATGTGCCAATGCGTTCCATTCGATACTTCAATCCTTGAAAGTTCATAATGGTATCTCGGGCTTTCTGCAAATCTAAATGCAATAGTCGAGCCACCAATATGACAAACATGATATTTTTCAAGTTGTGTTGACCGAGCAATTTCCTTTCACCATCGACGTATAACAATTCATTATTATAATAAATCTTATCGTCACTGAGTCGAACAGAATGTTCTTTTATCGGACTATTATCAAAACGCACATCATAGAGTACACTCTTAAAATGTCCATTTTTAACGCGTTCATGTAAATATTCATTATCATCGCTAAAAATGGCAATGTCATCTTCATTCTGAAAAGAAAACATGTGCATTTTATTATTGTGATAATGTTGTAAATCACCATCGTGATCTAGATGATCCTGGAATAAATTTAAAATTATTCCTATATGTGGTGACTCCTTAACAAATTCCAATTGATGAGAAGACATCTCAATCACTAAAAGACTATCATCGCTATACTCATCTATTTTATCGAGGACAGGAATACCAATATTTCCCAAGAGGAAAGCATCTCGACCTTGATCTTTCAATACTTGGTATAACAAACTAGTCGTCGTGCTCTTCCCTTTAGTACCGGTTATGCCAATGATGTTCTTTTTATCAACTTCCAATAACAACTCTAATTGTGACGTGATTTTGGCGATGATCTTGGAATCTTTTAAATCTTTTAAACTGATACCAGGAGCTTTGATGATCAAATCGTAATCATCTAAATCGTCCAAATAATTTTTTCCACAGATCATCTTCAAATGGTTATCGTTGACTAGCAGTTCATTGTCTTTTACGTCATTCAAATCTAAAATCGTCACGTCTTGATTCTTTAAATATTTTCTAATAAAGCGATAAGTGGATTGTCCTTCTTTTCCAAATCCAAGAATGGCAATTTTTTTATCCCTTAATTTATCAATAATCTCATTAACCATTTTTCATCAATTCTTTCTTCACTAATTCATTATAATAATCGTCTAAATTATTATCACTATTATATGCGAGAATATCATCACCATTCAATTCCAATTGATAATGCTCAACATAATATCTTAACAAATATGGCAAGTTATCTCTATCCATTCTATCTATTAATAGACTGACTGCATATCTAGCTTCTTCATAAGTTCCCACACATTCGAAAGGTTTACTCTTACTATAACCTAGTATTTCAATAAAAGTGTCTAACAAGTCTTTCTTTTCATATAAGTCCTCTCCAAAGATTTGAACTAGTTCATCGCGATATAAAAAGGGACTCAAAATTGTGTAGACGAAGAGACATTTTGGGCATTCACAACACCATTGCCATTCTTTGGCTTTACTGCCTAAATTACAACTCTTAAATATGTGATGATATTTTTTATAATTGGCGAACAACTTAGCTATTTGAAACTCACTGATGCCACGTAACAAACTGAAATACTTTATATCCAATTTAAAATATTTATGCGCATAAGAATCGAAGTCTTTTTCAAAAGCAAAACTTTTGGAATATTGATGATTGATATCAGTACCGATCACCGTTGCCTCATTAGCGCTTGACTCATTTGATAGAATGACATTCTTCTTATTTTGTAAATAACAGCACAAATAAGATACAAAAGCTATTAAAGAACTGAAAGGCGTATGACCGTTCAAGAAACCAGCATCATTCAATTCAACAATCTTTCGGTCCAATAATCGTTCTACTGATACAATTTTGTCGTTTTCATATCCAGCTACTTGACAACATCCAATGGATGGGGCTTTAGGATTGATGATGAAACAAGCATTATTTTTTTCTCCTTTTAATATTTCTAGGCTGACACAAGAATCTTTGCCACCACCAACGGGTATCAAATTACCCTCGCCGCAATAATCATTATCTCCAATCGCCAAACTCTTTCCTTGACAAGTTATGTGCATGAGTTCTTCTTCTGATATGTCAATGCCATTAGTATATAAGAATTCACCCAAGCCATGATAATACAATTTTTTAAACCAAGCAATTTGATCTTCATCTAAATAGCCACATTTAATGATGACATTGGGACTGCATGTACATTTAAAATAGCTGATCAATTCTATTAAACCGATGTGAAAGACGAGATTGTTCAAACAACCACTATCGATATTTTTATTTAAAATATCTTTTTTGGAAATCTTCAATTGCGGATAAAACCACGTCAAATTAGGAATATTGAAATAATATTTGATGTTCATGTACGACTCATCATAAGTTATTTCATAATGATCATATATGAAAGTATCATACATTTCCCTAAACTTTTTAAACTTATCCATATTATTCATAACTTGACCTCCTATTAATATTATACACTAATAAAAAGAAAAAAAGTAATATTACATCACTTTAGATCACCATTTATATCACTATGACTCAAAATCATTTAAAAGTAATTTTTCAATTTCTTTCCAATCGTTAACACGCACTACATTTTGTTCAGCAAGTTCGTCTTTGGATAGACGTTTATTGTGATAAGCAGTAAATAATAATTTTTGAGAAGCTCCAAATAGATTTTCCAATTTATCATCTATTTTTATATCACAATTGACGATCGATTTATCAGCCGTAAAAACATAATTCCGAGGATTGATAAAATCCAATTTATCATGTAAAAAATTAAACTTATTTTTGAGACTATCACCTGAATACTCAACTATCTCACGCCAAATGTAATCAGTACATATATATATCTTATAAACTTTGCTCAATTTTTTTAACACATCGTAACAGTCCGGTAACAGAGTAGCATCTTCATAGACGTTTTTACTTTTGAATTTTTCAAAAAAATCCTTTTTCTTATCCCCCAAAGCATCTTGCATATAAAAACTGTTTAATCCTTCATAATCAGGTTTATATCCCAAATAATCTTCCAATATATCAGTAAAACGTCCATAAGTTAAGACATCATCCATATCAACCATTATCGTTTTCACAATATCACCTCTTGAATAAACCAAATCCATAAATATTCTAACATAAATCTGAATATTTTAAAACTCGAACCATCCCAGTCCGAATTGAATAACAATTCATGACCTAAAAAGAAGTACGACAACTTTTTAAGTTAAAAAATAATCCCTAAATTACTAACTATAAATTCAATGCTAAATCCATTAAAGATTCTTGTTATGATATAATAGAAATAGAAAGTAGGTGGCATATGGATTTATACAATTTGCATCTCAATAATAGTAATATTGGAGGATATTTTAGTAGTGAACAATTGAATATGTTATCAATCGTTCAATGTCAAACTCATGAAGAACTGATCACTTTTGTATCTCAATGTGAACAATTAAAAAGAAGTTTTTCCAAAGCAGATTTACAAAATTTTATTTCTAAAGATTTAGAACAATTAAAAAGAAATGTATTTGAAAAATATCAAGATACTTTAGTATCACATAATAGTGATCGATCTGTCATAATAGACAATACATTACATCATTTAAATATAAAACCAGAAGATGTTGAAATTATCAAAAGGATTTATAATGATAAAAATATTGAAATAATAACATATATTAAAGAGTATATAAAAAATAAATATCCTAATGACTATAAAGAAATTTTTAAACAAGCTCATAGATTTATTTCGGTTGAACGTGATCAAAATAAGAACATCCAATATGATGAGTTTGTATTGCTTAATGATAAATTGTCATCATTTGATACCTTATTGATTGGATCTGGAAAGCCAGAAGTTGTTATCAACAAATTTTTGGATGAAAATGATCGAGAGCAATTTGATTTTTATTTTGCAAAAAATGATTTGGATTTTGCATTTAAAAATAATAAACACATCCGATTTCATTCACTTTTAACTAAAGGATCTGCTGAAAGTTTTTTTCAAGGAAGAACAAAAGAAGAAATTTTAAACACATTGACTTCTTATGTTAAAACTACCATAGATTTTGTAAATGAATATAATTCAAAGCATAGATTGGCTGATGGTACAGCTGTTATTAATGCAATTGATTTATTTAACGAAATTGTAAGTTTTGATAAAAACAGTCAAGGGCAGTATGAAAATATATGGGAAAGTCGCTATGGTATAACGATTAATGATTTATGTAATATATTTGAATATGCTAAAACTCATAAACCTGAAGGTGTTAGTTATTTATATAATGAGCCATTTTTAGAAGATTCTGAAAGAAGAAAAAAAGTTGTTGAAGTATTACAATCAATAAATTCTAGCTCTAATGGTCTCATTGATACTTTGGGTTCACAAATGCATATAACGTTTCGAACTAGTGATGAACAAATACGAGAATGTTTTAATGATTTCAAAATGTTACAAGACACAAAAAACATCAATATTCAAATAACAGAATTTGATTTATCTCTAAGTGAAAGCGAAACTTTAAAGACAATTGGCAATAACCCTGAAGTTTCTTATGAAGATGTATATTCTATGAAGAGAGATAGAATTAATAGTATATCATCAATCATAAATAATTCGGGTGTGAAACTAAACGGAATATCGTATTGGTCTTTGACAGATAATGTGGATTGTAATTTAGAAAGAGTTAGGACTAAACTTTTGAGCAAAGGTATCATAAGTGATATCGGTCAAGTGCCTACTGTTTGTGGTGGACTAATTCCAACTTCTTCACAATACACTAATTTATATAACGATATTGATATCCAAACGGAAGGTTATAAAAAGCATTAAATTTTTA
>CANQJR010000035.1 GCA_947624275.1 uncultured Bacilli bacterium
TTTGACTATAAATGTGCTTATGATATAGAATTAAAATATAAATAAATGGTGCGGTTGAAATTTTAATAAAGAAAATAACATTCGTTTGAATGTTATTTTTTTAATCATTATTTTTGATATTATAAATGGAATGACTTATTTTAGATACGCCATAGAACAATAGGAAAATCATTACTACAGTATAGAAGATGTCGATCAATGTTTCTGAGAATACTATCAAAATAATTCCACAGACCAATGAACCGATTGGCATATAGTTGGGAAAATATAACATTTTACTCAAGGCATTAGCAATTATGATGATACCCGTTATCACGAGAATGAATCCCAAAGTTTCGATAGGGTTTAAAAGAATGTAAATTGCTAATAAAGTATAAATACTTGCTTGGATAAAAAAGGAAATTCCATGGTTGCGATCCGTCTTTATGATTGCAAAACCCATGCTGAACAGATTGACGGCATACGTTAGAATGAAAAGGGGAAAGATAAAAATGATTATTTTTAACAATAACTTGGAACCGCAAAAGATACCAAGAATAGCTATTATTGACAAAATAATTCCCTGAATCAATTCCATGATCACTTCTTTTTTAAATTGTTTTTTATATTCTTTTTGAAATTTGTCACCATCTATAACGATATTTTTTCTCATAATTAATCACCATTCTAATTATACTACATTTTTTATAATTTGGATATTACTTTTTCATTATATATGGTATAATTGATATTAATAGTAGAGAGGTGCTGTATGAGTGAGATTAGTGTCTATGAATTGATGAGCAAAAAGCGCAAAGAAAAAGAATTGAATACTATAGTTGAAAAAATAAAAAAGCACACTAAAGCGTATCAGAGACAATTGTCACAAATCAAAAGCGATAAAGAGAAAACTGACAAGTTTTTTACTATGAGAACTGAGATGTTACGAAATGAGTTGAAGACGAAGATTGGCAATTTGGGTTTTAGCGAAGAAGAAGCTTTGAAAAGTGTTCTTCCTAAAGCATATGCTCTAGTTCAAACAGCCAGTTGGTACTTATGGGGTAAACCACACTACGATTGTCAATTGATTGGTGGAATATTATTAAATGAAGGTTATGCATCGCAAATGGCTACTGGTGAGGGAAAAACTTTGACAGCAGCACTTCCAGCTTATTTGAATGCTCTATTGGGAAAAGGATGCCACGTCATCACTCCCAATGCCTATTTGGCCATGCGTGATGCGAAAGAGATGGGGCAGTTGTACAATCTGTTAGGATTGAGTTGTGGTTTGGTCGAGGAACGCGATCGTCCTAGTGATGAAGAAATCGATCAAAAGACTGATGAAATTTTGATGGCTCGCTATGGCGATACGCCACGCAGTAAGGAACTCATCTTCAAAGTTAGAGAAGAAGCTTTTAGGTCAATTAGGAAAGAGCAATTGCAAAAGAAACGAGAAGCTTATAATGCCGATATAACTTATGGTTCGGCTTCGGCCATTGCTTTTGACTATCTTTTTGATGACATTGCTAAAGATAGTAGCGACGTAGTTCAAAGATCAGGTAATCCCAATTTTGCCATCATTGATGAAGTGGACGCCGTCC
This sequence comes from uncultured Bacilli bacterium, assembly GCA_947624275.1. Taxonomy (GTDB): domain Bacteria; phylum Bacillota_I; class Bacilli_A; order RF39; family UBA660; genus RUG11788. The sequence goes on from CANQJR010000035.1 coordinate 1,581, forward strand.
TAGTCGACGATGCCATTACGCCCTTTACCATTTCTGGTAGCATTAGAGATGAAGAAGTGGCCGCATCTAAAGAAGAGATAGAAAAGAAAAATGGGATTATTAAATTGACCAATTTAGCTTTTAAGTTCATTTATACGCAAAATAAAAAAACGGTCTTTGAGAGTAGAAGTAAAGATTCCCTAATTTCTACGTTCAACGATTATGAGAGTTTTGATGCCATCATTTCTGGTGATGCTAAAAATGCTGATTATTTCGATATGACTAAAGCCATATTAATTGATCAAAACACTGGTCGCATCCATTTGACTACTCTTGGTGAAAACATATTGTTCAAATATTTTAATGCGAAGGAAATAAATAATATTTTAACCGCTAATAGTGAAAAAATAATTGAGATGCGTCTCAATGGTAAACCTCTCTATCTTGAAGGCGTTGATTATGAATTCGATAATAAGGGCGATTTGGTGATGGAACCGCGTGCTTTTGCTCATTTAGTGACGAGTGGTGCCATTCCTGAATTGAATTTGAAATATGAAAAATTTGCTGCTGATTATGAAAATGACAATTTGGAAATAATCGAAAATGCGGCTAGAGCGTGGTTCGTCTTAGAAAATAATAAAGACTATAAGTTGAATCATAATGGGGATGAAAACAATTATAGTGTTTCGTTAGTGCTCAATGGTCGAACTGCGGAAGGTCGTGTCTATTCCAATGGTTTACAACAAGCTATTGAAGAAAAAGAACAGTCGTTGAATAAAAGTCTTAAAATTAAAAAGAGTAGGTTGAAAGATGAGATTGCATCGATTCCTACTGCTTCCTTTTTTGCCCGTTACGATAAATTCGCTGGTATGACGGGAACGGCAGCTGTGGAAGCTTTCCGCGATTTATATGGTTTAGAGACTTATGAAGTGCCAAGGAACAATCCTTCTCGTGTCGTTGACCAAGGAGATGTTTTCTATGCTACTACTGAAGAAAAGAATGAAGCCATATTCCAAGAGGTTAAAAACTCACACATGCATGGACAACCGGTTTTATTATCGACGACTTCGATTGAAGAGAGTGAAAAATTGTATGCCTATTTACAAAGACGTTTCAGTGAAGAAAATATCGAAGTGAACATTCCGGTTTTGAATGCCAATGTCGATAAATTGGAAGAGGAAGCAAAGATAATTTCTAAAGCTGGAATGCCTGGAGCCATCACGATTGCAACTGAGATGGCCGGTCGTGGTACTGATATCAAACTCGGTGGTGAATTGCCACCCGATGAAGAATTGTATGCATCAATTGTCAAGGAGAGTGCTGAAAAGACGTTATCTCTTTTGAAAAAAAATATGAAAATCGATAATGATGATAAAGAAAAGATAGCTCTTTTGCGACAGAGAGTTTATGAAAAAGTCAAATCTAATCATGAATATATCAGCAAAATAGTGGAAGAGAGAAAACAATTAAAGGATAAAGTAATCTCATCAGGAGGTTTAAAAGTAGTCGGATGTGGTCATTTTGATTGTGCTAGAGTTGATAATCAAGTAAAGGGAAGATGTGGGCGACAAGGAGACATAGGTAAAATCATCTTTTTCAACGATCCTGATGATTTACTTCGTATCGGTGTCGATGCCAAAGCAGTGGAAGAGTTTAGACAAGAGGCTAAAAATGGTCCAATAATTGACAATGTCGATGAAAAAGATACACCTATTTATGATGCTATTTATGATACGCAAATGCGCAAAGAAGAAAGTCTCAAAAAGAGTATTGAAATTCAACATAAAATTGAAGGTTCAGTTGCCCATTATCGCAAAAGAATACATTTGCAAAAAGAGTATTTGCGAAATAATGATGACTATAATGAAGCTGTTTCCGATATGATTGATGGAGCTATTCAATCAATCGTTGAGGCTAGTAGCAACAGCACTTATCCAAATTTGCGCAAGAAGACCAAAATAAAAAAAGCCGATTTAAATCTTGAAGATTTATCATCAATGTTAAATGAATTTCTAGATATTCAGCTTTCACCTGAACAAATTCAAAGATTTGTCACTGTCAGTGAATTGGTTGAATATTTGTCACAGACGGGAAAAGGTAAATTGGCTCAATTAGTCTCTACTAATGGATCTGAACAGAGTAAGACTTGTAAAGAAGTAGTCGATAAAATGATTGATCGCAGTTGGTATCAATTTGAAGCGACTGTCGATGCGATTAAGATGCAGGCTTCTATGAATGGTATGACACAGAGCGTCTCAGATAAAGATTTGTCTTCTCAAATAGTCATGGCTTATAATCATTCGATTAGGACGCAAAGGGCTATGATAGTTAGAGAAGTATTGAATCCTAATTATAGAGTTAAATATGGTGATAAAGCTCGAAAAGAACTATTTGAAATGCGTATGACGAGTCAAGGTTATCGTCGCGTTAGCCATACATATGATTCTGAAGTAGAGAAGGAAATAGTTGATTTGAAGAGAGAAAGCACAGCTGATAGAACGCGAAGTTTCAAAAATCTACAGTTGCATCCAAGAATTTATACTTTGTTTGAAAAGACAAAGGTGCGCAAGATGGAACAGAAGTTAAATGCTGGAACGAAGGAAAGTACTAAAGATGAAGTAGAAACAGTCGATTTTAACGATTCGACAGGTAATAAAAAAATATGAGAAAAAGATGAAAAAATCTTTTTCTTTTTATATATTAATATGTTATAATCTAATTGTTTATGTGTTTAGAAAGGAATGAGAAAATGAAATATGTTTATTCTTTCAAAGAAGGAAACAAAGATATGCGTGAACTACTAGGAGGAAAAGGAGCTAATCTTGCTGAAATGACAGGAATTGGACTTCCAGTACCTAGAGGATTCACAGTTACAACTGAAGCTTGTACAAAGTACTACGAAGATGGAAAAAACATCAGCCAAGAAATCATTGATCAAATTTATGAAAAATTAGATGAACTTGAAAATGTTACTGGTAAAAAAATGGGTGATAGTAAAAATCCATTATTAGTATCTGTAAGAAGTGGTGCTAGAGCAAGTATGCCTGGTATGATGGACACAGTTCTAAACTTGGGAATGAATGATGAAGTTGCTAAAGGATTTGCTGAAGTTACTAAAAATCCACGTTTCGTCTATGACAGTTATAGAAGATTCATTCAAATGTTTGCTGACGTTGTAATGGGATTCCCTAAGAGTTCTTTTGAAAGATTATTTGACAAAATAAAAGAAGATAAGAAAGTTGAATATGATACGGAACTATCAGCTGAAGACTTGATGGAAGTAGTAGAAATCTATAAAGAGGAATATAAAAAACATGCTGGAGTAGAATTCCCACAAGATCCAAAAGAACAAATGTTAGAAGCTGTCAAAGCTGTATTTAGAAGTTGGAACAATGATCGTGCTATTACGTATCGCCGTTTGAACGATATTCCAAGCAGTTGGGGAACAGCTGTCAATGTTCAAGAGATGGTCTATGGTAATAGAGGAGATACTTCAGGAACTGGTGTTGCTTTCACACGAAATCCAGCTACTGGTGAAAAACAATTATTTGGTGAGTATTTGATGAATGCTCAAGGTGAGGATGTCGTTGCTGGTATTCGTACTCCTCAATCAATCGAAACTTTGAAAGAAGTTATGCCTGAATGTTACAATGAGTTCGTCAAGATTTGTGAAACGCTTGAAAATCATTATAAAGATATGCAAGACATGGAATTCACAATCGAAGATGGACACTTGTTCATGCTTCAAACGAGAAATGGTAAGAGAACAGCACCTGCTGCTTTAAAAATTGCCGTTGATCTAGTAAATGAAGGAATGATTACTAAAGAAGAAGCACTATTAAAAGTAGAACCAAAACAATTAGATCAATTACTTCATCCAATGTTTGATAGCGAGAGTTTAAAAGCTGGCAAAGTCGTTGCTAAAGGTCTAGCTGCTTCACCTGGTGCCGCAACTGGTAAGATTTATTTCACAGCCGAAGACGTCATGAAAGCTAGTCAAAATGGTGAAAAAGATATGTTGTTGGTAAGACTTGAAACATCTCCAGAAGACATTGAAGGAATGAACCTTGCTCATGGTATTTTAACTATTCGTGGTGGAATGACTTCACATGCTGCTGTCGTTGCTCGTGGAATGGGAACTTGCTGTGTTTCTGGTTGTGGTGAATTAAAAATTGATGAAGAGAAGAAAGAATTGACAACACCTGATGGTAAAGTATATCACGAAGGTGATTGGATGAGTTTAGATGGTTCAACTGGTAACGTTTATGGAGAACAGATCAAGACAGTTGATCCTGAAATATCTGGTGACTTCGGAACATTTATGGGATGGGCTGATGAAGCTAGAAGATTGAAAATTAGAACTAATGCTGATACGCCAAGAGATGCTCAAGTAGCTCGCAAATTTGGTGCTGAAGGTATTGGACTTTGCCGTACTGAGCACATGTTCTTTGAAGAGGAGAGAATCTTTAACTTCCGTCGTATGATTACGGCTGAAACAGTTGAAGCTCGCGAAGAGGCTCTTGAAAAGATTCTTCCATATCAAAGAGATGACTTTGAAGGTCTATTTAGAGCAATGGAAGGTTATGGAGTTAATATCCGTTTCTTAGATCCACCTCTACATGAATTCTTGCCTCATACAGACGAGGAAATCAGACCACTTGCTGAAAGTTTGGGAATGAGTTTTGAAGCTTTGAAAGCAAGAGTAGAAAGTCTAAAAGAATTCAATCCAATGATGGGACATAGAGGATGCCGTTTAGCTGTTACTTATCCAGAAATAGCTAGAATGCAAACGAGAGCTGTCATTGAAGCAGCAATCAAAGTTAATAAAGATGGTTTAAATGTTAAACCTGAAATCATGATTCCACTTGTCGGTGATGTCAAAGAATTGAAATACGTTAAAAATATCGTTGTTGAAACAGCTGATAAATTGATTGAAGAGGCTGGAGTAGAACTTGAATATCACGTTGGTACGATGATTGAAATTCCACGTGCTGCAATCACAGCTGATAAAATAGCTGAAGAAGCTGAATTCTTCTCATTTGGTACTAATGATTTGACTCAAATGACTTATGGATTCTCAAGAGATGATGCTGCTAAGTTCTTAGGAGACTATTATCAAAAACAAATTTTTGAATCAGATCCATTTGCTAAAGTAGACCAAGAAGGTGTAGGAGAATTGATGAGAATTGCCGTTGAAAAAGGTAAGAGTGTTAGACCTGACATCAAACTTGGTATTTGTGGAGAACATGGTGGTGAGCCATCAAGTGTTGAATTCTGTCACAAACTAGGACTTACTTATGTATCATGTAGTCCATATCGTGTTCCAATAGCTAGACTTGCTGCTGCTCAAGCTGCTGTCAAAGAGAAAATGGGACAATAATAAGAGTTAAGACTAAGAGAAAATCTTAGTCTTTTTTAACAGGTTTTCATCACAATGATGAAATTTTTTGCTAATTGTCGAATGATGTTTAACACATTTCGACAATTTTTATATTTATAGAGTAATTAGTTATTAAAACAGAGTTATAATCACATTTTTTTATCAATTTTTACAAAAATTTGTCATTTATTGAAGAAAACGCAAAAAAAGAAAAAAATATCTTTTATCATATTGCTATTTTTGCTATAATAAAATAAAAGGTGATATGGGTATGAAAATATTATGCGTTGGTAATGCTGCTTACGATGTTACTTTACCTATTAATCATTTTCCAATAGAGAATAAAAAGGTGAGATTGGACGATAAACGAGTTGAATGTGGTGGTGGAAGTGCTTCCAATTGTGCTTATTTACTCGCTAAGTGGGGGATGGATACTTATTTTGCTGGTTGCGTTGGCGATGATTACTATGGTAATAAAATAATCGAAGAAATGGAAAAAGTTGGTGTTAACACTAAATATTTAGAAAAAAAAGTTGGTGTTGATACGACGAGCAGTTTTATAATAGCGAATACTTCTACGGGAACTAGAACTATTATGACTAGTAAAGATGCAAAAATGAAGATGAGTTTGACAGATGTTGATGATCGTTTTGACATGATCATATTAGATGGTTATGAAATAGATTTTGCCAAAGAGGTCATCAAACAAAATCCCAAAGCGATAAAAATTATTGATGCTGGTGGAATGCGCGAAAATACTATTGAGCTTGCTAAATTGGTCGACTACATCGTTTGTTCCAAAGATTTTGCCGAGGAGTATACTAATAAAAAAGTTGATTATCACGATGTGAAGACTTTAATTGATATATATGAGACTTTGAAAAAGGACTTTAGTCAAAAAATCGTCATAACATTAGAAGATAGAGGAAGTTTTACTTATCAGGATGGTTACAAAATGGTTCCTAGTATCAAAGTCAATCAAATAGATTCAACTGGAGCTGGTGATATTTTCCATGGTGCTTTTGCTTATTGCTTGGCTAATGACTATGACATTATTACAACGATGAAGATGGCAAACATTGCTGGTGCTCTATCAGTTACAAAAATTGGCGGAAGAAATTCAATTTTTACACTAGAAGAGGTAAAAGAAAAATATGATGAACTTACTTCATCGTAAAAATGTGCCAACTTTGGATTTGCATGGTGAGACGCGTGCAAGCACTGAAATTCTCGTAAAAGAATTTATTAATGACAATTATAAGATGGGTAATTATGAATTGGTCATAATACATGGAATTGGCGAAGGAATATTAAAAAAGGAAGTGCATAAAGTGCTAAAACAAATGAAATTGGTCAAAGAATTTGGATTGGATAATTTTAATAGTGGTTGTACTATAGTAAAATTGATTGATCTTGTTGACAAAGATGAAAAAAAGATGTATAATACACGACATAACTCAAAGGGGGAAAGAGTATAATGTATTCAGATGAAGAAGAAAAAAGAGGATTTCCTGTTAGGGATTTCTTAATAAGATTAGTTTTAATCATCATATTTGTTCTATTACTTATGTGGTTGTTACCTACTAGAAGTAACAATAACAATAGCAACATAGATTTGTCTCCACTAACTAATAGAATTTTTAATGCTAATATTCAGACGATGAAGGAAGCTGCTATTCCTTACTTTACGACTGAAAGATTGCCTAAAAACGTTGGTGATGAAGCTAGACTTTCATTGCAACAGATGTTAGACTTGAAATTATTGTTGCCATTTACTGATAAAAATGGTGATTCATGTGACACACAAAATTCATATGTGACAGTTACAAAAGAAGAAAATGAATATCTACTTAAGGTTTACTTGAAATGTAATGATGATGAAGATTACATTTTAGTACACATAGGATGCTATTCATATTGTTCAACTGAAAATGGTGTTTGTGAAAAACAAGAAGAGAGCACACCTACTAATACGAAACCGACGACTAATACTCAGACATCAACACCTAGTGGTCCAAATTGTACACTAGAAATTGCTTCTGGTAGCAAAGGACAAAATGGTTGGTATGTGGGAAATGTCAAAGTAAGATTTAAGAGTAAAACTACTACTAGTAAGAATGCTAAAATAACTAAATTTGGTATTTCAACTTCAGCAAATCCTGATTACAATGGTAATAGTGCTATCGTCGTTTCTAGAGATGGATCAACGAGAGTGTATGGTTATGTTAAAGATTCTAATGGTAAGACAGCTATTTGTACGATTACTGTTAAGAAAGATACAGTTAATCCAAACTGTTCAGTAACTGTTTTAAGTGGTACTAAGAAAGCTAATGGTAGTTACGTTGGAACAGTAAAAGTTGGTTTCTCAAGTAGAACTGATGCTACTAGTGGAGTTGCTGCTTATGGTATGGATGTAACTTCAAAAGCTAACTATAACAGTAAAACGACATATTCTGTTTCTAAGACTGGTACAACTAGAGTTTATGGATATGTTAAAGATAAAGCAGGTCATACTAAAGTATGTTCAACAGATATCAAAATTGAGGCTAGTGAAGGAAAAGTTTCAACTCCTCAATGTGAATTGAAAGTTAAATCTGGTACTTTAGGTGATAACAATTGGTATCGTAGCAATGTCGTTGTAGAGTTTAAATCTAAAACTACTACTAATGGTGCTACTGTAACTGGTTGGGGACTTGGAACTAGTGAAAACTATAATAAAGCTAATAGTTATACAGTAAATAAAGATGGTTCATATGTTGTCAAAGGTTACGTTAAAGATAGCAATGGATATACGGCTACTTGTAGCATAACGATCAAACGTGACGCTACTAAACCAAGTTGTTCATTGAGCGTAGTTAGTGGTACTAAGGCTTCTGATGGTACTTACACTAGTGATGTTACTATAGGATGGAAGTCAAGAACTGATGCTACTAGCGGTGTCAATAGCTATGGAATTGGTAATTCTACAACATATGCTAAAAATACAAATTATACAATAACTACGACAGGTAAACATACTGTTAATGGTTATATTAAAGATAATGCTGGTAATACAAATCTATGTAGTATTACTGTTGAAAAGAGACCATTGTCTTATGAATATCAATATTCTAAAAATATTGCTGCAACATATAGTGCATGGTCTGATTGGACAACGAGTGAGTACACTTGTAATACACCACCTGCCTTTACTAAGAACAATACTTATGAATCAGAAGATTTAGGTTCTAAAAAGGAAATATCAGGTTATACTGAAAAGACAGGGGCTTCAATCAAAGCAAAACAAGTTAAACAAACTGGTGTAGTCAGTGAAAAATCATGTTCAGGATGGACGTATTATCGTACTTCAACAACATCGACAAAAACTTATGCTATCAATGTTGCTTCTGGATGGAAGTATGTTGGTCTTGTAAGTCTATCTGCACCACCAACTGATTCATTATCAACTAAATATGAATTCGTTGGTATGGATTTTGATAGATGTGGAAGTAGTTGTACATCTACTCCATATACGACATGGAAAAAATATACTAGGGAAGTATCTACTGTAACGGCTACTGATACAATAACTACTGGTAGCAAGGTTAGCGTAAAATGTACTTCATATGAAACTAAAAATACAATTCTATTTACGACATATGATGTAATAGTAGGATATGAGAGAACTAGAACACCACAATATAAGACAGTATGTTCATATAGACATAGAAAACGTACAGTTACAAAAGAAGCTTATACAGATTATAAGTGGAGTGTATACAACGATCAAAAATTATTAACTGATGGTTATAAAATGACTGGTAATAAAAGATTGACTAATTAATTAGGATGGTGAATTAAATGAATTCAGGAAGAATAAGAAAAATAGTTCAAATTGGTTCTATTCGTGACAACGAATGGATAAACGATGGTAGCGTACTCGTTTATTATGAAGATGAAAGGTTAAAACCGGTTGAGGTTCTAGGTGTCGATGGATATAAAGCTTATGTTGAATATGCTCGACAAAATGGTTTAGTAGGTGAACTTGACGAAGTAGTTGCCAATATGCCTGATGAAGCTTTAGAAATCGTTAACCG
>CANQJR010000036.1 GCA_947624275.1 uncultured Bacilli bacterium
AAGTTTGTCGCAAAGCTTATATCGATGAATATATCGAATCTCTACCAAACGGTTATGAAACGGTCATTTGGGAGGGAGGTATCAATCTCAGTGGCGGTCAAAAACAGCGCATTGCGATAGCGAGAACGCTCCTTTTGAACACGAAGATAATTCTATTCGATGAAGCGACTAGTGCTTTGGACAATGAATCGCAACAATACATCAAAAAGACGATTGATGACTTAGTCAAAGATCATACTATTGTCATCGTCGCTCATCGCTTATCGACGATCATGGATGCCGATATCATTCACGTCATCGATAAGGGGAAGTGGGAAGCATCAGGAACGCATCGCGAATTGTTGAAAAAGTCAAAAGCTTATCAGAGTTTGTATAAGACGGAATCGACTAATTAAAGTCATCATAAATATCTATTGAAAAAGAGGAATGAATATGAAGACGATGATCATATCAGACATACATGGTTATAGCAATAATTTAAAACGCGTACTCACTATCTTTGCTGAAAATGATTGTAAGAGATTAATCGTGTTAGGTGATCTATTGACACCAGGTCCTGATGGCGCTGAAGTTGTCAATCTGTTAAACCATATGCGATATTGTCTAATATGTATGCGTGGCAATAATGACAATTATATCTATCCTGGTGAATGCGATTTTAAAATAATCGATGATTATCTAAAAATGCGGCTCGATGGTCATGATCTCTATTTGACTCATGGTCATAAATACAATCGAAGAAATTGTCCCTTTTTACAAGAGGGTGACATATTTGTTCAAGGGCATAGTCACATGGCTTGGATGTATGAAGAGAATGGTAAATACTTTTTAAATCCGGGATCTGTCTCATTGCCACGGGATCACACTGGTGGTACGTATATCATTTATGACAATGGTCAATTTTTCTTATATGATTTGGATGGAAATCTGATCAACTTTTTAACAATGGACAATTAAAAATAAATATTGTATAATGGATTTATAATAATAAAAGGAGTGAAAAATATGGAAAAAAATGAAAATGTCGATGAGAAAGCTTTGACTAAACAAGAAAATAATAAGTTGATTATTTGTGGAGTTTTACTTGCGGTAGGGCTTTTCTTTGCTGGTATTATTTGTTCAATTGTATCACTTTGCATGTCTTTACAAGTTAAAAAAGAAAGTGGAGCTAAAACAGCAGTAATAGTTTTATCAATAATCGAAATAATTATGAGTGTCATCAGCATCATATATGTTTGGAAGAAAAACGGCATTATATAAAATGCCTTTTTTTAAACTCTAAATTTCCTAAAAACCATTTACAATCGCATATAAAAACTATTGATTTATAACCGATAAAATATTAAAATATATATAGAATATAGTAGAGGGGAAATGAAGATGAACGGAAAAAAGACAATTCTATTTTTAGCTAATGGTTTTGGTATGGAAGCCAAAGATTCATACAGTTTAGGTGATGATTTAATTCCCACTGTTACAAAGTTGAGCCAAGAGTACATGTTTACTAGTATTGATGCCTGTGGTAAAGAATGCGGTTTTACTCGTAATCAGGCCAGTACTTATACGACGGGATATTCTTGTTTTTCTAGTGGTGGTTATGTCGATTTAGCAGTTCAAAGCATGGACAAAAGAATTGAAGAAGGGCACTTTATTGAAGAAAAAATGATTGATAGCATTGAATTTGCAGTTAAAAATAAATCGAAAATGCACGTCTTTTTCATGATTGGAGATAAATTTTCTTATACGACGATTGATCAATTGAAAGCTTTCGTCAAAAAGTGTATGGAGATGCAGGTGAAAGAAGTTTGTCTTCATTTATTCGTCGGTTACAATAGTGAAAGAGGATTGAAAGAAGCTAAGGCCTCAATCAAAAACATCACTAGAATAACTTCAGAGTATGAAAACGTCAACATTTCATTAATCGTCGGTGTCGATTTGGTGAGTGATTCAACGCCAGTTATCAACTTGTCAAAACTCTATCAGATTGCGACGACTGGAATTGGTGAGACTTGGCCCGATTGGCAAGAGTTGTTTGACATGCGTTATAAAAATGGTGTCCCTGATGAATTGATCAATCCCTTTTTGACGCGTCGTCGCATCTTATTTGAAAGCAATGATAGCATTTTCATATTCAACTATGAACCGATGCCAATTACTAGATATTTGAGCATTATTATCAATCCAAAACAATTGTTTAACATTGATACTAATCCAACTAATATCAAAATAACATCACTTTTACCAATTCAAGAAAAATCAACTTTAGCCCATTCTTATGAATATGATTTGCCAACTAATTATTTCGCTAAAGACTTGGAAATGATCAATAAGAAAGTGACGTTGATTGCCGATAGTACTAGAGCTGGTTATATCAATAGTGTCCTAAATGGTAATCGCAATGAGATAAGTCCTTTTTTGAATACCAAATCAGTCAAAATAAATAGTGATTATTTTGCCGAAATGACTCAAGTGTTGTTAAATGAAATAAAGGATGGATCTAATGAATTTATCATAATAGATTACAATCTGTTAAATGATTATAAAAAAGGTGACGTCGAAAAGTTAAAATTCAATTTTGGTCAGATGGATAAAGCTTTGCGCAAAGTTTATGAGTATGCTTATGCCAATCACCACATGTTGATCTTCACTTCATTATATGGAGTTAAAGAAGAGACCGAGTTGAATGATGAAAAAATCTTCATAAATTATGCCAATCGCGTTCCATTCATCATCGTCGATGATGTCTATAGTAAAAATACGGCGACAATGGGTTCTTATTCGATCAGTCTCATCTCTCAGACTTTGTTGTACTTGATGGGTGATAAAAATCGTAGGACGATGGTCATTTTGAATAAGGGTAGCAAAGGTAAATCGAAGGTCAATTTGCCAATCGTCATTGCCTTTACATTTATTGCGCTAATCATCATCGCATTAGTATTTATGAAAGGATAGTGATAAAATGAGCAAAGAAGAAGCAACCAAAACATTTTGGACGACTTTGGTAACTTCGACGTTATTCGTTATATTTGGCATTTTTCTTCTCTTTCAACCCAATACGACTTTGACTATCATTTCGCGCATCGTGACAATTATCGCCACTTTGATAGGAATATTTGGATTATACAAATATTTGACTAGGGATAACAAAGAGAAAAAGATTGATGTGAATATTGTCTACAGTTTATTAGCTTTCATCATGGCCGTTGTCGTCTTCGTCTCTCCCAACGTCATATCAGGTTTTATTCCGATGATATTGGGTCTATTCATGATCGTCAACTCTGTTTTTAAAGTTGGCTATTTAAAATATTTAAAAAAATCTAAAAATAGAGATTTTGGTGTTTGTGTCTTTACGTTTACCATGATGGTAATCTTAGGAATTCTCTTAATATTGAATGCCTTGGACAATGTATTGGACATGACTGAAGCCATTGGCATCATCATAACTTTTTATTCTATTTTAGATGTCATAATTTCTTATCTATTCAGAAACAATGTCAATTAGGAGGTTTTATGGATAACGTCGTTTTTATGATAGTGGTGTATGTCTTAATCATTTCGTTGTTGATCGCTTTGATCGTCATGAGCATAAAAGGTATTTTTATGATTGATAAAGTCAATAAGAGTTTGGATGACATCAATTATAAATTACATTCTTTGAATGGCACCTTTGCCATCGCCGATAAAGTTGGTACGTTTACCAACAACATTTTTTCTAAGTTAAATCTCAAAAAGATTTTTCATTGGCAAGATAAATAGATATAGTTAGAAGATTTATGATGGATTATTTAGTTTTCATCAACGTCTTGGCCAGTGTTACTTGTCTTTTTGATAAATACTTGGCCAAGCGCAAAAAGTATCGCATCTCGGAAAAAATTTTGTTGAGCATGTGTGCCATCGGTGGCGTCTATGGATTCTATATCGTCAGTCGCATCATCAGACACAAGACGCGCGATAAAAAATTCCTTATATTTTTATATCCCATTTTGATCATTTGGTTAATACTGGGATTTATCATGATTGGATGGGGTGACATATGAAAAAAGAATTGACTAATACAGAGAACGTCGACAATTATTATAAGAGGAGAAGATTGCGTTGGGCCATTATTGCCTTGAGCAGTTTGACGATTATTTTAGCTTTTTCTTCACTAGTTTTTCATTTGGGAATCGGTTATGCCTTGGTGACGTTTTTTATCACCATTGTTTTAAAGAGGATGTATTCTAAGACGACGATTGAACTCAAAGATGAAGAAAAGACCACCAAGAAGAAACAAAAATAAAAGTTTTAGTTGACATTTATTGGTAAAATGCATATAATTATCAATGTAAATAAAAAAAGGAAAGAGATGTACCTACATCCACCTGATTGCGAATAGCGATAGGTAAATGGCCAGAAAAAATGATTTATATCAATATTGTTTTTAATGGGATAAGTAGGTACATATACCTACTTTTATTATTTAATGGAGGTGTTTTTTATAGCAAGTTCTAAAAATAATTTGTTGATCAATGAACAAATTAGAGTAAGTCAAGTTTTAGTTATTGGTCCCAATGGAGAACAAGTCGGAGTTAAATCGACTCAAGACGCTCTAACACTTGCGAGTTATGCAGGATTGGATTTAGTTCTCATCAATCCTAATGGTAATCCACCCGTTTGTAAAGTGATGGATTACAACAAATATAAGTATGAAAAAGCCAAAAAAGAGAAAGAAGCTCTAAAAAAACAGCGAGCTAACATATCTGAGACAAAAGAATTTAGATTATCACCTACGATTGATGTTGGCGATATTGAGACAAAGTTAAAAAATGTCACCAAATATCTTGAAAAGGGTGACAAGATCAAATTGTCTATTCGTTTCAAAGGAAGACAGATGGCTCATACTGATTTAGGGAAAGATGTTCTCATTAAATTTGCAGCTAGGTTGGAAAACATTGCCGAAATAGAACAACAACCAAAACTAGATGGACGTAGTATGACTATGTTATTAGCGCCAAAGAAATAAATTGAGGAGGAAAGAATATGCCTAAAATAAAAACACATAAAGGTTTAAAGAAAGTATTAAATGTTAGAAAAAGTGGTACCGTTACTATTGGTAGACCTGGTTCACGTCACAATACAGGAAGTAAAAGTCAAAGTTTGAATAGAAAGAATAGAAGAGGATCAGTTTTGTCAAAAGCTGATGCGAACAGATTGAAGAATATCATTAAATAGGTAGGAGGAGAAGAGAGATGGCAAGAGTTAAAAATGGAGTTACTACAAAACAACGTCATAAAAAAGTTTTAAAAGCTGCGAGAGGTTATTTCGGTAGTAAACATAGATTGTATAAAACAGCGAAAGAACAATTGATGCATTCTGGTCAATATGCTTTCCGCGATAGAAAACAAAAGAAGAGAGATTTCAGAAAATTGTGGATTACGAGAATTAATGCCGCATGTCGTGAAAATGAGATAAGTTATTCTAGATTTATCGAAGGATTATCTAAAGCTGGTGTTGAAGTCAATAGAAAGATGTTATCTGAAATCGCTATTAACGATCCAAAAGCTTTTAGTGAAATCGTCAAGACATCTAAAGCAGGATTAGAAGGTAAAACTAAAAAGAGTGAATTAGTCGTTAAAAATGAAATAGTAAAGGGAACTAAAAAAGAAGTAAAGGCAAGTAAAGAACCTGCTAAAAAAACAGAGAGTAAAAAAGAAGAGAAAAAAGAGGAAAAGGTAGATTTAGAAAGTCTTACTGTGGCTGAATTGAAAGAGATGGCAGCTAAGAAAAAAATAGAGGGTGCTGCTAAGATGAAAAAAGCTGAATTAATTGAAGTATTAAAATAAAAAACATATTAATGGATTGATTCATCCAGTGCCTATATTAGGTGATGAATTTTAGAAATTAATAAGTGTATAACGAAAAGGAGAAAAAAATATGACAGTAGTTTCAATGAATTATTTATTAGAGGCTGGTGTCCAATTCGGACATCAAAAGAGAAGATGGAATCCTAAGATGAAAGAGTACATCTTTACATCTAGAGATGACATTTATATAATCGATTTACAAAAAACTGTAAAAAAACTAGAAGAAGCATATGATGCCATGAAAGTCATTGCTGAAAATGAAGGTAAAGTATTATTTGTTGGCACTAAGAAACAAGCTCAAGAAGCCGCTGAAGAATCTGCGCTTAGAACTGACATGTATTTCGTCAATGAGAGATGGTTAGGGGGAACTTTGACCAATTTCAAAACTATCCGTTCCCGTGTAAAGAGAATGGAAGAGATTGAAAATATGGAAAAAGATGGTATTTTTGATCTATTACCTAAAAAAGAAGTAATTAAAATAAGAAAAGAATATGATAAGTTGAACAAGAACTTAAGAGGAATTAGGGAAATGAAAAAGCTTCCTGATGCTTTGGTAATCGTTGATCCAAAGAAGGAAGAAATAGCTATCAAAGAAGCTAGAATTTTAAACATCCCTGTATTTGGTGTAGTCGATACCAATTGTGATCCTGATATGGTTGACTATGTCATTCCTGGAAATGATGATGCGGTTAGAAGTGTAAAATTGATGATTGGTGTTTTAACTAATGCCATTTGTGAAGTACTTGGTAAAGAAGTAGTTGATTACGTAACAGAAGATGAGAAATCTCTTAAAAAAGAGGTTAAAGAACCAGTAGAAGAAACTGAAGAAGCTACTCCAAAGAAACCAGCACCTAAAAAGGAAAAAGAAGTAGAAGAAAAAGAAACTGTTAAAGAAGAAGTAAAAAAAGAAGAAAAGAAAGCAAAGGTTGAAAAAGTAGATTATTCTGCTATGACTTTGACTGAATTGAAAGAAGTAGCTAAAGAACAAGGAATTAAAGGTTACTCAAAAATGAAAAAAGAAGAATTGATTAATACATTGAAATAATAGGAGGATATCTATGTTTACTGCAAATGATGTTAAAGCTCTTAGAGAAAAGACGGGAGCTGGAATGTTAGATTGTAAAAAAGCGCTTGATGAGACAAAAGGAGATATGGATGCTGCTGTTGATTACTTGCGCGAAAAAGGAATTGCTAAAGCTGCTAAAAAGGAGTCTAGAATTGCTGCTGAAGGTCTAACAGATATTTTAGTAGATGGCAATAAAGCTGTTATTGTCGAAGTTAATTCTGAGACAGATTTCGTTGCTAAAAACGAAGAGTTTAAGAAATTTATCACTACTGTTGCTGAGACTATTTTAAAAAGCAATGCCAAAACGATGGATGAAGCTTTAAATCTTCAAACAGACAATGGAACTATCAATGAATATCTAGTAAATCTTGTCGCTAAAATTGGTGAAAAAATCAGTTTTAGAAGATTTGAATTAGTTGAAAAGACAGATAGTGAAGTATTTGGTTGCTATTCTCATATGGGAGGAAGAATTAGTGTTCTAACTGTGATTGAAGGTAGTAATGAAGATGTTGCAAGAGATGTCAGCATGCACGTTGCTGCAATGAATCCTAGTTATTTGAATCGTGATGAAGTACCAGCTGAGGTCATCGAACATGAAAAGGGTATCATCAAAGAACAGGCTATGAATGAAGGAAAACCTGCTGACATAGCTGAAAAGATGGTAGCTGGACGCATCAATAAGTTTTATAAAGAAGTTTGTCTTTTAGAACAAGCTTTTGTCAAAGATCCTGATTTGAGCGTTGAAGCTTTTGTCAAGAATAATGGGGGAACTATTAAGTCAATGATTCGTTATGAAGTTGGTGAAGGAATTGAAAAGAGACAAGAAAATTTCGCTGATGAAGTAATGAGTCAAATAAATGGATAGAGTCTTATGACTCTTTTTCTATTAAGATCTTTAGGAGGCTTTTATGAGTATAATAAAATCACATGAAAGAGGAAGTTTAGTCGTCATATCTGGTCCTAGTGGTGTGGGAAAAGATACCATTGTGAACAGCTATGTAAGTAGTCATGACAACGCATGGATATCCGTTTCGACGACTTCTCGTCAAATGCGCGCTGATGATGTCGAAGGGCAAACATACAATTTTGTGAGTCGTGAACAATTCGAAGAATTGATTGCGGAAGGCTATTTTCTAGAATATGCTAAATATGTTGACAATTATTATGGAACTCCTAAAAAATTTATTAATGAAAAGTTGGAAAATGGCATCGATGTCTTCTTAGTGATCGAAATTCAAGGAGCAATGAAGATCAAAGACTTAATACCAGAAGCGATTTTCATCTTCATTTTACCTCCTAATTTAACGACGTTGAAAAAACGTCTAGAGAGACGTGGCACAGAAACTAAAGAGAAGATGATCGATCGTTTTAAGACGGCATATCATGAGATAAATGAAGTTACTAAATACAATTATGTCGTCATCAATGATGAACTAGACGATGCGGTCAAAAAGATCGAAGCCATTTTGGTATCTGAAAAATGTCGTTGTGATCGCATTGAAGAAGTATCTTTGAACAATGAAGAAGAGTACATGCACATGATGTTATTGGAAGATAAAGAGATGCCAAATAAAGTAATAGAAGTTGAAAAATAAAAAAATCATCATTTTTGATGATTTTTTATTATTTCAAAATAGAAAGTACTACCTTGTCCTTTTTCCGACAATACTCCATATTGATAATGATGGAGTTCTAAGATGTTTTTGACAATTGATAAGCCAAGACCAGTACCAACGCGATTGCGCTTATATTTTTTATCGACGCGATAGTAACGATCCCAAACGTGGTTGATATCTTCTTTGTCGATACCTTTACCATGATCGATTATCTCTACGCGAATTTTATCATTGAGATTTAAGATATTAATCGTCACAACTTTATCGTCACGTGAGTAGTTGATGGCATTACCGATCAAGTTATAGATAACTTGTTCTATTTTAGACTTGTCAGCTTCAATCATGATCTCTTTTTCTTCACATAAGAAGTTAAAGGTGAATTGTTCAGTCAAATGGAATATTTCGAAGCGATGAATGATACTTTTAGTCAAATTTATTAAATCAAATTTTTCTCTTTTTAATTCCGTGATATTGGATTGAATCGAAGATAGTTCTAGAATGTCACTGACCAATAAGTTCAAGCGATCGACTTCTTCGATGATGATATTTAAATCTTCTTCACGTTTTTT
>CANQJR010000037.1 GCA_947624275.1 uncultured Bacilli bacterium
AGATTGATTATGCCATTATCGACCCTTATTCGTTAGATGATGATAAGGCTTTGAAATTGGTCTTTTTGGTCAGTTCACTAATGGAGAATAGAGATGAAAGAATTGTCAAAGAAATAGAGGAGTTAATCGGTAATAATACTAATTTCTTCTTTAAAAAGACAATATTTATGGTGAAGAAAAATGAGAAGTAAAAGGGTGGAATTATTAGCACCTGCGGGTGATTTGGAGCGTTTAAAAATCAATTTGTTATATGGGGCTGATGCGGTCTATTTCGGTGGTAAAAAATATAGTTTAAGGGCTAATGCTTCTAATTTTGGAATTTCGGAAATTAAAGAGGCCTGCGATTTTGCCCATAAACTTGGAAAAAAGGTTTATCTCACTTTGAACATCGTTTTTCACAATGAAGATTTGGAAGGATTGAACGAATATATCGATGAAGTGGTCAATTGTGGCATTGATGCTTTCATCATTAGTGATCCTTTTATCATAAATTATATAGTTACAAAATATCCTCAAGTAGAAGCCCATTTGAGTACGCAGAACTCAACTACTAATAAAGATACTGTCAAATTTTTTGAAGAACAGGGCATCAAGAGAGTCGTCTTGGCTAGAGAAGTCTCTCTCGATGAGATGAAAGAAATAATTGATGATACAGGTGTCGATGTTGAAGTCTTCATCCATGGGGCGATGTGTACATTTTATAGTGGGCGTTGTTGTCTATCCAATTATGTCACCAATCGTGATTCGAATCGTGGCGGTTGCGCACAAATATGTCGTTTTGCCTACGCGATGGAAGAAGATGATGGCGATGTCAAATTTACGATGGCAACGAAAGATTTAAATCTATCGCGTCACATCAAAGAATTGATGGATATCAATGTCACCAGTTTAAAAGTTGAGGGAAGAATGCGTTCACACTATTATTTGGCCACTGTCATTGGAGCTTATCGCAAAATAATAGATTATTATTATGATGATATGGATGATGAAGCATATCTTTTAGAGCAATATCGCATTCTAGACCGCGTAGCCAATCGAGAGACTAGCAGTCACTATCTCAAGAAAAAAGCTGATCATACCGATCAGTATTATACGGGACGTCAGGAATTGTCCAATCAAGACTATTTGGGATTGATAAAGAGTTATGACGTTCAAAAGCATCTATTGATTATCTCAGAACGCAACTATTTTAAAGTTGGTGATGAAGTGGAAATCTTTACTCCTGAAGGTAATACTCACAGTTTCGTCATAGAGAAAATGTATGATGAGAACGACGAAGAGATTGAAGTGGCAAGACATCCTGAAGAAATCATCAAAATAGCTGTGGACATACCATTTGCAGTTAGTGAATATTCGATGATGCGCATTAAAGGGTAGGTGTAATTATGAAAAAAGAGATTGAAAAAGAAATTAGAGTTCAGTTGCAGAAACGTCAAGATTCATTGAGCGAGTACGCTTGTCGTGATAGTGAAGCCATTCGCTTTAAAGAGTTTGTTGAAGACTATCGTCCCCCTTTCTGGCACGATACAGATCGCATTATTTATAATCTTTCCTATTCTAGATATTCTGATAAGACACAAGTTTTCTCTTTTCAAGAAAACGATCACATCAGTAAGAGAATGACACATGTTCAATTGGTCAGCAAAGTGGCCCGTACGATCGGCCGCATGTTAAATCTGAACGAGGATTTGATTGAAGCAGCTGCGCTTGGACATGATATTGGCCACACGCCACTTGGTCATTTGGGCGAAAGTATTTTAAATGATATCTCCGTGCGCGAACTGGGAGAGTTCTTTAAACATAACGTTCAAGGTGTTCGCACTTATATGTATATCGATCGCGAAGGCGAGGGATCAAATCTAACCCTTCAAGTTTTAGATGCCGTTTTATGCCATAATGGTGAAATGGTGAAAGGAGAATATCATCCCGTCAAGAAGACTAAAGAAGACTTTTTGAGAGAGTACGAACAGTCTTATACTGATAAAAAGATCAATGAAAAATTACTCCCTATGACTTTGGAGGGATGCGTCGTAAGAATATCTGATATCATTGCTTACATCGGACGCGATATTGAAGATGCGATTATGATCGGTGTCTTTTCCCGCGATCAGATACCAGCTAAAATCAGGCAAGTTCTAGGCGACAATAACGCTTCTATAATTGGAACGATCATTGACGACATCATCAACAACAGTTATGGCAAACCGTACATCAAGATGAGTGATGAAGTGTATGAAGCCATCTCTGAATTGAAAAAGTTCAACTATGACAACATTTATAGTAAGGCCAATACTGAAGAAAAAATTGCCGAATATACTAGAGGTTTTAATTTATTATTTGATAAATATTTGAAAGATATTGAATATAATAATGAAGACAGTGATATTTTTAGAGATTTTTTAGGAACAAAAGAGGCCATCTATTTAGAAAATACTAATCCTAAGAGAATGGTCATCGATTTTTTAGCTGGAATGACAGATGAATACTTCATTTCCCAGTATCATAAAATAATTGGGAATTGATACCTGGTTAGACCTTTTTCCTTGACAAAATTCTCAAAATGTAGTATCTTGTTAAAAGACATTATGAAAAAGAGGTGCATTAAATTGACAGATAAGAAAATATACTTGACTAAAGAAGGTTTAGAAGAACTAAAAAGTGAATTAGATGAATTGATTAATGTAAAGCGTCCAGCTAATATCATTTCTATAAAAGAGGCACGTGCACTTGGTGATTTATCTGAAAATGCTGATTATGATTCTGCGAAAAACGAACAAGCAGAGATTGAGGGACGTATTAAAAAATTAGAAAAAATGTTAGAAAATGTTGAAATAATTGAAAATATATCTACTGATAAAGTTTCCATTGGTTCAACAGTGGCCATAAAATATGTGGATGATGATGATACTGATGAATACAAAATAGTTGGTAGTCAAGAAGCTGATCCATTCACGGGAAAGATTTCCAATGAGAGTCCTATTGCCAAAGCGATATTCAATAAAAAAGTTGGTGACATCGTGGAAGTTGAAAGCCCTAATGGCGTTTATAAAATAGAAATAACGGAAATAAGATAATAAAGAGTAATTTAACTCTTTTTTTCTTGTTAAAAGCATAAAATTACTATATAATATAACTTGTTGGAGGAATGTATTATGACTAAAAAAGATGAAAATAAAAAAAGTGATGAAAAACGAGTAGATAATAGACATGAAGTCATCATTAAGATTGATGGTGATGAGTGGACTGAAGCAATGGATGCCGCTTTTGAAGCTAAGAGAAAAGAAGTAACTGTCAGTGGCTTTAGAAAAGGAAAAGTTCCTCGCAATGTCTATGAAAAGAATTTCGGTAAAGAGAGTTTATACATGGCCGCTATTGATAGCGTGATTCAACTCGCTTATGAAAGAGCGATTGACAATTCTAAATTGGTACCAGTCGTTCAACCAAAAGTTGACGTATCAGCTGTCAGCGATGAATACGTCGAATTTAAATTTACAATTATCACTAAACCAGAAGTAAAAGTAAAGAAGTATAAGGGATTAAAAGTAAAGAAAGAAAAAGTTGAAGTTACGAGTGAAGAAATCGATCGCGAAATGAAGAACATCCTTGAAAAGTATGGTGAGATTCGCGTCAAAGAAGAAGGAAAATTAGAAGAGGGCAATATTGCTGTCATCGATTTTGAAGGGTTCAAAGATGGTGTTGCTTTCGATGGTGGTAAAGCTGAAAACTATGAATTAGAAATTGGAAGTAACACTTTCATTCCTGGATTTGAAGAACAATTGATCGGAATGAAACCACATGATGAGAGAGATATTGATGTGACATTCCCAGAAGAATATCCTAGTGAAGAATTAAAAGGTGCCAAAGTCGTTTTCAAAGTTAAACTTCATGAGATAAAAGAAAAAGTTGAGAGAGATTTTGATGAAGAATTATTTGCTGATCTAGCTATGGAAGGGGTCAATTCTAAAGAAGATTTAGAAAAAGAATTAAAGGCTAATATCGAAGCTCAAAAAGAGATGGATGCTGAAAATAGATATGTTGATAGTCTTTTAGATGCCGTTGCTAAAAACGTTGAAGTTGACATTCCTGAAGAGATGGTTGATGAAGAGGTTGAAAGATTATTGGGAAGATATTCACAACAACTTCAAATGCAAGGTGTTTCTCTTGATTTGTATTATCAATTAACTAAGACGACGGAAGCTGACTTGCGTGCCCAACTCGAAAAAGAGGGATATAAGAACGTTTTATATCGTTTGATGTTAGAAGAGATTGCTGATATGGAAAAAATTGAAATTTCTGAAAGCGATGCTGATAAACAAGCTACAGAATTAGCTGAGAAATATAAGATGACTAAAGAGGAATTCTTGAAAAACTTTGGTGGTCTTGAAATGATCAGTTACGATATGGAAATTCGTAAAGTAGTCGATTTGTTAAAAGAGGAAAATAAATAATTGATCAAAAGTCTTTTTATAGACTTTTTTTTTATGAGTATTTATGCTAAAATGAATTAAGATAGAGGGTGTTGAAGATGAATAATAAAACGGATTTAAAACCGGAGACAACTGCTGAAGTCGTTGAGAATAATGCGAAAGTCAAGAAAAAGAAAGAACCGATGGATAAGCAAGATAAATTGTGTTATGCTGGTGCTATTTTCTTTTTGTTCTTAGCTTTTTTGCCAGTTATTTTGCGCAATTTAGATCCCAATTATGGAATGGACGTTGGTGGTGGCAACGTCACTCCAACAGAAGTGAAGACCAATACGTTGTTATGTAATCGTGACGTCAATGAAGCAGATTATTCTTATCATGTAGAAATCGAGAGCCATTATGTCAACAATATCGTTAACGTCACCAATATCAGTTATGAAGTAGAGATGAAACCAGGTGTTACTTTGGAGATGGAAGATGTTGATATACCTGATTATACGACGATAACTTCATTGGATTCTAAAGGGGTGACGCGCGGCTTAGAAGAAAATACTTTGACTGTTAGAATCGATTATAGTGCTGATATAGATCTTTTGAATAATGATGCTTTAGCTAATCACAATAAGAACTTGGCAGTGCAACAGAGTAACTACGAAGAAAATAATTATATGTGTGTTTTAAAATAGGTGATGCGATGAAAATTACTAATGATATAAATAAATATATTTTTAGGGGATATGACATCCGTGGCAAATATCCTGAAGATTTGTATGAAGATGTTGCTTATACGATTGGTAGAAGTTATGGGACTTATATCAAGAAGTTCAATCAGACCAAGTGTGTCGTCGGTCATGACAATAGATATTCGTATCAGGAGTTGACCAAAGCTTTAATATCAGGTATTTTGGACTCAGGAATGGATGTCGTCTATTTGGATTTAGTGACGACACCGATGTACTATTACGCCCAGATAAAATTGGGAATACCGGCTGGAGTCATGGTTACGGCCAGCCATAATCCTAAGGATGAAAACGGTTTCAAATTTTCTTTTGATGAGCGTGGTAACGCTAAAGGGGAAATGATTCAAGAGTTTTTAAAGTTCACTTTGGAACAGAAATTTGATGATGACTGTTTAGGAAATTTAGAAAGTTATGACATAAGAAATGAATATATTGAACTTTTTGAAAAGAGTTTAAATTTTGGAAAGCGAAGAGTTAAAGTAGTCTTAGATCCGGGAAATGGTACGACAACTTCCATAGTGAAGGACATGTTTGAAAAATTTCCCGTCGATTTTGAAATAATTTGTGGAGAATCAGATCCAACTTTTCCCAATCATCATCCCGATCCTTGTGTTGAAAAAAATTTAGAGATGTTAAAAAGGCGCGTTTTAGAAACAGGTGCCGATGTCGGTTTGGGTTTTGATGGTGATGGTGATCGTCTCGGTGTGGTCGATGAAAAGGGCAATTACATAGCTACGGATAAATACATGGTCATCATCATTCGCGATATTTTTGATAAAGTTCAAAATAAAAAATTTCTTTATGATGTCAAATGTTCAAAAGTAGTCGAGGACGAGATAAGACGTTTAGGTGGCGAGGGTATATGTTATCGCACGGGTAATTCATATACCAAAGCTAAAGTCAAAGAAGAAGATTTGCCATTTGGAGGAGAGTTATCTGGCCACGTCTATTTTAGAGATCGTTTCCCCGGATTCGATTCAGGTCTATATGCTGGACTTCGCCTTTTGGAGATTCTCAGTAAGACCGATAAGAAGACTAGTGAACTGTTAGATGGCCTAAATAAATACTATTCGACTGAAGAATTGAAATTTGTTTCGAGTGATGAGAAAAAGGCTAGCGTCGTTCAAAAAGTTGTTGAATATTGTCAAGATAAAGGATATGACATCAATACCATCGATGGCGTTAGAGCGACTTTCCCCGATGGTTGGGCTCTTGTTCGCTATAGCAATACTGGTCCAAATATAACCGCCCGTTTTGAAGCTAATACGCCAACTCGTCTTGAAGAGATAAAAAGTGAATTCATTGATTTAATAGAAAAAAATAATGTCATTTAGTTGTCATTGTTTTTTTACTTTTTTTAACTTTTAATAGGAATTGTTCGGTTGACAAATTAATATTTTATTAGTATAAATATTTAATGAGGACGTGATTGAATGGCAAAAAATTTAGTTATTGTAGAATCGCCAAGTAAGAGTAGAACTATTGAAAAGTATTTAGGTAAAGACTTTAAAGTAGTATCTTCTAAAGGACATATCAGAGACTTGGCTACGACTGGTAAATATGGATTAGGAGTAGATATTGAAAATGATTTCAAACCTAACTATATTGCTGTTGAAGGAAAAAAGAAATTGATTGAGGATTTAAAAAAAGAAGTCAAAAATCATGATAAAGTCTTTCTCGCAACCGACCCCGATCGTGAAGGAGAAGCTATTTCTTGGCATTTAAAAGACGCTTTAGATATCAAAGATGATGAATATGAACGCGTTTTATTTCATGAAATAACTAAAGACAAAGTTATCGATGCTTTTAATCATACGCGTAAAATTGATGATGATTTGGTTCATTCTCAAGAAGCACGTAGAATATTGGATCGCATCATCGGTTTTAGGTTGAGCAAGTTGATGCAGTCGAAGACTGGTGGTAAGAGTGCTGGCCGCGTTCAAAGTGTGGCTTTGAAATTGATCGTCGATCGCGAAAGAGAGATAGAAAATTTTGTCCCTGAAGAATATTGGACTATAACGGGTATTTTTGATGAATTTGAAGCTAAATTGTTCAGTTATGATCACAAAGATATCGAAGTTCATTCTGAAAAAGAAGCTGACGCCATTTTGGCGAAGTTGGACAAATTGTTCAAAGTCGATAGCATTGAGACCAAACAAAAAAATAAGAAGGCGAGACCGCCATACATAACGAGTACTCTACAACAAGATGCTGTCAACAAATTGAGTTTTCCTTCTAAAAAGACGATGAGTTTAGCTCAAAAGTTGTATGAAGGAGTCGATTTAGAGAACGAAACTGTCGGTCTCATAACTTATATGAGAACTGATTCAGTTCGTCTATCTGATGAATTTATTGGCAGTACTTATCATTACATCGAAGAACAATATGGTAAAGAATACGTCGGTTATGCCAAAGTCAGCAAGAAGACTGAAAACGTTCAAGATGCTCACGAAGCCATTCGTCCAACCAGCATTTTACGAACTCCCGAAAAGGTCAAAAAATATTTGACTAATGATGAATATAAACTATATTCGATGATTTATGCTAGAGCCTTGGCCTCAATTATGGCTGATGCTAAAGTAAATGCTACTACAGTCATCTTGGACAATAATAATTATCAGTTTAAAGCAACTGGTCAAGTGTTGATCTTTGATGGATATTTAAAAGTATATAAGGAATATGAAAATAGCGAGGATAAAATTTTACCAGCTTTGGATAAGTATCAAGAAAGTGGAATCGAAGCTAATGATATTACTAAGGAACAACATTTTACTCAACCGCCTTCGCGTTATACAGAAGCTAAACTGATCAAAGAAATGGAAGAATTAGGAATTGGGCGTCCATCCACTTATGCCAAAATAATTGATACAATTCGCGAACGTGACTATGTTACGATGGAAGATAAAAAATTTAAACCGACGGCCATCGGCGTGGAGACAACTGATAAACTTCAAGAATTTTTTGCTGATATAATCAACGTCGAATACACTGCTAAAATGGAAAAAGATTTGGACGACATATCAGATGCCAATAAAGATGAGATAAAATTACTCCATGACTTTTATGATGAATTTGATCCATTGATTCAAAAAGCATTTAAAGATATGGAGAAGAAAGGCCCTGAAGAAACTGGTGAAAAATGTCCAGAATGTGGCAGCAATCTAGTCATCAGAAAGGGCAAGTATGGTGAATTTGTCGCTTGTTCTAATTATCCAACTTGCAAATACATCAAAAAGGAACCTAAAGAAGTAAAAGAGATATGCAAGTGTCCAAAATGTGGGGGAACAATTGTTGAAAGAACTAGTAAGCGAGGTAAAGTCTTTTACGGCTGCAATAATTATCCAAAATGTAAAGTGGCCACATGGGATTTGCCAACTGGTGAATTGTGTCCCGAATGTAAAAACTTATTAGTTGATAATCACGGTACCATCAAATGTAGCAATTGTGATTATGTCAAAGAATAAAAAAATGAGATTGTAATCAATCTCATTTTCTTTATTAAAATTTCAACCGCACCATTTATTTATATTTTAATTCTATATCATAAGCACATTTATAGTCAAATA
>CANQJR010000038.1 GCA_947624275.1 uncultured Bacilli bacterium
CTTGCCGGGATTTGGCTCCTTTATTCTATCAAAAAAGCCGCACCTTGTGGTGCGGTTGAAATTTTAATTTAGGAAAAGTTTGTATTTTCCAAACTTTTTTATTTTGAGTGATTATTTTGTTTTCTTTTTAGCATAAAACTAAAGATATATCATAATTTTAAATAGGAGGAAGCAAAATGAGACAAGTTATACCATTTTCAAAAAATATTGAATTCAACACGATGATTAGTGAAATTACCAATATATCTTTAGAGCACACTTTGAAATTGCAAGATGAATATAATGTCTGTGGCGATTTCATCGTCAGTGGAAAGTATAAGATGAATGCCACTTCGCCTCAAGAAGAAGATTTTTCTTATAAAATTCCCATTGATATAACGATTGATCAAAAATATAAAACTGATGAAATTGAATTGGAAATAGATGATTTTAGATATGAAAGAGTTGATAGTAATAAGTTGAAAGTAGATATTGATCTATCAATTGATAATTTGGAGAAAAGAGAAGATGATTCTCTAGAGGAACAAGAAGTCGTCGTCGATGAGTTGGAAGAGAGTGATGATGATCGTCTGATTTTAACTGATGAGGAAAAACAAGAAATTGACGCTCTCATCAAAAAAGATGATACTAGCGATTTGTTCAAAGAGAATTCACTTCCCGAAGAGGTGGAGATATCTAAGAGTGAGGAAACAGTTGCAAAGATGCCAGTCGGTTCTCTATTCACCGCTTTTAAAGATACTGAAGAGACGTTCACAACTTATTCGGTGTACATCGTTAGAGAAGGCGATAATGTCGAAGATATCATCAACAATTATAAGACGACTAGAGAAGTTTTAGAGGAGTACAACGATATGTCTAATATCAAAATTGGGACCAAATTGATAATTCCTAAAACTAAAGATGAAAATAATAAATAAGATAAAAAAGGAGTTAAATTGTGATATTAAAAAATACTCTTTTTTTAATAATGTCAAATATATAGAGACGGATATTGGTAATTTTATCATTAAAAAGACTGATGACAATGAGTTGTTTATCAATTTGTCCAGAAATGGTTTTGATAATTATATCGATTATAAATATGCCGTTGATGATTATAAATTGTATCCTCACATCGACAATTTTGAAATTGAAGATGATGAAAGAGGTTTGGATGTCATCTATTTGATGTCTAAACTTCACAATAAGACGAGTTATTTTAAAGAAGTAAGTTTAGACGAAATTAAAGACATGTATGAAAAGAAAAAGTATCTCATTAAAGAATTGAATGATTATTATGAATATTTGCGCTTCATCATCGAAGAAAAACAGTATTTGACACCTACTGAGATGTACTTGCTTCCCAACCTATCAATCATATTCATATCTTTAGATTTAGCTAATAAATATTTAGAAGAATGGTATGAAATAATGCAAAATAAAAAGAGAATTAGAATTAGTCTAATCCACAATAATTTAGATTTGAGTCACATTATTGAAAATGATAAGCCATATTTGATAAGTTGGGAACATCACAAATACGATTTGCCCATTTATGATTTTCTTCATTTCTATAAAGAAGAATTCGATAAATTGGATTTCATTGATCTGTTGAATATTTATAAAAATAATGTAAATGCATCCAAAGAAGAATTGTTTTTATTATATGTCGAGATGTTGATGCCGCAAAAACTTATTTTAAACAATAGTGAAATAAAAAACGTTTATGATTTGACTAAACAGAATCAATATTTGATCAAGAGTTATAATTTGGTCTTAAAAGATGACAAACCAGATGAGAAACATCAAAAATCCTAAAAGGAATAACAAAATAATGGCATTTATTTTGGTCGTTATAAATATGAGTAAAATCGTTTGATAGAAAATGATGACAAATATGCTTAAGAGAAAGAGAAGATACAGAACGGAGTGTCTTCTTTTTGCACGACACATATTGCAATTGCAGAAAAGATTATGTTTACTTCTTTTCATGGTATCACCTATAGTATTTTATGTCTAATTGTCAAATAAGTTAAAAATATGATATTGTCCTTTACATTGGGCAATGTTATAATTAGATTAGAATTGAGGACTGATATGATGATTAAAGACGTAAATAGAGAAAAAAAAGATATGAGAAGTGTCAATGGGTTTACATTGATTGAGATGGTTGGAGTCATCGTCATCATGGGATTGATATTGATTGTCGTCTTTCCAACTATGTCAAAAATGATTCATGGCAACAGGGACAAGAAGTATGAGGAGTATAGGGATTTAATTGAAGCGGGAGCCCGTTCCTATGCGGTTACTCGAACTGATGATTTGGGTAGCAGCAAATATAGTGGATGTATTCGCGTCACTTTGGATACTTTAATAAGTGGAGGTTATGTCCAAAAGTTAGACGAAAAAGATACCAACTGCAAGTTGGGAACTAACAATATCACCATTAGAAATAATAAGGGTGTCGTCGATGTAAACTTTACATTGTTGTGTAATGGCAACGCAATTGGTGAAAAAGAAAAACAAAAAGATGATGGTGCCGCTTGCAACAGCGTCAGCATTAAAGAAGAGATCAATTTAAAGACGAAACTTTCATCCTTGCCAGCAGCTAATAGAGATGAGAGTGAAAAACCTGTCGTCTACATCAAAGGTGGCAACAATTACATTTGGTATTCAGGTAATTTGTGGCGTGCTGTCAGTTATAATTCGGTTACTGATGTCGTCAAAGCAGTCACTGTCGATTCAGTAACGAGTATTTATTATAACCATTCAGGATCATCAACTTATTCAGGTAGTGATGCTGAAACTTGGTTGAACAACGAATTCTTAACTAGTTTAAAAGATTATCAATCATTTTTGACGACGTCTAATTGGACTATGAGTAGTGGCAATGTTGGAAGGGCAAGAATTGGTCTTATCGATACTCAAGAGTTTGCTAAGATAAAAGATTGGTATGGCGGTGAGACGTCATGGCTTTTGACGGAAGGTACTAGCAATAAGAGTTATATTTCTAAAAAAGATCAAACGACTGCCCAAGTTGCATCTAATTCTATCTATGGCTTGAGACCGGCAATCACTTTCTCCTCTGATGTCTTAGTCGATCGAGGAAGTGGTACAGCTGCAGACCCTTATATCATCGATAGTTCGTATAACGCCTTTGGAGCAATTGGCGATTTGCTCAATACGCGCTATGCTGGTGAATACGTCAATGTCGGTGGTAGTGTATATCGCATAATTTCTACTGATGGTGGAAAGACTAAAGTTATCGGTACTACGAGTACTGATAGTGGTGCTAAATATGCATTCTCCAGTGCCGCTGATGGTTACCACTTCGATTATGCTGCATCTAATTTGCATAATGGAATCATGGAAAAGAAATATACTAATCCTTTGATAGTCACAGGAGACTTCTGTACCGATACGATCAATGCGACGACTGTATATCAATCATCTAAGTGTCTAGATGCCAGTCGAGTTAATTCGAGCATTAGAATTGGTCTTCCTAAAATCGGTGAGAAATACACTACTAATATTGCAGGAGTGGGCAATTATTGGACTATTAATCCTTATAAGGAGACGGAAGGTGGAACGACTTATACAGCGACAATCAATGTGATTAAACCTGATGGAAGCGTTGGAACTAATGTCATCACTAGTACAGCTGAAGCTGTTGCGGTCTTCTACTTGGATAGCGATACTAAAATATCGAGTGGTAATGGTATGAGCAATAATCCATATACCTTGATCAAATAAATCTTTACAAAAAGTGATATTTATATTATAATTTGGGACATAGACAAAGAAGTCGAGGAGTAGGAATGATACTTTTTAGAGAGCTAGTGGTTGGTGCGAACTAGTAAAGTTTAGTTCTGAAGGTAGCGATGGAGTCAAATTATTGAGTTCAGTAGATAATTTCGTCAATACGCGTTAAGTATTTGAGAGTATATCAAAGCAATTGATATGAATTAAGGTGGTAACGCGGTCATTCGTCCTTATAGTGGTGAGTGATCGCTTTTTTTCTTGAAAGGAGCATTTTATGAATATTGAATTAGTCGATGGAGCATTTAGAAAATACGTAAGTGGTTTCGATATGGATGAGACCAATATTTATTTAAAGTTTGAACACACTTTTCAAGTAGTAAAAATCATTGAACAAATAGCTATGAAGATGTCTTTGTCAAAAGAAGAGATGACCTTGGCTAAAGTAATTGCTTATCTTCATGACATTGGGAGATTTGAACAAGTAGTCAAAACGAATACTTTTAAAGACAATGTCATCGATCATGCCGATAATGGTATCGATTTGTTGTTCAATCGCCATTTGATCGATGAATTTCATATCTCACCAAAGTATTATGAGATCATTAGAAAAGCCATTAAAAATCATAATAAATTGGAAATTGAAGAAGATTTGAATCCACAAGAAGAACTCTTTGTCAAATTGATAAGAGACGCTGATAAAATAGATATTTATCGCGTCCGTCACAAATATGAACGTGAAAAGGATGAATTCAACGATGTGCCAACGGAAAACAATTTGAATGATTTTTTTGGACATCGTTCGATCAATATAAAAAATAATAAGACGCGTAGTGATTCCATCCTCTGCGTTCTATCATTCGTATATGACATGAACTTTTCTGAAAGTATTGAGGTATTAAATGAATCGCAATATTTACAAGTTTTCATGGATGGAATCAAAGTCCCAGGTGATAAAATGGCTTTATACGATGATATAAGAAAAGAAATAAATAATTATATGAATAAAAAAAGTAGGAAGTGTTATCATGTTAGAAAAAAAGTATGATCATAAGTCAGTTGAAAAAGGAAAATATCAAAAATGGTTAGAAAAAGATTATTTTCGTGCGGGAAAAGATCTCAATAAAAAACCTTATTGTATTGTCATACCACCACCAAATGTAACTGGTAAATTGCATTTGGGTCATGCTTGGGACACGACTTTACAAGACATCATCATTCGTTATAAGAGAATGGATGGTTATGATGCTTTGTGGTTGGCAGGAATGGACCATGCCGGAATAGCAACCCAAGCTAAAGTTGATAAAAGACTTAAAGATATGGGAATTAAACCGCGTGAGATGGATCGCGATGAGTGGCTAGAACAGGCTTGGGCTTGGAAAGAGGAATATGCCAGCACGATTCACGAGCAATGGGCGAAATTGGGCTTATCTCTCGATTATTCGCGTGAGCGTTTTACTCTCGATGAAGGACTAAATTATGCCGTTCGTAAAGTCTTTGTCGATTTGTATAATAAAGGTTTAATCTATCGCGGAGAGAGAATTATTAACTGGGATCCTGTTCAAATGACAGCTTTATCTAATGAAGAAGTAATTTATAAAGATGATGAAGGAGCCTTTTACCATTTGAAATATTATCTCGAGGGAGAAGATCGCTATCTAGAAGTTGCGACGACGCGACCTGAGACTTTGTTCGGTGATACGGCCGTAGCGGTCAATCCTAAAGATGAACGTTATAAAGATTTGATTGGCAAGAATGTCATTTTACCAATCGTCAATAAAATGATTCCTATCGTTGGTGATATTCACGCTGACCCTGAATTTGGAACTGGTGTAGTTAAAATAACACCAGCACATGACCCTAATGACTTTGAAGTGGGAAATCGTCATAACTTAGAGCGCGTTGTCGTCATGAATCCTGATGCCACCATGAATGAGAAGGCTGGAAAGTATCAAGGAATGACTAGAGAAGAATGTCGTGAAGCCTTAGTCAAAGACTTGAAAAAAGAAGGATTATTAATAAGGGTTGAACCAATGGTTCACAGCGTTGGACATAGTGAGAGAAGTGATGCTGTCGTTGAACCATATCTATCAAAGCAATGGTTTGTCAAAATGCGTCCACTTGCGGATCGCGTTCTAGAAAATCAAAAGAATAGAGATCAAAAAGTAAATTTTGTTCCAGAGAGATATGAAAAGACGATGAATCACTGGATGGAGATTACTTATGATTGGTGTATTTCCCGTCAACTTTGGTGGGGTCATAGAATTCCAGCCTGGTATAGAGGTGACGAAGTATACGTCGGAATGGAAGAACCAACTGGTGAAGGTTGGGTCCAAGATGAAGATGTTTTGGACACTTGGTTCTCATCAGCTCTATGGCCATTCTCCACGCTCGGTTGGCCAGAAGAGACGGAAGACTTCAAGAGATATTATCCTAATAACTGTCTTGTGACCGGTTATGACATCATTCCTTTCTGGGTCAATCGAATGACTTTCCAAGGTCTAGAGTTCACTGGAAAACGTCCATTTAAAGATTGTCTGATTCACGGTTTAATTCGTGATAAAGAAGGACGTAAGATGTCTAAATCGCTTGGTAATGGAATTGATCCGATGGATGTCATTGATGAATATGGTGCTGATTCTTTAAGATTTTTCTTAACGACTAATTCCGCTCCAGGAATGGATTTGAGATATGACGAAGAAAAAGTTAAATCGACTTGGAATTTCATCAATAAATTGTGGAATGCTTCGCGTTTTGTCCTAATGAATATTGAAGATTTAAACGAGAATAATTATACTTTAGAAAATTTATCGTTATCTGATAAATGGATTTTGACTAAATTGAATGAAACTATTAAAGAAGTGCGAAGAAATATGGACAGTTATGAGTTCCATAACGTCGGTAACATGTTATACAATTTCATTTGGGAAGATTTTTGTAGCAGTTATATTGAACTTGCCAAGACGGATATGACGATGACGACTAAGAGTGTTTTGTTAAAAGTGTTAACTTCTATTTTAAAGATGCTTCATCCATTCATGCCTTATGTGACGGAAGAGATATATCAAATGTTACCAATTAAGGAAACAGAATCAATTGTCATCAGTAATTATCCAGTATTTGAAAAAGAGTTCGTCTTCAAAAAGGAAAAAGAACAACTCGATAAGATCTTAGAAGATATTGTCGCAATCCGCAATTTAAAAGCTACTAATTCAATAACAAAAGACGCTAAAGTAAAAATTGTTGTCAGCGATGATATGAAAAAGATATATTTTTCTCAGTTGAAGATTAGCGAAGAAAATTTAATAGATGATGAATTGGATTTACTAAATGTCAATTATAGATCTAAAAATATTGATATAACTTATTATTATGAAGGAAGTAGAGAAGATTCATCTAAAAGAGATGATGAGATTAAAAAATTAGAAGAATCTATTGCTCGTCGCGAAAAACTTTTGAGTAATGAAAATTATGTCAATAAAGCTCCAGCTAATATCGTTGAGCTAGATCGTCAAAAATTAGCTGAAGAGAAGGAAAAATTGAGATTATTAAAAGAAACTATGTAAAATAGTTTTTTTTATGTCATTTTGATAGCAAATGTGCTATTATGGAATTGGTGATTGAAAATGGTTGATGAATATGTGATGAGAGAACGAGAAAGAATGGATAGAGATTATGAAAATATAGAGGAGTTAAATGCTTATCAAGAAAGGGAAAAGCGCATTTTTGATTTGGAGAATGAACTTTTGACAGAACTTGCTGCATTGCGTAAGAAAAAATTGTTATCGCAGAGGGAATTATGCGAGATAATAGGTTTTAAACAACCAGTTCTCGCCAAGATTGAGAAAAGAAAAAACTCACCTCAATTGTCGACCCTTATCAAGATCTTAGATGCGCTTGACTACCATATCGAATTTAAAAAGAATAGTAAATGACCTTCTTTTAGTGTATAATATCTTTTGGTGATACAAATGAAAAATGTCAAAGTCTTATTTATGGGAACACCAGAATTTTGTGTTCCAATTTTGGAAAGTTTAATTGATAATTATGATGTAGTAGGGGTCGTTACCCAACCCGATAGAGAAGTGGGACGAAACCATGAATTGAAGTTCTCTCCTGTCAAAGAAGTAGCTTTAAAGAATGGGGTCTTAGTCTTGCAACCTGAAAAGATCAAAAGAGAATATGAGGAAGTTTTGAAGAGAAAACCTGACATCATCATAACCTGTGCTTATGGTCAAATAATTCCTAAAGAGATTTTGGAATATCCTAAATATGGCTGCATCAACGTCCATGCCTCTCTTCTTCCTAAATATCGTGGTGGAGCTCCAATGCAAAGAGCGATTATGAATGGTGAAGAAAAGACGGGAATTACCATTATGTACATGGATGAGCACATGGATACGGGAAATATCATCAGCATGGAAGAAGTTCCCATTTTGAAGAGTGACAATTTGGGCAAAGTACATGATAAATTGATGTTGCTCGGTCGCGATTTGTTGATGAAGACTTTACCTTTGATCATCAGTGGAAAAAATGATTCGATCAAACAAAATGATGAAGAGGCAACTTATGCGCCAATCATATCCCATGAAGACGAGTTAATCGATTTTGATCAAAAAGCCAAGACGATCTATGACCACATTCGAGCTCTTTCTCCATTTCCTGGTGCTTATGCCACATTAGATGGCAAAGTGGTCAAAATATATGATGCCTATATTAAAGAGGAATTCTATACGGAAAAAGAAAATGGTGAAATAGGTAAGATTTATAAAGATGGCTTTGGAGTATCTTGTAAAGATTATGAAATCGTCATTACTGATGTCAAATTTGAAGGGAAAAAGAGATGTCTCATGAAGGACTATTTCAATGGTAATGATGGTGAAAAGTTTTTTGGGAAAATTTTTAATAAATA
>CANQJR010000039.1 GCA_947624275.1 uncultured Bacilli bacterium
AGGAGGTTATTTATGTTTGGTGATTTAGCAATGGACCAATTGGCCAAGATTAAGGTCATTGGTATTGGTGGTGGCGGTGGTAATGCCGTTAACCGTATGATTGAATCTGGTGTAAAAGGTGTTGATTTCATTGTCGCTAATACTGATGCACAAGTTTTAAACACTTCACTTGCTGAGACGAAAATTGCTTTGGGTTCAACTTTGACTGATGGCCTTGGTGCTGGTGGTCGTCCTGATACTGGTAGAGAAGCCGCTGTCGAATCTAAAAAAGAAATTGAAGAAGCTCTAAAGGGTGCAGATATGGTTTTCATCACTTGTGGAATGGGTGGAGGAACCGGAACTGGTGCTGCACCGGTAATTGCTGAAATAGCTCAACAGTTAGGAGCTTTGACAGTCGCTATCGTTACTAAACCGTTCACTTTCGAAGGAAGAAAGAGAATGGAAAATGCGATTGTCGGTTTAGAAGAATTGAAGAAACATGTCGATACTCTAATCGTCATCCCTAATGATAAATTGCGTGAAATCATTGATAAGACAACGCCGATGTTAGAAGCTTTCAAAGAAGTAGATAACGTGTTGCGTCGTGGTGTTCAATCAATATCTGATTTGATCGCTGTCGTCGGATTGGTCAACCTTGATTTTGCCGATGTCAAAGCCGTTATGAAAGACTCTGGTAATGCCATTATCGGTATCGGTATTGGCATGGGAGAGGAACGTGCTATTGAAGCGGCTAAACAAGCTGTTTCATCACCTCTTTTGGAGACGAGTATTACAGGAGCAACGGATGCCATCATCAATATTACTGGTGGTATGAATTTGACATTGTTCGAAGCAGAACAAGCTTCTGAAGTCGTTCGTGCCGCTGCCAATTCTGACATCAATATCATTTTTGGTTCAGTTATTAATGAAAATTTGACTGATGAAGTCATCGTAACTGTCATTGCTACTGGATTTGAAAAGAATGCTAAGGAGCATGCTCAAACTTATCCTACTGGTCAAAACGTTCGCAAACAAGTTCAAGAACAAGTAGCACCAGCAACGGAAAAAGTTACACCTAAGTCATCACCTAAAGAAGAGATTGATATCATCGATGATGATGACGATGACGATACTTCAACAGCATATGACTTACCTCCATTCTTACGAAATAGGAATTATTAAAAAGACTTTAAAGTCTTTTTTCTTTTTCAGTAATAAATGCATATAATATTTATATAATTGAGAAAGAAAGTGATATTATTCCACTCATTCCATCGACCGATTTCACATATTATAAAATTGAAAAAGGTGATACTTTAGAAAACATTGCCCGTGAAAAAAATTTGAATCTCAAAGTCATTGCCAATTTGAATGGTTTGGACGTGACTGATTATTTATATCCCGGTCAGACTCTCATCATCCCTAAGGAGGGCATTACTGTTCACATTACGGAAAAAGGGGATACTTTGTCGGGCTTGCTCGCCAAGACGAATATGTCAGTTGACCGTTTATTAAAAGATAATCCTGATATCTATTTATTAGAGAATCAATTAATAGTTGAAAGAAAAGATTAAATTTTAATCTTTTTTTCTTTGGGTAGATATTTTTTTTATTATATTATATAATATATATGTTTAAAAGGAGTGGATTTAATGGCCAATGAAGTTAAGGAGATCACGAGTCGTGATGTCAATTTTGCCCAATGGTATACAGATGTCGTCAAAAAAG
Organism: uncultured Bacilli bacterium; assembly: GCA_947624275.1. GTDB lineage: Bacteria > Bacillota_I > Bacilli_A > RF39 > UBA660 > RUG11788. The sequence goes on from CANQJR010000039.1 coordinate 1,708, forward strand.
CTGATCTAGTCGATTACTCATCAATTAAAGGAAGTATGATCATAAGACCATATGGTTATGCCATATGGGAAAATATGCAAAAGATATTGGATGCTGAATTTAAGAAGACTAATCATGAAAATGTTCAAATGCCGATGTTCATTCCTGAAAGTTTGTTGAATGTTGAAAAAGAACACGTTGCGGGGTTTGCGCCAGAAGTGGCTTGGGTTACCTATGGTGGTAATGAAAAGTTGGAAGAGAGAGTTTGTGTTAGACCAACTAGTGAAGTTTTGTTCTGCGAACACTTTAAAAAAATAATCAAGTCTTATCGCGATTTGCCCCTTTTGTACAATCAGTGGTGTACCATCGTCAGATGGGAAAAGACGACGCGACCATTTTTGCGCAGTCGTGAGATTTTGTGGCAAGAGGGACATACGATGCATGCGAGTGAAGAAGAAGCTAGAGAAGAGACTTTGCGCATGTTGAAAATATATGAAAATTTTCAAAGAAATGTTCTTGCTATTCCAGTCATCGTCGGTAAGAAGACCGATAAAGAAAAATTTGCTGGGGCAGTTGAGAGTTATACTTTGGAAGCTATGATGTATGATGGAGTGGCTCTTCAAAATGGTACGACGCATTATTTTGGAAATGGTTTTGCCAAAGCCTTTGGCATCGAATATTTGAATAGAGAAAATAAATTGGTCACGCCTTATCAAACTTCGTGGGGAGTTACGACGCGAATGATCGGTGCCATCATCATGACGCATGGTGATGATAATGGATTGGTCTTACCTCCAAACATCGCTCCCTATAAAACTATTATCATTCCAATCGGTCAAAATGATGAAGTGATGGCGAAAGTCGATGAAATTCATGAAAAACTCTTAAAAGCTGACATCACTAGTAAGTTGGATTTATCTGATAAGACACCTGGTTTCAAATTTGCTGAAGCCGAGGTAAAAGGTTATCCGATTCGCATTGAAGTAGGTATGCGTGATCTAGCCAATGACTTGGTGACTTTAGTCCGTCGTGACACCTTGGAAAAGCGACAAGTAAAATTGGAAAACGTCGTTGAAGAAGTTGTGAACTTGTTACAAGAAATACAAACGAATTTGTACGATCGAGCTTTAAAAAGACGCGATTCCATGATATATGAAGCTCATGATTACGATGAGTTTAGAGAAATAGCTACGACTAAAAATGGTTTCATCAAAACCAATTGGTGTGGCGATGTCGCTTGTGAAAATAAGATAAAAGATGATTTTGGAATGAAATCTCGTTGTCTGATTGAAAATGAGGAAGTAACTGGCAATTGTGTCTGTTGTGGACGAAAGGGAAAACATCGCATCTATTTTGGAAGACAATATTAAAGAAAGTTAAAAATTAACTTTCTTTTTTTCATTTTTCGACATTTTTTGAAAGACCACTATAATAATATAAAATAGGTGGTGGAAATATGAAAAAAAAGTTGATCGTCAATGTTTTAATCCCTCTTTTAATAGCGGTTATTCTAGGCTTTTATGGCGCTAAAATAGCTTATGAATTTTATCAAGTCAAAAAAACGCTTGGCGAGCGGAGTTATAATGCTTATGCGATTCAATATGGAGTCTATACCAATCCGGAAACCATGAAAAAATATACCAAAGATTTAGAAGACTATGTCGTCACTTTGGAAGATGGCAAGTATTACATATATTTGGGGTTTACAACTAATTATAAAAATTTAAAAAAGATGAAAAAGATGTATGAAGATCAGGACATGGAAGTCTACACTAAAGAAATATATATAAACAATCAAGAATTCGTCAGCAATCTGGAACAGTTCGATGTCTTGATTGAAAATAGTGACGATGATGAAGACATAGTATCGGTAAATGAAGCCATTTTGTCCAGTTATAATGAAATTATTTTAGGGAAATAGTCATCTATCATCAATAATATTAATGGTGATGGAAATGATTAGAGATGTACCAATTGAGGAAAGACCACGCGAGCGAGGTCTCAATAATGGCATAGAAAAATTGTCCAATAGTGAGTTATTAGCGATCATTTTGCGCTCGGGAACCAAAAATAAAAGTGTTCAGGAATTGGCGTTTGAAATCATTCAACTAGCTGGCAATATAACCAATTTTCACAATTTGACTTTTAACAAACTTTTGATGATCAAGGGCATGGGTAAAGTCAAAGCTTTTGAACTGGGCAAAAGAATTTATTGGGAACCAGATCGAAAAGAAATTAAAATAAAAAGCGCTCAAGACGTTTTTGAAAATTATCAAAATCTTTTTGTCAACGTCGAACAAGAACAATTTTATTGTCTCTATTTAAATAACAAAAATGTAGTAATTGAAAGGAAATTATTATTTATGGGAACTATTAATAGAAGTATTGTCCATCCGCGAGAAATTTTTAAAAATGCTTATTTGACTTCTGCATCAGGAATAATTTGTATTCACAATCATCCGAGTGGTGACATCAATCCATCTGATGAAGATCGCCGTCTAACTAAAGCTTTAGTAGATATTGGCCAATTTCAAAGTATTCCCATTTTGGACCACGTCATCATCGGTAAAAATAGTTATTACAGTTTTATGGAGAATGATTTATTATGAAAAAATATCGTCGCAAGAAAAAAATTAATCACAGTGATGCCTGGCGTTACAAAACAGTCTTAATAATGTTGGGCGCAGTCGTCATCGTCATTTTGCTCAGTCTATCTTTTAATCAAAAATATTTATATGTGACCAAAGCCATTAATAGTATTTTTTATTATCCTTTTAAGAATCTGACTAATGAAGAAGACATAATTGGTATGAATATTAATGAAGAGTTGAAAGAGGAGATCACCTCTTTAAAAAAAGTGGCCAATATCGATAAAGTATTGACTGATTTTGAAATAATAAATGGCGTTGTCATCTCGCGCAACATCTCTTATTGGACTGATGAAATAGTCATCAACATAGGTAGTAGTGATGGGGTGGAAGAGAAAATGGCCGTCGTCATCAGTGAGGGCCTAGTCGGTTTTGTTAGTGAAGTTTATCCCCATTCTTCAAGGGTGACTTTAGTGACGAACAATTCTTATAACAACACTTCGGTTCGCGTCAATAAAATGTATCTAGTTCTCGAATATGACAACGATAATAATTTGATCATCAATCAGTTGGACAACAGCAATTCCATAAAGGTTGGTGATATCGTCTACACCAGTGGACTCACTGACAAATATCCAGCTGGTTTGACGATTGGTTACATATCAAAAATAGAAGACAACAGTTATAATAGTGGAAAAAAATTATATGTCCAATTGTATTATGACATCAATTCTTTGCGCTATGTCTCTGTCTTAAAGAGGTAATGAAAAATGAAAAAAACGATTTTTTTGACATTAATTTTATCTTTTATTTTAGAATTTGTCATGTTCAATTTCATTCCCTATGCCTTTAACGATATAACTTTTGTCTATCCCATGTTATTTTTGACCAGCAGCCTCATCTTTTATCCGTATTTGGATAGTCATAATGTCTATATCTTCATCATTTTGACAATTTTCTATTCAGCCATTGCCCTCAATAATATCATTCTAGGATTGACTTTGTTCACCATTATTTATTTGTTGAATAGGGCATTGATGGATAAATCCCTCTGCTTGCGCTTCGTTTTATCGATTATAATTTATGATTTGTCATATTATGTCATATTAGTCATTTTTGCCCATTACCAATTGGTTGGAATGTTTTACTTATATAAATTGATCAGGTCATTGATCTTTAATATTATTTATTTATCCATCTTTAATTTTGTTCTAAAAAAAGTTAAACCTTAATATTTTATATTGAGGTGTTGATATGGATTATACTAGTAGTAAGTTCCTTCCTTCCCAGAAAGGACCTAAAAGACATCGCTTTCGCTCTTTTTTTAACAAAATTCTTTTCTGTGTTTTAATATTTGTCCTATTGTTGATCGTCATCAAAAATAATCCACAACTCAAAGAGAAAATATATGGTTATGTCTATGAAAATAATATCTCTTTTTCTAAGTTACACGATTTATATGATAAATATTTGGGCGGAATTCTTCCTTTTGACAATGCGATTGTCGATGACACAGTCAAAGTTTTTAGCGAAAAAATTGTCTATGAAGAAAAAGAGAAGTATAATGATGGCATCAAATTAAAAGTCGACAATAATTATTTAGTTCCCATCATTGAAAGTGGAATAGTGGTCTATATCGGAGAGAAAGAGGGATATGGAAATACCATCATCATTCAACAAATAGATGGTGTCGATGCGTGGTATTCCAATGTCAATACTAATATTTCGTTATACGACTACGTCGAAAAGGGTTCACTTTTGGGCAATACCAAAGATGAATACCTCTATCTATATTTTCAAAAGAATGGAGAATTCATAGATTATCAGACTGCTATCTAAATACTTATACATCGATACCTTCTTTTATTTTTTCATGTTCTTATCTTGTCTTACCGCATCTTTTAAAAATTTCTTTTTCTTTGCATCAATCATCATCATTCACGAAATGGGACATCTTTTGATGGGCCTTTTTTTTAAATGGAAAGTTGACAAAATTTACTTATATCCATATGGTGGTGTGACCAAGTTCAATGAAGACATAAATAAGAGTTTAAAAGAGGAGTTATTGATCTTGTTGAATGGTCCTTTTTTCCAAATCATCTATTTATTGATCGGTCATTTTCTCTTCCACGATAAAAATTTTGAAAATTATAATTTGACCATTTTAATTTTTAATTTATTGCCCATCTTTCCTCTAGATGGCGGTCGCATTTTGAATCTTTTTTTCAATTATTTTTTACCATTTCGCACCAGTTATGATTTGTCGATGATCACATCCTTCTTGGTATCTTTTTTGATGGTGCTATATTCCATCATAAACCGTTGTACTTTCAATATTGTTCTAATGTTTTTAATCGTCATTAGTAAAGTCGTTGAAGAATTGAAAAAACGGCGATATTACTTTCAAAAGTTTTTGTTAGAGCGATATATGAACGAATATTTTAATGTCAAAATGAAAATCATCACTTCCATCAAAAAAATGATGCGCGATAGGCGACACATCATTAAGGAAAGAGACATATATTATACTGAAAAAGACTATTTACGTCATTTATATAATAGGAAGTGACATTTGAACTTTATCCTCTTCCATTCTTTTTAAAACCTTTTTCTCATCCATCTTTTTGACATGTTTTAAATAACATTTGCCACACAAGGGAACGTATTCGATGTGGGAATCAGCTCCATCAATGACGTTTTGATCACCTTCATCGACGAAGATGCCATCTATTTTTCGAGCATTGAAACGAGCTTTATGGCCACATTCACAAATGGTTTCCAATTCTTTAAATGAATCACACAATTCAAAGAGTCGCTTTGATCCGGGAAAACTATTGGTTAGAAAATCACTTTTTAAACCGAAACAGATGACGGGTATGTCCAAAACTTTGGCTATTTGCCATAAATCTTCAATCTGTTCAGAACTCAAAAATTGGGCTTCATCGACTAAAATGCATTCAGCATTTTTAATTTTTTTAGAATATTTTTTTTGAAGTAGGGGTTCATCACGTTTTAAAATTATATCAACTTTTCGCTTTGGTCCAATGCGCGATATCAAGTAATCATTGCCCTTTGTATCAATTTCTGATTTGACCAAGATGACATTGCGATTTTTTTCGCTGTAGTTGTGTGCCACTTGTAACAACATCATACTTTTTCCCGAATTCATCGCACCATATCTAAATTCTAATTTAGCCATAAAACCACACCCTCATTTTAATTATAATGGTCTTTTTCTCTTTTTGAAAGTCATTTTTAAAATTTTAAGCAGGTGAAAAGATGAAAAATATTAAGGAATTATACAATTGCAATTATGATTTTTGGATCAATGACATCAAAACGAATTCTAAAGAGGTCAATATGGGAGATCTGTTCGTCTGCATAAGAGGAGTGAAAACAGATCGCCACAATTTTATTCAAGAGGCAATCGATCGGGGATGTAGCGGTTTGATCGTCGAACGGGGAAGTCATTATGCCGTTCCTTCTATCAAAGTTAAAGATGCCAATGCTGAATTGGGAGTGCTAGCTAAAAAGTTTTATGACTATGGCGAGACGTTGAAATTGATCGGGGTTACGGGAACAGACGGCAAGACGACGACTTCTTCAGTCATTCGCGACTTGTTGCAAGAATGTGGCTATATTGGAACCAATGGGATCAAAGGGCGAGATTTCGAA
>CANQJR010000040.1 GCA_947624275.1 uncultured Bacilli bacterium
CCTTACATCATGGAAAAAGAAGATTTGAGTGCTAGCGAAGTCATCACGGCTTTCAATAAAAAATCTGGTTTCTTAGGTATCAGTGAATTGAGCAGTGACTCTAGAGATATTGAAAACGCCGTTAAAGAAGGTAATGAAAAAGCTATGTTAGCGCAGAAGATGTTCGTCAATTCTGTCGTTAAATACATCGCCCAATATTATGTTGAAATGGGTGGAGTAGACGTCATTGCCTTCACCGCTGGAATTGGTGAAAATAGTGCTTCTACTAGACTTCAAAGCGTTGAAAAATTGGCTTGCCTCGGTATCAAACTCGATATTGAAGCCAATAATACTAGAGGTGAAATCAAATGTATCAGCAGTCAAGATTCAAGTGCTTTAGTATATCTAGTACCAACTGATGAAGAATTGATGATTGCCATGGATACACTTGCTTTAATCAAATAGAAGGTCAATATATGTATAGAGAGATTTTTGAAGAAATAAAGAAATATGATAATATCGTCATTGCACGACATATAGGAGTTGATCCTGATGCGCTAGCTAGTCAAATGGCTTTGCGCGAGACCATCAAATTGACTTTTCCAAACAAGAATGTCTATGCCGTTGGCAATGGCAGTTCTAAGTTCAATTATTTTCCTAAGTTAGATCACATGCCCGACCATTTAGATGGTCTATTGTTGATTGTCGATACTCCTGATAAGAAAAGAGTTGATCTACAAGACATATCAACTTTTGCCAAAACGATAAAAATCGATCATCATCCATGGTTGGAGACTTTTTGTGACATGGAATACATAGATGATAAGGCTTCATCTGCTTCGGAAATCATTTTGGATTTGATCAACAATACTGATTTGTTGATGAATGAAGAAATTGCGGGGTATCTTTTCATGGGAATCGTCTCTGATACCAATCGCTTTCTCTTTTCCACCACTTCTAAGACGTTGTCACTAGTTGCCAATTTGCTTTCGCAATATCAATTGGATCTTCCCGTTTTGTATGAGAACATTTTCTTGCGACCATTAAAAGAAGTGCGCCTTCAAGGTTATATTGAACAGAATATGATCGTATCGCCAAATGGTCTTGCCAGCATCATCATCACTAATCAAGTGATCAATGAGTATGGTGTCGATTCGGGTTCAGCTGGCAATTTAGTCAACAATTTGAACAGCATTTCTGAAGTGTTAGTCTGGGTAATGGTTTCTGAAGATGTTAAGAATGGCCTATATAAATTTAATATTAGATCGCGTGGACCAATCGTCAATACCGTTGCTGAAAAATACAATGGTGGCGGTCATAAATATGCCGCTGGTGCTCGCGTTAAAACGATGGAAGAAGTGGAACGCGTCCTAGGCGATTTAGATCAGTTGTGTCATGATTATTTGAATAGTGAGGTGTAACTATGAAAATTAATAGTGTTGATTTAGCCGTAATGGCAACTCGTAGCAGTCAATATCCTGATGATGATATGCCAGAGTTTTTGATGGTTGGAAGAAGTAATGTTGGCAAGAGCAGTTTTGTCAATACGCTCGTCAATCGCAAGAACATCGCGAGGACATCAGCTCGCCCTGGCAAAACGCAAACTTTGAACTTTTACATCGTCAATGACACTTTTTATTTAGTTGATGTGCCAGGATATGGCTATGCCGCTGTCAACAAGGAACAACAGAAGAAGTTCGGTCTGATGATAGAAGAGTACATTAAAAAGCGCAAGGAATTAAAACGTGTCTTCCTCTTGGTCGATTTTCGTCATAAACCGACCGAAGATGATTTGTTGATGTACAATTTTCTAAAATATTACAACATACCCGTAACGGTTGTCGCTACTAAAGCTGATAAAGTTGGTAGTAGTAAAAAGGATAAAAATTATAAGCAATTAATCGATTCTTTTAATTTAGTAGTCGATGATGATGTCGTTCTTTTCTCAAGTGTCAGCAAATTGGGGAGAGACGAAATTTTAAATAAGATAGAAAGTTTATCAATTGAGATTATTTAATCTCTTTTTTTTATTTTTTTCATATTATAACATTAGGTGAAGTTATGAAGTTGGATATAATTGATGATATTTATGTCTATTTCACTAATGATATAAAATGTTTAGAAGATGGAGAAAATGTCGCCGAAGATAAAGTTGCCTTTTTCTTAAAGAGAGTTTTTTTGGACATGAGTGAAGTTTATGGCATCGATCTGTTCGGTTATTATCGCGTCGACGTATACATCGATAAAAAGATAGGGGCCTATGTAGAAATAACCAAGATTGATGACTACATGGGCTATAGTAAAAAAATCGATACCAAAGTTTCACTCTCTGTTAAAAGTTTTTATTTGAAAACGGCTGATCTCTCCCAAATATATGCGCATCGTCCCATATATTTTGCGGATGGTTTTTACTATGTATCCACTGATGATGTGGATGATGTTTCTGAATTATTGGAGTTTTGTCAAATAGTATATCAGGATTTGGATTTAGAAAAAATTTTGATTTGACAAAAATAGTCATATTTATTAAAATAGTTTACAATTCTAATTTTTAATTTTGACATATTCCTTGAATGTCAAAATAGCAATTATTATAATAATAAATGTAGTGAGGTGGTACTATGAAATTACCAACAGTTGCGCTAGTTGGAAGACCAAATGTCGGAAAGAGTACTATTTTTAACAAAATTGTCGGAAGTAAAATTTCGATTATTGAAGATACGCCTGGCGTTACACGAGATCGCATTTACAGTGAGGCCAGTTTCAACAATTATCGTTTTAATGTCATCGATACGGGTGGAATTGATGAGCGACATCAACAGTTTAACGATAAGATTAGAATGCAGGCGGAAATAGCTATTGATGAGAGTGATGTCGTTCTTTTCATCGTCGATGGTAAAGAGGGTTTGACCAGTAATGATCTAATCGTCCGCGACATTCTGTATAAGACAAATAAAAGAATTATTGTCGTCATCAATAAAGTCGATGCCAAATCCTATCAAAAACATCTATACGATTTTTATGAATTGGGGTTTGATACTTATGTACCAGTAAGTGGTGAACAGGGAACTGGTTTTTATGAGTTGATGGAAGAAGTCGTCAAAAATTTCCCCATGAAAGAAGAACGCGAAGACCATCGCCTAAAATTTTCTGTCGTCGGTCGACCTAATGTGGGCAAGAGCAGTTTGATCAATGCCCTATTAAATGAGGAACGCGTCATTGTCAGTGATGTCGCTGGAACGACGAGGGATGCCATCGATACGACGCTTACTTATCAACAAGAAGAATATGTCGTGATTGACACGGCTGGAATGCGCAAAAAGGGTAAAGTCTATGAAAACATCGAAAAGTATAGCATGCTTCGCAGCATGCGTGCCATTGATCGCAGTGATGTATGCGTCTTAGTCGTCAGTGCTGAAGAGGGAATCATTGAACACGATAAACACATCGCTGGCTATGTATTGGAAAAGGGTAAAGGTTTAATCATCGCCGTCAATAAATGGGATACTGTTGAAGAGCCCAATATTAAAGAATATTTGAAAAAAGTTCGTGCTGAATTTCAATTCTTGAGCTATGTTCCCGTCGTTTTCTGTAGCGCTCTTACTAAGAAGAGAGTTCACACTTTGATGCCCGAGATAATCAAAGTTGGTGAAAACATTAAACGCGAGATCAAGACGAATGTCTTGAATGATGTGATCAACGATGCTTATCAATTGAACATCCCACCTTCATATAAAGGACATCGCCTAAAAATATATTTTGTCAATCAATCGGGTACTAAACCACCAAAATTTACTTTTCACGTCAATAATAAGGGATTGGTCCACTTTTCATATGAACGCTATTTGGAAAATAAGTTGCGTGAAAATTTTGATTTTGAAGGGACGCCAATCGTTCTCCAATTCAAAAATAGAGGCGAACAATAATAACCAAAATAGAACTCTTACATATAATTATGTAGGAGGTTTTTTATGTTTGGAGATGCTTTTTTTAATAAGATTGAAAAAAAGACCAATGTCAATAAGGAGACTATTTTATCAATAGCTTCGAAATTGCAACAATCAGATATGAAAGATGAACAAACTTTGCGCAATTTGGTCAAAGAGATAGGTCAAGTTGCGGGTCGTGAGGTTAGTGAGGAGAAGACGGACAAAATCGTTCAAGCCATCTTGAATGACAAAGTTCCCAAAGACCTAGATAAAATGATATAAATTGTTGTATTTGTTTGACAAAATTTGCCTTCTATATTAGAATTAGTATAGGAGGATAAGGATATGGATACTAGGAGAAAAAAAGATATATTAATCGTTGCTATGGTTTTTGCACTTTGCGTCATGTCAGTCGCTTATGCAATGCTTTCACAAAAATTAGATGTCAATGGAGTTACGACGACTTATGGAGCTCGTCAATGGGATGTTGAAATTACGGGAATTGAAGCTACTAATACTCAAGGTGAAGCTTCTAGTGAATCAGTTAATTCCAATGTTACGACAGCTAATTTTGCTGCATCTTTATATAAGCCAGGTGATAGCGTTACTTATACAGTAACTGTTGAAAATAAAGGACTTCTCGATGCTAAATTGACTTCAATAGAATCTACGACAACCCCTGAATTTGGTACAGATGATAATCCATATATCATTTATACATATGAGGGAATAACATCAGATAGTGTTTTAAAAGCTGGGGAGACGACAAGTTTCACAGTCACAGTACAATGTAATCCTGATGTTACTAAAGTCACTGATACTACAGCTACTTTGACAACTGTTTTAAATTATATTCAAAATGTTTAAGAGGATTTAAGGATTTTATAAATCCTTTTTTTATTTGGTAATGATTATCTCGTCTTGTTTTAATGAATAAATATGTTATAATTATAGAATAAGGGTGATGTTATGATTGGTATTAATAAAAAGAATTGGCCATTGTATGCCGTTTTAGTACTTTATTTGGCAATTAGTGTCATTATGAGTTTTACTCCTTTTAGTAAAATTTATATCGATGTTTTAAATCCTTTAATTTTAATTGCCATAGCACTATTTTTCTATTTCTTTACGCGCGATTATCACAATCGAAATCATAATAAATATGGTAAAATGCAAAATGTCATCATCGTGATTATTGCTTATTGCTTGATCTATTATTTATCCGGTTTGGTATTCGGTTTTGCCAAGAACAGTTATTCTTTGTCTTGGAAAGGCATAATATCTAATTTTTATTCTTTTTTCACCATAGCTGTTTTAGAGGAATATCTTCGTCATAAATTGGCTATTTCCAATAAAAAAGCTTCTCTTTTCTTAATCACATCTTTGTTCGTCTTGTTGAATATCGATTTCAAATATTTATTTGGCATCACTGCTTGGTCTGATTTGATCCTATACGTTTTTAGTAATATCGTTCCATTAATAATATTGAATATTACGCTCACTTATCTAGCGATTAGAGTCAATTTTACTTCGCATCTCTTATACCGTTTAGTCATTACCGCCATCATGTTGTTCTCACCAATAATTCCCAACCATGAATGGATTATAACTAATTTATTATATCTACTAGTCTTGGCGTTCGTAGTCAGTTCTGTCGACTATTTAGTCATCCGTGAAGATAAGAGAACGCGCAAACGTGAATTGAGAAGTGAGAAATCAGTTTGGGCACTATATTTGTTCACAGCACTATTCATTCTTTTTATGATCGGTGTCTTCAAGTATCAACCGATTGCAATCATGTCTGACAGCATGTATGATTATTTTGCCCGTGGTGACGCTGTCATCATTGAAAAACTTGATAGTGATGAAATACACAAATTAGAAGTTGGTGATGTCATTTATTACCATCACGAAAACACTTATATAACTCATCGCATCATCGATGTAGAAGATGATGGAAGTACTTATATTTTCCACACTAAAGGTGATAATAACGAGTTGATGGATGATTGGGAAGTGTATGAAGAAGACATTGCTGGCATCATCAGAGTGCGCTTAAAATATTTGGGTTGGCCATCCGTTTGGTTATATGAACTCATGAAGTAGGAGGATATATGCGTCATAATTTAAAAGTTAGAAAATATTTTAGACTTTTACTAGCTTTTTTATCAACCGTCTTTTTGATCATTTTGGTCTGGATAATGGTCGATTGTTTTACTACTAAGAGAACGGCATCTAAAAAGGTCATCACTTATGATGTGCAAGATGATTTGACCTATCAAGTGAACTTGAAAGATAATAAGTTTTTCAATAGTGATACTGCCAATGATAAGAATTCGTATGTGACATCGCTAATCGACGATCTCAATATCAATTTTAATTATGATTTGAATGGCACTGCTCTTTTCAATAGCGATTATCGTTATCGCGCTGATGTCTATTTAAAATCGTTAAATGATGAGGGCGTTACTTGGAATTATCATGAAACTGTTTTGAATGAAATGGAAGAGAGAGTTGTCGATAGCACTAATATAAAATTGCATAATGATATAGGCATCGATTTTAATCATCTCTACAGTTTAGCTGATGAATTCCACGCTTTGACCAATTATGATGTCAAGTTAGAAGTGGTCATCACGATCAGTAGTGAGTTGTATGTCAAAAATAGTGTCGATACCATCAAAGATGTTCAAGTTTTATCTTTGAGTATGCCCATGACGAAACAGATCACTTCTATCACTAAGACGAGTGATAAAAATATTAATCGTCAAGTATTTTCACAATTTTCAGTGGATGAAAGATTTAATGCCCATCTGTTCTTGTTCTCTAGTCTTTTGGCCATCGCTATTTTCCCAATGATGATTTTGTCATACGTGGCTCTTTTCAATTTAGTAAATTTAGATGACTATGATCACAAATTGAAAGCCATTCAGAGAAAATATGCCCGTTTGTTAGAGAAATCATCTAGCGTTCCAAGAATTAAGAATAAAGAATTAGTGGAATTGAACAATATGAGAACTCTAGTCGACACTTGTCGTGATCAGGACTTAATGATCAAGTTCTATGAACGCGTGAAGGGTAAAGAGTGTTGGTTCTATTCTGAAAATGCTGAATCGGTGTACTTATACATATTGCGACTAGATCACAAACCGGTCAGTATTCGCGATACGACGCCAACTATTGGCAAGAGAAAAACCAAAAAGAAAAAGAGATAGGAATTATGTCAAAGGAATATCGAAAAAATATTCCTTTTTTGTTATATTTTGTAAATTTATTCATATTCTTAAATGAAAGAAAAGAAAGAAGAGTGAAATATGGATAAAAACGAATTGATCAGAAATATCGCCTTGAGGACGGGAGGGGATATATATTTAGGTGTCGTTGGTGGCGTTCGTACTGGTAAGAGTACTTTTATTAAAAAGTTCGTTGAAAACTTAGTCGTTCCCAATATCAAAGATGAATATGAGCGCAAAAGAGCCTTAGATGAATTGCCACAGAGCGCTAGTGGTAAAACGATTATGACTATTGAGCCTAAATTCGTACCCAATACCGCCGCTAAAATTGACATCGATGACTTCTCTTGCAATATTAGGCTCATCG
>CANQJR010000041.1 GCA_947624275.1 uncultured Bacilli bacterium
ATAAGAATGTCTGGTAGAAGCGCAGAAATGTTTGAATTAGACCGTGAACCTGAAGAGTTTATAAATAAACTCTTAAGTTCAGTCATCTGACTTTTGACGTAATATATGGATAACAAGTTCTTGTCTTTATTTATCAATCTTATCCAGTTTGACACTGACGAGTTTTGATACACCAGATTCTTGCATCGTAATACCATATAAGGTATCAGCATACTCCATCGTCTTTTTCTTATGCGTTATGATTAAGAATTGGGTCTTATCTTTATAATGGTCAAGATAAGTTCCAAACTGATCGACATTGGCTTCATCAAGAGCAGCTTCTACTTCATCAAAGAGGCAGAATGGAACTGTTCTGACATTGAGAATAGCAAATATCAAACTGATGGCCGTAAGCGTTTTTTCACCACCGGATAAGAGGGAAATAGATTTTAGTTTCTTTCCTGGTGGACAAGCTGTGATCTCGATATCTGTCTCTAAGACGTTATTTGGATCAGTCAATCGCAAATGAGAACTTCCACCTTTGAATAATTCTTTAAAAACTTTTTGGAATTCATTATCAACTTGTTTGAAAGTTTCAAGAAATTCTCTTTTCATCACTTCATCCATTTCACTAATAATTTCCAAAAGAGTTTCCTTGGCATTGAGCAAATCATTTTTTTGATTATTCAAAAATTCATAGCGTTCACTGACTCTTTTATATTCATCAATCGCCGCTAAATTGACCATACCAATTCTCTTGATGTTATTTTTATAAGTTGCCACTTCGGTTCTGGCATCCTCAACACTGACTTCTAAAGCATAGTCATTTTTAGCTTTTTCATAAGTCATTTCATAATCTTCATTTAATATGTTCAAATAATTATCCATTTTCATATCCATTTTAGAAATGGATATCTCTAATTCTTTCAATTCTTTTTCATTTTTATAAAGTTCAGAATTGTTCAAGCGATTAGCGGCCTCTTTTTCTTCAATCAAATTAGCGACACGACTCTTCTCTTTATTTATGACAGTAATATTCTTCTGCAGTTCTTCTTTTTCACGTTTGACGTCATAGAACAATTTCATGATGCGTTCTTCCTCTTGAGAGATGGATTCAGAAACGATGTGTCCCAAACTGTTCAATTCTTCTTTATTATTTATCAGATCATCATTTAAAAGTTTGATGGCCTCTTTATTATTGGTAAGTTTTTCTTCCACTTCGACCAACTTGGTCTTTGCCTTATAAATTTCTTCTTCTTTCAAATGAATTTCCTTTGATAATTCTTCTACTTGGTCATCTAGTTCTTGAATGAGAGAATTGATCTCCTCTTTTTTCAAATTGGCCAATTCTAAATCGCGACGATCCGATATGGCACTGCGCGTAATCTTTAGACTACCACCAGTGATACTACCACCAACATTTATGACATCACCATCGAGTGTAACTATTTTATAACGATTGTTGATCTTGCGACTGATGTTATTGGCACTATCTAAATCGCGACAGACGATGACATTGCCGAGTTGATTAGCCATGACGTTATAATAGACATCATCATATTTGATCAAATTTATAAAAAGATCGATATACCCATCTTCTTTGACGATTGATGAGATGACATCAGGATCGACACCACGGGCTTTGATGACATTTAGAGGAAGAAACGTTGCACGCCCCAAATTGTTATCTTTCAAATAATTAATGGCTGCCTTAGCACATTTTTCATCATCGACGACGATATATTGTTTGCTCGACAAGAGAGCCACTTCGAGAGCTAAGGTATACTTGCTATCACATTCCAATAGATTGCTGATGACTTGATGGATACCTCTCAAGCGCGGATTGCTCAAAACACTGCGAACGCTATTATTCAAATTGTCGCCATTTTCAATAGTGTTCGTCAATACCTCAATTCGATGATTGATGTCGACCAAATCTCTTCGCTTATACCCTCCTTCACTGTTACAAGCATTATATTGCTGTTTCAAATTAGTGAGTTCTAAGTCTAATTTATCTATGAAACTTTTCTGTTCTTTCTCTTCGTTTTGCAGAATGTCACAATCTTTTTCTTTTAAATAGATATCATTCGTTATACGCAAGGAATTTTCTTTTAAAATAGTGATGTTTTCATAGACCTTTTGATCATTGGCACGATATTTGCTGCGCTCTTTTAAAAGAGCCTTTTCACCATTCAACTTTTCTTCTCGACGCGTCAAATCTAATAAATTGTTATTAAGACCATTTATTTCCGCATTTATTTTAGTCAAATTATTTTTTAAATCTAACAGTTCAGAATCACTGCTATTGTTCTTGACATTCAAATTGAGAATGTTGTTATTCAATTCTTCTACTCTTTTTTTGTTCTGTTCGAGATCATGATTAATATTTTCGATTTCAGTAACGATTAGAGCAACTTCAACTTTTTCTAACTTTTCTTTATTATCTAAATAATCTTGGGCATCACTACTCTGTTTTTTCAACGGCTCTACTTGAACTTCCAACTCGCTAATGATGTCTTCAACACGATTCATGTTATCACGTGTGCGATCGAGTTTACGAATGGCTTCCTCTTTACGCTTTTTATATTTCAAAACACCAGCTGCCTCTTCAAAAATATAGCGGCGATCATCTTTAGAAGTTGACAAAATTTTATCTATCTCACCTTGAGAAATGATGTTGAATGAATCTCTTCCAACCCCACTATCGATGAACAAGTCAGTTATATCTTTCAAACGACAGCGTTCACCATTTAAAAAATATTCATTTTCACCACTGCGATAAACTCTTCTCTTTACTACCACTTCATTATAAGGAATGTTTAGATAATTGTCGCTATTGTCAAAGATCAATGACACCGAAGCAACATTTAAAGGTTTACGGGAATTACTACCTGTAAAAATGACATCAGTCATATCGTTATCACCACGTAAAGATTTAACTGATTGTTCACCTAGAACCCAACGAACTGCATCCACTATATTACTCTTACCACTACCATTAGGTCCGACGATACAAGTCGTCTTATTGTCTAATGCTATGCTCATCTTCTCAGCAAAAGATTTGAATCCCGTGGCTTGAATTTCCTTTAAATACATTATCATCACCTTATTCCACTATATAAAATTATACATATTTTATCAAAACTTGTAAACGAAAATAAAAATAACATTCCTGTTATTTTAAATTTATGATGGCCACTATTATTATCAATACTATTACAACCATAATAAACAAATACGAAAATATGACTTTCTTCCGTTCACCGACAACTGATTCTGATTCGTAATCTTCTTCATCATATTCAACGCTGTTAGTATTCGTAACCGGTCTAGGATTTTCGTGAACGCCATCAACACTCTCGCCATATTCTTGTTCTCTTTCAAAAGAATGATCATCATCAAAATAGAGAACTTCATCATTGGAATCATTCATATCATTATCAGTAATTTCATCATTTTTCATATCTATCATCTCATATTGATTATACCAAATCATAGCTAAAAATAAAAGAACTATTTAACTAGTAAACAGTTCTATTTAAACATCAGAGTAAAGATATCATGACCAGTTACATAAAGAGCTAACAACATAATGAGAATAAATCCCACCGTATTGATCAAGTTTTCAGTTTCAGCCTTCAATGGTTTTCCACGCAATTTTTCAATCAGTAATAAGAAAATTCTACCGCCATCGAAAGCTGGGAATGGAATCAAATTTAAGAAACCGACATTGATACTCAAAAGAGCGGTCAATTGTAATAGAGTCAAAATGCCATATGACCTAGCCTCACCAACAACTGAGTATATGCCAACTGGACCACTCAAATTGTTCACGCTGAGACCACCAGTGAACAAATTGCCCAAAACGACCCACATCTGTCTAAATATGGCTCCAGCTTTTAAATAACTATATTTGATGGCTTCGATAAAACCTCTTCGCTGCGTCTGTTTGAACTCAACACCATAATAATAATTCTCTTGGCCATCCTCTTTTACCTTGATTGGTGTAATCGTATAATCTTTAACTTGTCCCTCACTGTTTTCAATTTTCAAATCCAAATCAGTACCAACTTTATTTAGAGTAATATACAATTGAACATCATCGATGGTTTTCGTTTTATGACCATTGACCTCAAGGATTTTATCGCCTTGTTCAATACCAGCTTCAGCCATGGGATAATTCTCAGTCACACCACTGATGACTGGGTCCATAATGGGAGCTCCCCCTATCAAAGCGACTAAAAATAAGAAGATATAAGCTAGAATAAAATTGTTACCAGCGCCAAAGAACAAGATCAAGAAGCGTTGCCAAATCGGTTTGGCAAATAACTTTCGCTTCTTAGGTATCTTTTTCCCTTTATCATCTGTCTCTTCGCCATCTTCTCCAGCCAAAGAACAAAATCCTCCAATCGGAATGGCACGAATAGAATATTCCGTTTCCCCTTTTTGACGAGAGAAAATCTTAGGTCCCATTCCAATGGCAAATTCATGAACATAAACACCAAATTTTTTAGAGAAGATAAAATGTCCAAATTCGTGAACTAAAATTATAATTCCTAAAATTATTATAAAAATAATTAATGTCACAATACTATTCATCATAAGATCACCAAAAATAATAAAAATCCTAAAACTATGAAAATGACGCTATCCAATCGATCTAATATTCCCCCATGTCCAGGTATTATATTGGAGAAATCTTTAGTGCCATAATGTCTTTTGATAGCTGAAAAGACTAAATCGCCAAATTGACCAATTATTGACAGACACAACGTCATAAAAATGATTAATGGTAAAGAAAGCGCACTATCTATTACCGTAGCAAAATACGTAGTACCACAAACAGTTCCCCAAAAAGTTCCTCCATAAAAACCTTCCCAAGTCTTTTTAGGCGAAATCTTAGGAGCCAATTTATGGCGACCGATAAAACTTCCAGTTATCAGAGCAAATGTATCAGTTATGCAGCTAATTATGAAAAGATAGATCACATATAAAAGGCTATAATTTCTTATCAAGATCAAAATGTTAGTACATAGACCGATGAAAAGTGTAGCTCCAACTAAGTATAGCGCATCATCGACATCATATTTTTTATCATCATTGATGAAGATGATTGGTAGAATGAACAAGAAAAACATAAAGGCCACTAGTCGATAATCAATTTCGAAAATCATGCTGGCTGATTTATAATTGTTCAAAGTCAAAAAACCGACAAAAACATAGCCGAACAATTCCATTATGAATGGAACTTCTTTTTTCTTGCGACGAACTTTGAACAGTTCATGCAAACCTAACAATGCCGCCAAAAGCATCAATAGGGCAAAAGGTACTCCTCCAATTATTAATAAAGGTACAAATAACAATAATAAAACGATAGCACTAATAACTCTTACTTTCATATCTAACCTCCAAATCTTCTCTTTCTCTTATTATATTCGGAAATTGCTAAATCATATTCCTTTTCATCAAAATCAGGAAAATATGTTTTAGTAAAATATAGTTCACTATAAGCTAGTTGATACAACATAAAATTGCTGATCCTCTCTTCGCCACTAGTTCTTATCAACAAATCAATTGGTGGCAAATCGTTGTATAAATATTTGTTGAAGTCCAAAGTATCTAAATCGACAGCACCATTTTTGTAGTCGATGGCAATCCTCTGACAAGCATCCTCAATCTCTTGTTGTCCACCATAATTTAAGCAGATGTTCAAAATACCATTATTGCCATTTTTCGTCTGATTCTCAATCGTATCAATGGCTTGCAAAACTTCTGATTGTAAACCTTTTTTGCGACCGGAAATGACCACTCTGATACCATTTTTTACAAAATCAACATATGACTTGTTGAAAACTTTAATGACTAAACTCATCAAATAATTGACTTCTTCTTCACTTCGTTTAAAATTTTCAGTTGAAAAAGCAAAGACGCTCAGAACTTTAACTCCAGTAGAAAAAATATACATCCCTGTCTTTTTCAAAGTTTTACTTCCTTGTAGGTGTCCAGCACTAGCTCTTTTTCCTCGTTCTTTCGCCCAACGGCGATTACCATCCATGATGATTGCCACATGGCGAGGAATCTTTATATCATCCATCTCATCACCTATAATAATTATTATAATATAAATTTTAGCTTTCTACAAGAAATACATAAAATTAAAAATTAATTTATTAAAATATTACTAGTTCTCAAATTACTCACTCTTAATCAATCAAAAAAAAGAACCAAATGGTTCTTAAAAATTATCAATATTTATTTTTACTTTTTTATTTTCTGACAAATAACTACTTGCTTGAACAATAGTCCTAATCGCATTAGCACATTTACCATTCTTACCAATAACTCTTCCCATGTCTTCTTCAGAGATCATCACTTCGATTAAAATTTCATCTTCGTTATCAGTAGGAAATTCTTTAACACTAACGGCATCTTTATTCATGACAAGTGATTTAACGATTTTTTCAGTCAAAGCAACTAAATCCATAATTATTTATCTTCTTTCTTCTTTTTCGTAGTTGTCGTCTTTTTAGTAGTAGTCTTGGTAGTAGCTGTCTTCTTTGGCGCTGCCTTTTTAGTCTCTACCTTTTTAGATTTTGATCTTGGTGTTTTTGACTCTGCAAACTTTTTCATAATTCCAGCTTCACTCAATAAATTTCTAGCTGTATCAGTTGGTTCAGCACCATTTCTTAACCACTTCAATGCTACTTCTTCATCAATTTTGACAGAAACAGGACTAGTCAATGGATTATATGTACCTATCAACTCGATATATTGTCCATCTCTTGGACGTCTAGAATCACTTGCAACGATTCTATAAACAGGTTTCTTTTTAGCTCCCATTCTTGTCAATCTAATTTTAACTGCCATAATTCTCCTCCATTTCTTAATACATAATAGATTATATATTAATAAAAAAGAACTGTCAACCTTTTTTTGTTAACAGTTACTAGTATTTAAAATAAAATATTATATTGCGATGCTAATTCAAAAACTCTTCAACGACTTCATCATCAATTTCTTTTTGGACGTCTGAATCAAGATCGTCATCGCTATCTAAAACGTCCCATTCTTCCTCATTATCATCAACTGCTATTTTAACTTTAGCATTGCCAACAATTTCAATACCCAATTCTTTTTCGACAGTGTAGATAATTGTTCCATCATTGATGTCCGCTTGAATGACTGTTGGTTGTTTCAAACTTCTGACAATGATTTCCTCTTCATCAGAATCTAGTTCTTCTTTTTTATTCAATTGAACTAATTCTTGATAGTCGTTGGTCACTCTGATTACATCTGTCTTTGTGTTGTCATCATATGAATACCAAACATTGACGTCATAACTACCATCAATTTTAATTTTTCCATCTTCTTTTACACCTTTAAAATTGTGTGTGATTACCGTTGGTGATAATTTTTTTAGGATTACTATTTAATCCCTAATGGTTTTAATTTAAAATAAACATCTATTGTTTTATCTTGATGAATTTCAATTCTATCAACTATTTTA
>CANQJR010000042.1 GCA_947624275.1 uncultured Bacilli bacterium
ACATCTCCAAATAAATCGAAATCATTTCTTCTTGGTACTAACATCATATATATCTACTTCCTTTCTTTATGTGTTGACACCATTTAGGTAGCACAAAAATATAATTTTAATACCATAGGAGTATTCTTTTCTCCTACAACTAACATCTTAGCACTATAGTTAGCACTTGTCAAGTCAAAGTGCTAATTTCGACAAAATTCATCATGTCAAGTAAAAAGACTGGCATCACCAGTCTAATATTTCAAGTTATCTAAGATGGTTTTAAACTCACTTCTCGTCAAAGTATTCGTTCCTAAAGTATATTCGATACCATCGTGATAGAAAATAGCTGTCAAACGACTATCATCCCAATCAACTCCATATATAAAGATATCTCCGTTGATATTGTCAGTATGATATATTTCTTCATCGATCTTACCACCAATTACGTCAACTTCACCATAGAGGGCAGCGTTATATCTCATGTCAGCATTATCATCGAGTATGGTAACACTCATCCAGCATTCTTTACCATTTTCTTCATAAAAGTCTGGTATCCATAACGAAACGCGTGCAATCGTTCCATCATCATTGTCGTCGGTATCATAGATGACTTCGGTTTGATCTTGATCATTATATTTCAATATTGGAAAGCCGAGATCCTTTTCCGTCTCTTCAATCGTTCTATTTAAGGAGATTGTATCTTCATGTTTTTCCTTTAATGGCTTTCCATCTTTCATAACTTGCTTACCACCCGGTCCATATACCTCTACTTCCACGATTCTCGTTCCACTTCTTTTGACAGTATTAGGAATTGGATGTGTTATTCCATCAACATTTATTTTAACTTTGCTGTCTTCTTCATCACCCATTTTGACATTGATACTAAAGATTTTTTGCACGGCCTTTTTAATCTCTTTAGCATAGACAAAAGATAGTGAAAAACCAGTTACGAGAACAGCAATAAGAGCAAGATAAGCCAGTTTAAACTTTCTCTTCTTAACTTCTCTATTAACAGTCATATTTAATATATTCCTTTCTAAATTTTCTGAAACATTGACATCTAAAAAAGCATTTTTTATTCTTTTCTTATTATTCATAATCCCATGCCTCCTTTAAAATTTCTTTCAATTGTTTCCTAGCACGTTCTAAGCGTGTTTGAATACTTGTCTCAGATATCTTCAATATCTGAGCTATTTCTTTAATCTTGTAATCTTCATAATAATATAAATACGTAACGATGCGATATTTCTTTGGTAAATCTAATACTGCCCGCAAAACATCATTACTTGGCATCTCACTTTTAATATTTTCCTCCTGTTCTGAAAGAGAAGTAATCTTCTTCTTCCAATTGGATAATAATAGAGTTTTACATTCATTAATCGTTACTCTAATCAACCACTTCTTAATCTCTTCTTTATTCTTTTCTAAAATGTCTTGTTTGCGATATAATTTGACAAAGACATTTTGGACGATATCATCACTATCAGAAATATTTTTAGTATAACTGAAAGCTAAGCGATAGACATCATTTTTATAGAGATTAAATATTTCCACAAATTTATCATCCATATTTTACCTCCAGGCTAATTTGAAAGCTTTCACTATAATAACTCTTCAAATTGACAAAATATCACAAAAAATTTATTTTTTTGCAAAATAAAAAGTAGAATCTTCTACTTTTATCATACAACTATATAATTATTTGAACACTTTTTTTAACCATTTATCAAAGAGAACGTCAATCTCTGCATCGCCAAGTTCAGAAGCATCAGTAAGTTCGAGGTTATAGCTAGGACTGGCATTTTGAATTTGGTCATTAAAATCTTTTTCATAAGTTCCAGCTTTGCCAATATCGGTGTAGAAAGTTGCCACTCGCTTGCCATCAAAATCAGTTTGGGCAAGATAACTCATGATGGGTGTGGAAATAGTTCTAGCCCACACCGGACTACCGACTAAAATCAAATCGTAACGAGATATATCAGGTAACGTTCCTTTTAAAAGCGGAAGATTGCCACTATCCCTTTCCTCCTTGGCACGATCATATATCTCAGTCATCCCCTCAGGATAGTCTTCAACTACTTCGATCTTGTAAAGATCAGCCCCAATCTTCTTCTGTAGTAAATTGGCTATTCGCTCTGTCGTCTTCGATTTAGAATAATAGATGATCAACGTTTTATAACGGGTATAGTCAACTCCATTTTGTTCTTCTTCGCTCTTCTCTTCTTTTACCACATCTTTCTCTTTGAGTTTAGGAATGAATATTACTAGAATCAAAACGAATAAAAAAATAGTGATGCCAATAATAATTTTTTTGTTCATAATACCTCCTATTAAATAATATTTATTTGATGAGAGTTTATTACAAATCAAAAATTAATTACAAAATAAAAAGGTAAGATTACCTTACCAATCAAATTCTTTAAATGAATGAAGAATTTCTCCCGTCTTAGCATCGACATAATATTCATAATCGTATTTGTCATAATTGAAATCGATTTCATACACAGTACTTCCATACTTGTTCTCCAATTCAACGTCTAAATCACGAACACTATTTCGATTTATCTTAGCGTGTTCAAAGACGATATCTAAAGCTTGGTCACGCGTCACAGTGTCACTGTTAGTATTTTCGGTGTTTTGGTCAGTAGTACCACTGTTTTGGTCATTGTCGATGGTAGTATTGTTATTGTCGTTAGCTGTGTAATTATTATTGTTTTCACGCAACTCATCCAAATAATCTTCATTTTTTTCAAATAACATGACAATGATCACTAATAATAAAACGATGACAATGCCAAATACCAATATCAACCATTTGACTAAATTATTATTTTTTTCATTCTCTTTCTTTTTCATAACTAATCATCTTCCTTTAAATTAAACTGCTTTACGAAGTAGTAAACATTTCCTTCATTTCATCTTTGGAGTGAAAACCGATAACAGTTTTCTTCAATTCACCATCCTCAAATATGAGAATGGTTGGAATTGACATAATTCCATAACGTTTAGCGATTTCTTCAGCATCATCAATATTCAATTTATAAAAATGATAATCCTCTATCTCTTTTGACAGCTCATCAATGATTGGTGATAACATTCGACAAGGTCCACACCAATCAGCATAACAATCGACCAAAACGCGACCAGTTTTAACTCTATCAGCGAACTCCTTTTCCCCAATTTCAATAACACCCATATTTATCTCCTCTCTTTCATAGCCATCGTGGCAGCAATCGCTCCATCAGCAACGGCAGTCGTCAATTGACGCAAATCTTTAGTGCGCGCATCACCCGCGACATAAATTCCTTCAACACTAGTACAAACCTCATCATGAGATTTGACATATCCATCTTCATCCAGTTCAATGATATTTTTAAAAATATCGTTATTCGGTTCTTGACCAATGGCGACAAAAAGGCCGTCGACTTCCAAATCGATCGTGCTGCCATCAGCATTTTGCACTTCAAGACAAGTCAACTTTTCCTCACCCATTAACTTCGTTATTTCACTATTCATGAGAAGCTCAATGTTTTCCTTCTGTTCAATTTCCTCAACATAACGCTCTTCGCCACGAAAATGATTGCGACGATGAATTAAATAAACTTTGGAAGCGATACTCGACAAGTAGATGGCATCTTCTAAAGCCGTATTTCCACCACCGACAACCGCAACTTTTTTACCTCGGTAGAAGTTTCCATCACAAGTGGCACAGTACGATAGACCATGACCGAGAAATTGCTTTTCATTTGGAAGATTCAATGGACGCTTTTCAGTACCAGTAGCGATGATGATGCTTTTAGCACGATACTGATCTTTATCCGTTACAACCGTCATATCTCTTTCAATACAAGTGACTTTTTCAAACTTAAATTCACAATTTAAAGCCTTGACCTGTTCATAGAGATTGGTCGCATATTCAAAGCCAGATATCTCCTTAATTCCTGGATAGTTTTCAATTTTAGAAGCGTTGATGATTTGTCCACCATAAGTTTTAGCTTCAATGACTAAAACTTTGGCATTGGCTCTCAACGCATATAGAGCAGCAGTAAGACCAGCTGGCCCAGCTCCAATAATAATTAAATCATACATGACATCACCACTTTACCAATATATTATATCACTTCTATGCCCAATGAATCTGAAGCAATTTCCATCTCTTCTATTTTTTACATTTCAATTTTAAATATTCATTAGTCAGTTCATTTCTTCACTCTTCGAAGACGAAGAGAGTTTAGAACTACAGTCAGACTGCTGATCGTCATGGCCAAGCCACCAAACATCGGATTCATACTGATGCCAAGCGGTTTTAATAGACCAATGGCAATCGGAATCATACAGAGATTATAGAAGAAAGCCCAAAACAAATTTTGTTTAATATTTTTTAAAGTCTTATGACTGATGGCAAGAAGCATTGGAATTTTTCCCAAATCATCATTCATCAAAATGACATCACTAGAATCTGCAGCAATATCTGTACCACCATTGATGCTGACACCGATATTAGCAGTTGCTAAACTGGGAGCATCATTAATGCCATCCCCAACCATCATAACTCTCTTACCATCTTTGAGCAATTTCTTTATAAATTCTGTTTTATCCTTGGGTAACACATTGGCAACGACCCTATCGATGCCAATAGAATCAGCAATCAATTGAGCCGTTTTTTCATTATCACCAGTCAACATGATCACTTCTTTTCCCAATCTTTGAAGTTTGGAAACGACTTTTGGACTTTCAGAGCGAACGACATCTCTAACGCCGATTAGACCTATTAATTTATCTTTTTCCTTTACATAAACTAAACTGTTGCCATCAGCGAGCAATGCCTTCGCATCGATATCTCCATCGTTCAAACCCTTGATAATTTTTTTATTTCCAACTGATATTAGGCGCTGACCAATTACACCGGACAACCCGATTCCAGCCATATTTTCAAAATCGCTAACGTCATACAGTTTTAACTTTTTAGTTTCGGCATAAGTATTGAAAGCATTCGCAATGGGATGCGTTGAATTTTTTTCGAGACTGGCAGTCAAAGCAATCAATTCATCATCAGTATATTGGCTATAATTATACACTTTAGATATCTTTAAATTTCCATGGGTTAAAGTACCGGTTTTATCAAAGACGACAGTGTCAATCTTATGAGCATTTTCAAGAGTCGTACTATTTTTAACTAAAATACCATTTTTAGCACAATTTCCTTCACTAACGACTATGGCAAGAGGCGTTGCCAAACCTAAGGCACATGGACAAGCCACTACCAAAACCGTTACGAATGATGTCAGAGCCTCACTAAAAGGATTTCCCAAAAGGATGTAACCACCAAAAGTTAAGACAGCGATGATGATAATACCTGGTACAAAATAACCACAGACGACGTCAGCAAGGCGTTGAATTGGAGCTTTAGTATTAGTAGCTTCAATGACTAAATGGACGATTTCTGAAATAGTTGACTCCCTTCCAATGCGCTCAGCCTCATATTCGATATAGCCATCAATGATGATACTACCTGCCACTACTTTATCGCCTTTAGTCTTTTTACTTGGAATAGATTCTCCAGTGATGAAAGACTCATCGACATGTGTTTTTCCCTTGACGATTACCCCATCAACCGCAACTTTCATTCCAGCTTTACAAATTAAAATATCTTTCTTCTGCACTTCATCAATAGTAACTTCTTTTTCACCATTCTTCGTTTTTAGAAGAGCTTTAGTCGGTGTGATCTGAACCAATTCTTTTAACGCTTCTTTAGTTTTCTCTTTGCTCTTTCCATCAATATAGCGTCCCAATTTAATGAAAAAAATGATGATGGCACAAGATTCAAAATAAATATTTTCAACATAAAACATCGGTCTTTTATCTAGTAAAATCATAATAGTACTGAACAAACTATAAAGAAAACTAGAAAAAACACCAAGAGCGACTAAAGTGTCCATATTGGGTGTCTTATGTAGAAGATTTTTAATGCCACTTTTAAAAATATCTAAACCAAAAATCAAAAAAGGAATGACTAAAATTAAGAGTGTGACGGCATAATGACTGGGATGATGCATCATATCAAAAAAAGGAATGACTGGCAAATGCAACATATCAGCCATAGAAATGTATAAAATAAATATGGCCAAAATGCCAAAAACAAATAATCGTTTTGTTTTGTTTTGATGATGGTCTAACTCTTTTTCATCAAAAATACCACGGCTTTCAAAACCCGCTTCTTCAACAAAAGTCTCTAGATCAGAAATGGTTAAAGAGTCATCATATTCAATTAGGGCTTGTGCTAAAACGAGATTGACACTGGCCTTAATTACTCCTTTTTGTCTATTCAAATACTTTTCCAAACCAGAGGAACAAGCACTACAACTCATTCCATCAATTTTCAAAATAACTTTTTTCATATTTCTCTCCAAAATAGTATATACATTTTAAAATTATCAATTCAATTTTTTTATCAAATCCATAACTTCATCAATGACTTCTAAATGATCTGTTTTGATATCATCGACGACACAAGTAGATAGATGATCCTTCAAAATTTTAGTACCCAAACTCTTTAAAGCATGATCTATTGCTGATATTTGTATTAAAACTTCATCACAATATCGGTCATCATCAATCATAGCGGTCAGTCCTCTAACTTGCCCTTCAATTATATGTAGCCTTTTCTTCAAATAATTTTTTTCTTCTGCAGTTCTCTTCTTCAAACGATGTAAATTGCGATTATCTTTTTGCATACTATCACCGAATCAATTATATACCCATATGGGGTATTAGTACAATACCAAAAATATGAAAAAAAGAGATTATTTTTTAAGACTCAATAAATATTCTTTTAGTTCTTGATAATATGCTCTATAAGCTAGAACATAAGCAATCAAAGTAAAAGTAGTAGATAGAACCAATGGTATTATCAATCCCATCAAAAACAAAGGTCTAAAACAATCAAAATCGAGTAAAAAAGATGATAAAACGAGTTGAATGGCTAATTCGACTGTGATCAACATGCTAATAAATGGTACGACAAAATAAATGCAAACTACTCTCTTACCATATGCAGTTTGATAAAAATCCCTTTTCTTAGTTTTTAATTCTTTAGCACTTAACTTATATATATTCATAAAATCCTCCTATAATCATACAATATAATTATATAGCATAATTGTTCAAATACTATATAAATTCAAAAATTAATTCATTTTAGTTGACAAATATGACAATTATGATATAATTGAAAATGTCTACTGATGCAGATGTAGTTTAATGGTAGAACCTCAGCCTTCCAAGCTGACTGCGTGGGTCCGATTCCCATCATCTGCTCCAATGACG
>CANQJR010000043.1 GCA_947624275.1 uncultured Bacilli bacterium
CCTTGCCGGGATTTGGCTCCTTTATTCTATCAAAAAAGCCGCACCTTGTGGTGCGGTTGAAATTTTAATTTAGGAAATAACATTCAAACGAATGTTATTTTATTTTATTTTTTAGCCCGAGGATGAGTCTTGAAATATACATCTTTTAGGCGATCATTAGTGACATGCGTATAAATGGCCGTAGCGGTTAGGCTTTCATGTCCCAACAATTCTTGGACGGTCAGAATGTCACATCCTTCATTCAAGAGATGGGTAGCAAAACTGTGACGCAACATGTGCGGAGAAATCTTTTTTTCAATCGTCGTCTTCTCAATTATTTTATCGAGAAGGTATCGCACTCCTCGATCAGTCAATTGTCCACCATTGTTATTGAGAAATAGATATTCACTTTGATCATTGAGACGACGATGACCATCTTTTAGATATAATTCCAAAATTTCTGCACAATAATCGCCATATCGCACGATTCGCTCCTTATTACCCTTTCCCAAAATTTTGATGGTGTGATCAGAAATATCTGATATTTTGATGTTGACGAGTTCACTGACGCGCACTCCCGTTGCATAAAGCATTTCTAAAATCAATCGGTCGCGTTGGCCAAGAGCTGTATTGAGTTTTGGTGTGTTGAACAACTCTTCCAACTCATTATAGAAGAAGAAACGTGGCAATTTTTTCTCTTTTTTTGGCAAATTGATTAACGTGAAGGGATTGTGTTCTAATTTGTTGTTGTGTTGAAGATATTTGTAAAAACTGCGAAGAGCACTTATCTTGCGCGAAATGGTGGAATTGACATCTTTTTTTTGACTGAGATGCATCAAGTAAAAGCGAATATCATCATAACTTACTTCCAAGAGATCAATATTTTCTGATTTGATGTATTCCAAAAATTCGACGATGTCCTCACGATAACTGTCGATGGTATGACTTGAATAATTCTTTTGATATTCTAAATATTTTAAATATTCTTCTAATTCTTTCATATTAATCACACTTATATTATAGAACAAAACGCGAAAAAAAAGAATGATGATTAAGCAAAATTATCATCAATTCTTTTGGTTTTAGAATATTTTTTATATTGACCAGAAACGGGATAACGAATGATGCGACCAGAACCACTTTTGACGACGTCGAGCATGTTATCAAGACTGGACTGTAAATTAGATACTAACTTTTTAGCCACTTTGTCATGATCGTAAGCATTGATGGCTAAGCGCAAATTGCGAGAATAATAATATAATAATTCATCATCCAAATCCAACATTTTCTCTTTCCAAACCTCTAGAGCGTCTTCTACTAAGCTGCGCATTGGTCCGACTTTGTCGACTGTTGAGAAATATTGTAAGATGTCATTGATCGTCATATAATATTCGCCATCGATTAACTGCGGTTTGACACCCTTCTTGGACATTTCTTTATATTCTGGCAAGCGCAACTTGATGTTAAAAGCTGTCGTATCTTCAAATCGTTCATCATTTAACATTCTTTTCAAAAACATTTTATTTTTACTTGTGAATAACAGTTTTCTAGCTCTTTCCACTTCACATTTAGTCGTCTCTAAAGAAGTAGTACGCATTCTAATTGGTGTCTCATCATCAAACATGATTGGAAGATATTCGCGATTGTCACTATTGAGAATGAAAGAAACGGCAAATTCACCAACGCTATCGAGATCTTGTCCATCGATAAAATTTTTATTATGTTTCAAAAATCCTTCAATGCGGCTTTGAAACTCAGGACTGTGACGCATTGCATCCGCATCTTTGTAAAACCTCGTACAATTGTCGACAGTTCTTAGAGAATCGTTTAGCAAAATCAATTCATTATTTTCATTATTAGCGTTTTTATCTATGATGAAACTAAGTATTGCCTTGCTCATACTCATCATCTACCTCTCCTCATTAAGAAAATATAATATCAAAATATCGTATAATTGTCAATATTTTTAAAATAAAACAATTGTTTGACATAAACAATTGTTTGTGATAAGATGAAATCAATAAAGGAGGTAAAATGTGGAAAAACTTACTAAAAGACAAGAAGATATTTTAAAAGCTCTCAAGAAATTTATAGCTAAACATGGCTACCCGCCAACGGTACGTGAAATCGGTTCTCTATTAAATTTGAGTTCACCAGCAACTACACATTTTCATTTGAACAAACTCGAAGAAAAAGGCTATATCAAAAAAAATGAATCTAAGAATAGAGCTTTAGAATTATTAGTTCCTAACGAATACATAAACAAAGAGGAAAATGTTGTCGACGTTCCTCTCCTCGGCAAAGTGACAGCGGGAAATCCGATTGAGGCCATTGAAGTACCAAATGAATATTTCGCCATTCCAGCCACGATGGTCAATGGTAAAAAAGAAGTTTTTACTCTACGCGTCAGTGGTGAATCAATGATCAATGTCGGCATATACGATGGTGACATCATCATCGTCGAAAGAAAGAACACAGCTTCTAATGGCGAAAAAGTAGTTGCAATGACTGAAGAAAATGAAGTCACTGTAAAAACGTATTACAAAGAAAATGGACATTTTCGTCTCCAACCCGAAAACGATACAATGTCACCCATCATTTTAGATAAAGTCAACATACTGGGTAAAGTTATCGGTCTATATCGCCAATTTTAAAATAAAAAGTCATCTCAAAAGAGATGGCTTTCTTTTTATTCATCTGTCCAAGGAATAGACGTTTAACGATAAAACCCGCCCTATACCAGCAGGTGGGTGTCCATACTTGACCTTTAGGATCCCAAAATTAATTGGTCTTCAACACCGATCAAAGATCCGAACTCCCTTATCGTAATTTAGTCGGTTTTAATAGAAAACATCTATTTCCCTAGACAATTTTATTCTATCATATAATTCTATTTATTCCAACAATTTAACAACAATTTGACAATTAATAAATCACTTATTATTAATATCAGTAATTATTTTATCTATTTTATTGCCATATTCAATCGATTCATCAAAAATGAAACGAAGTTCAGGAGTATGTCTAATTTCGACACGCTTACTGAGTTCACCACGAATAAATGATTTAGCTCTTTCCAAACTCTTGATGATCTCATCCTTTTTGTCCATATCTAAAACTGTAAAATAAACTCGAGCAAAGCTCAAATCATTAGTGATTTCACAATCAGTTATAGTGACAAACTTAACCGTTTCATCTTTTACTTCTTTAGCAATGATCTCACTAATTACTTTGACGAAGTCACTGCTCAATCGTTCTAGTTTGATACTCATTTTTTCACCTCAATTTCAAAATGAGATTAACTCATCTCTTAATCTCATTTAGTTCATATACTTCAATGACATCATTTTCCTTAATGTCCTGATAGTTTTCAAGAGTAATACCGCAGTCCATATCTTTCTTAACTTCTTTAGCCTGATCTTTTCCTCTTTGGATAGATTTGATCTTACCAGTGTATAACACGATGCCATCCCTGATCAAACGAGCATTATCGCCAAGTTTTACGACACCATCGATGACATGAGATCCAGCAATATTACCAACTTTAGAAAATTTGAAGATTTGTCTTATTTCCGCATGACCTGTCACTTTTTCTTCATATATTGGCTCAAGCATACCTTTCATCGAAGATTCGATATCCTCAATCATCTTATAAATGATGTCATAAAGACGAATCTCGACATTATACTCTTTGGCAAAATCCATCGTTTTGGCGTTAGGTCGAACGTTGAAGCCGATAATGATCGCATTGCTGGCACTAGCTAGGACGATATCACTCTCAGTGATTGTTCCAACACCACCCAAAATGACATTGACTTTAACACCTTCAACATCAATTTTATTGAGACTCTGTCTAATAGCTTCAAGTGAACCATTGACATCCGTTTTCAAGATGACATTTATCTCTTTAACACCGGATTGAATCGCACCGAACAAGTCATCTAAAGTCATACCACTGCGATTAGTGTCTTGTTCACGAACACGATTTTTGCGTTGTTCAGCAATGGCCTTAGCTTGTTTTTCCGTTTCAAAGGACATGAACTTATCACCAGCGGAAGGCACTTCACTGAGTCCTGTTATTTCGACTGGTGTTGATGGAAGGGCTTCGACGACATCGAGACCACGATCATTTTTTAGAGTGCGCACTTTACCATAAGACGTTCCAACGACAATTGGATCTCCTAGACGCAAAGTTCCATTTTGTACTAAAACCGTTGCGACAGTACCAACTTTTTTATCTAGACGAGATTCGATGACCGTTCCCATGGCATAACGAGATGGATTAGCTTTTAACTCAGCCATCTCACTGACCAAAATGATATTTTCTAAAAGTTCTTTTATTCCTTCATGAGTCTTGGCTGATATTTTATTCGTAACAATATCTCCACCCCACTCTTCAGGAGTCAATCCGTATTCGGTCAATTCCGTCATAATTTTTTCAACGTTGGCATCTGGTTTATCAATTTTGTTGATGGCCACAATGATTGGAACTTTAGCAGCACGAGCGTGGTCGATCGCTTCTTTGGTCTGTGGCATTACGCCATCATCAGCAGCCACGATGATGACGACGATATCAGTGACACTGGCACCACGAGCACGCATTTCCGTAAATGCTTCATGACCAGGCGTATCGATAAAAGTGATCTTCTTACCATTCAAATCGACTTGATAAGCACCGATGGCTTGGGTGATACCACCTGCTTCTCCACTGACGACATCCGTCTTTCTGATCGCATCGAGAAGTGATGTCTTTCCATGATCGACGTGTCCCATGATGGTGACAACTGGTGGTCTATTGACCAAATCCTCACTCTTCTCATGTAATTCATAATTTTCAAAATTGGAAATATCTACATTTTCTTCACGCGTTATCTCTTTGCCATAATCGATAACTAACAATTCAGCTACTTCATAACTCAAAGGATAATTGATATTGGCCATCACTCCCAATTTCATCAATTTCTTCAACAATTCAGTTGCGGATATCTCGAGTTTAGATGCGAGTTCTGACACAGTCATATCCTCTTTGTAAATAACTTTTTCTTTCAACTCTTCATCTTCATTAGATTGTAATTTTTCACGATGTTTATAAATTTTCTTTCGCTCATTTTGAAAGTTAGTTTTATTGTTTTCAACACGATCTTTCTTAGATTTCAATTTCTCTTTTTTATTATTAGTATCAATATTGATATTATTACCACTAATAATATTTTCAACCTTTTCTTCCAAAATATCATCATCAGATACGATATAATCTTCACTATCTTGAATCTCATTATCCAATAAAGTGATATCATCTTCTGACAACATCGTTTCTTCATCATCAAAAGGTATATCTAGTTTTTGACACAATTTAATTATTTCATCTAAACTCTTATTAACATCAATTGAATATTCTAAAATACTCATCATGTCACATCACCTCTACTTTCTAAAATATTACATACTCTTTTATTATATGGTAGTATTTCCCATTTATAACTGTTTATTTATAGTCTCTTTAATGGTTTCATAAACATCATCACTGATATCAACTTCTAATTGACTAGCTAAAATATTTTTCTTAATGGCCTGTTCTAAAACAGCTAAATCTTTTTTGATATAAGCACCACGACCATTCATTTTACCAGTCAAGTCGACCATTACTTGTCCATCTTTAGTTCTGACGATGCGAAGCAATTCATTTTTAGGAAATTTATCTCGCGTCACCACACAAGTACGCATAACTGTCTTTTTCGTTTTCATATCATTTTTTCCTTTTCATATAATGATTTTCTATATCATAACCTCGTTGACGAAGAACTTTAATTTTATCATAATGTTCCTCTTTAAGCACATCTTCACTTTGATTTATTTCCCGAAACAAGTCATTCCATTCTTCATATAGATCGGGATTCTTTTTCTCGATAAAGTGTAGAAAGCGATGAGATTGACGACCTAAAACAGCTCCGTTTTCAATTGTCTTTTTTCCTCTATCACAACTCTTCTGTATATGATGGTAAGTATAAGGATTTTTTTTATTAATAGTAAATCCCATCCAATCAGTTAATGTATTACCATGTCTTTTCAATAAACTTTCTAATACACTTTTCATATTTTTACCTCTTGTAATTAATCTTTAAAATTTATCCCCATTTCCGCAGCCTGCTCAACAGTCTTTATATCGATTTTATAATGTGTCAACTTAGAAGCAAGGCGAGCATTTTGACCTTTTTTACCAATGGCCAATGAAAAATTGTCGCTATCGGCAACGACGATGCATTCCTGTTTCTTAGGGTCTGTTATGATTACGTGCAAATTCTTAGCTGGTTGTAAACTGTTGGCAATGAATACCTCTGGTTCTTTATCATATTTGACTATGTCAATCTTTTCACCATTGACTTCTTCGATGATGCGCGCAATTCTCGATCCCTTTTCACCAATACAGGCACCAATCGGATCGATATTGGACTTTTCAGAATAGACTGCAACTTTGCTACGACTACCCGCATCTCTTGCCACGCTGTACAACAACACTGATCCATCTGACAATTCTGGTATTTCATGTTCAAATAATCTTTTCAAAAAACCATAATGATTTCGAGATAGGAGAATGAACATTCCTTTACCACTATTATCGACTTTGGTGACATAGACTTTGATCTGTTTACCCATCTCTATTTTTTCACCAGGAATACATTC
>CANQJR010000044.1 GCA_947624275.1 uncultured Bacilli bacterium
GTTACCAATGTCATATTCAATTCACCACTTGCCTCTTTCATATTTTCACCTTCTTCCTATCTATATATTTATTGTAACAACAAAATTGACATTTATCAATAATCTTTTGTTTTTTTATCCCATCAAGAACATCATAGCCATCAATAAGACGACCATTGATCCTCCACCAGTTGCAACTAGCATGACCATCGTCTTCTTTTCCATCTTTGACAGACGCTTCTTATATTTATCCTCACGCGCTTTGTTTTGCAAAGAAGAAACACTCTTAGAGAACATGATCAATTGTTGATATTTATTTTCTTGAGCTCCCAATCCGAGACGATACAAAAGACGCATCATTCGCATGGAATCTCTAACTGGATATTGTTGTGCAAAATCCATATATGGTTGAATTGAAGAATCACCTGAATTGATTCGTTCAACCATCGTTCTAAGTCCCGGTTTAAATATGTCGGGCGCATCTTCAATAGATCTAGCTAATGCCACAGGAACAGTGTAATTTTGACACAATATTTCCAATCCCTTTAAATAGTATGGCAACATTTGATCAATTTTAGACATATATCTTTTATAATAAGATCTCAAATTAGAATATGGCATTTTAAAAATGAAATAGACCATTACAATTAAGAAAACTAAGTTTATAAAAGAGAAATCAGCTAATAAAAGAATCGTTATGACTGCCGAAATCATAAAAGTATCTTTTATTCTTTTATTGAAATACTCATCAGGATCAACTTTATCACCATATTTGGCAGCTACATAGAAATCCCAATCCTTTTCTTTCAACATTTTTATGTATACATCATTTTCAGTCAAAAACTGATTAGTATTGACAGTATTAGTATAGATCAAATCAAAAGCAATTAAACCTGCGATTATCAATATCTCAAACATTATTCAGCACCTACATTCTCGTTATAATATTTTTCTCCTGAAATGAGAAAGTAACTATTCAATATTACTATGAGGTGAAGTGCCACAAAAACTAATGGGTCATTCAGAAGTTGTTTATAAGTATCAACTTGTAACAGGTACTGAATCAACATGACTAATAAATAAAGCATCAATCCGTATTGGATGAATTGGCGATGGAAGTTTTGACGATCCATTCTATCGCGATAGACACCTTCAACCAAAGTATCGATGTCCTGTAACATATTTTCAAGAATTTCATTGGAATCACGTGAACCCTCTTTAGTGATTTGTAAAAACAATTGATGCATATTTCTCGTCATATAGAAGTCATATCGCTCATTCATGTATTCAATCGATTGATCAATAACACCATTTTGATATGACATATCGATCATAATTTTAACATCTGATAATACGGGATCTTGCAAAACACCTGATGCATATACCCCTTCTAGAGCTTTGACAAAACTCTGTGTCGTTTGGAATTCCATAATGGTGTTAGTCGTATAGACTTGGATCTGTTCAAAGATGAATTCACTATAGATACGTTTACAGCGCAAATATTGCAAATATGGAATTAACGAAATAGCGGCGATGACATAGATGATTGAGATCAAGATGTTATAAAAATATAGATAAGATACGACCAAAGCTCCTCCACCAAATAGACATAATTGAATGGTGTAATCTTTTACCGTATAACTTTGACCTAAATCTTTTACTTTTTCACGAATTGTTTTAAAAGAATATGGAGCATACTTATCATATATGACATTGGCACCATCGATGACAAACTTATATAGAGAATCACCTTTTTTCATATAATACAAAAGAGCAAAGACAAATAATAGCCCAACTATTATATATTCCATTTCTTCACCGGCTTTCTTTTACATTTTTTGATTTTAAGAATTATTAGGAACTCCTAAGTTTTGAACTGGAATTGGCGTTGATGTAGCGGAATTCATAGGCATAGAATTATTGACTGCATTAGCCACTGGTTGACCAGTTAACACTTCCACATTAGGAGTTGGTGTCTGAACGCTTGGTGGTACAACATTTTGTACTTCTGGTGTCGGTCCAGTTTGTAAAGTCTCGACATTGGCATTAGGAGTACTATTTTCCACAGGTGCTGGATCAGCAACTTTAGTATCAACTACTTCGTTGGCAGGTGTCACATTTGCCATATCGCTAGCCTCATCAGTATAACTTTGAGCTTTTTCCAAATCACCATTCGCATTGCGAATAGCGGTCATGTCAATTCCTTGACCTTCCAAATAATCCAATAGATGTTCACTAATAGGTTTATAAGTGACATCCCCTTTGATAGTTTTCAAATATATCGTGTTGCTGACGCATTCATTATCATCATTGACATAAAATTCTGTTACCTCACCTATTTCACGAACATAACGTCCTTGTTTAGGATCGAAACGTCCTCTTAAGAATACACCTAATTGAATGTAACGATAAATGGTATTCATGAATTGCTCAACATCGATATTTGATTCGAGCAAACTGTATAAACGATATGGTATATTGGCAGCTTTATCAGCATGAATCGTCGATAGAATGAAGTGTCCAGAAGAAATAGAGTTACGAACTGCGGTAACAGCTTCGGCACTACGAACTTCTGATAACAATATCCAAATTGGGTTCTGACGCATACAAGTAACTAACACATCAGAATAAGAAGCAATATTATTAGTCTTCATCGCTACGATATCACGATGCGGATAAATGCGGTCCAAATGTAATTCCAAAGTGTCTTCGACTGTGACAACTTTTTCATTTTCAGCAGTGTGTGAAGCCAAATATTTCAAGAACTCAGTTTTACCTGAACCAGTTTCACCACACATGATGATATTGCAGTGTCCTTGGACAGCCTTAATCAAGAAATCGTGAATGCTCAATGAGACATAATTTTCTTTCATCAACTTATCTTTTTCAAGACGTATCTTAGCTGGTGTCTTACGGAAAACGACGGCAATACCATTACGAGCGATGGAATCATGGATGAAGTTCATACGTAACTCAGCTGATTCAGAGTCGAGGAACGGATGAGCCATATTAAAAGTTTTTCCCATGACATTAGAGCATTGGAAAGCTATTTTTTCAATCAAGGCATCGTTAATGCCATCCTCTTCGACGCGGTAGACACCTTTACTCAAAGTTTTTAACCACAATTGTCCACCATTACTATAAGAGATGTCAGTGACATCATCATCATCCAAATACTTTTTCAACGGTCCAAAATCCATGCTGGAAAAAATGCTATCATTTTTGCGCAAATTGGCTTCTTCAGCACGCAACTCTTTGATCATATCCATATCTTCAAAGCTTTCGCCATTGTTGGCGCTCTCCAAAGTTGGTGTTAGAT
This sequence comes from uncultured Bacilli bacterium, assembly GCA_947624275.1. GTDB lineage: Bacteria > Bacillota_I > Bacilli_A > RF39 > UBA660 > RUG11788. The sequence goes on from CANQJR010000044.1 coordinate 3,299, forward strand.
TGGCAGGTTGATTATTTTCAGGTGTTGAAATTGGGGAAACTTCTGAACTCGTAGGCGTTGCAGTAACTGGAGTTGGAGTTACGACATTATTAGCAGGTAGTGGCTGAACATTTGCAGTAGCATTAGCGTTCACATTTAAATCGTTAGCGCTATTTACTGCATTATTAGAAGTCACACCCATTCCATTTAGATTCATTGTCTCATCCATAATATCACCATCTATTTATTTTTTTTCATTATCTGTTTTATTAGTACTATCTGTAGATTCTGTCAAATCTACTCTATCCTGACTAAATTCTGAAGCCAAACCATCAATATATGTTTTTAATTGCGTACTCGTTATATTAGAAGTATTCACATCGCTATCAGCATCTGGCGTCTCATTAATAGGTACAGGGAACACATTCAATCCGTTAATCTGTCTTGCTTTCAACAAATACGTATGAATTTCGGTTGGTATAGAGAACAAGATATAAGCAGGCGTTCTGGCCTCTTCCAAGTTTTCAAATACGCGTTCTCCATTAGAAGTTAAGACATCCAATACTTTTATCTTTTCAACAAATTTACCAACATATACTTGTCCATTTCCAGAAGTTGTCATGTATAAATCAATATATCCACCAGGAACGATTGAATTGACATAACTGGTATCCATATTGACACTCAATTTATATAATACTTCTCCTTCTTTGACATCGTAAACGGCATGATCAGGCAATTCTTCTTTAGAGACTACAGCACCATTGTAGAACAAACTACCTCTTGGAATCATTGTATTAATATTTGAATAATGATCAATGATTTGTTCTCTAGTGGTAATCAATGTATCTCCACCCATCGTATTGATAGCGTCACTTGGAACATCCATGTTTCCAATCATATCCTCCGTAATTCTCGTACGCGGTTGAATATCGACTTTAGCATATGGTATAGATACTGGCTTAACAGCATTATTAACTCTCCAACTATATGCAAAAAACAAAACAGCAATTCCTATTATTGCACATAAAATAGTAACAGTATTTCTGTTACTAAAAAATCTTTTAATTTTGATTGACGTACTATTCATAAAATAACACCCTTTCTTCTCTTTATCATCAAACACACTACTATACATTAATAGTTTACAACATTAACTAGTTAAATTCAATTATTAATTTTTAAAAAACCAATGTTAAAAATATTTATCTATTATTTGATGACAAATAATGTCAATTGGTTTTTATTTTTTAAAATCATAAAGTTATCATCTTTATTGTGTTATGTCCAAATATGTGTTAGTATAAGATTTGAGGTGTATTATGAAAAAAGCAATAAAATTTTTAAGTATATTCCTAATTTTACTAGTATGTGTTGTCGGTTGTGGAAAAGAAAAAGAGACGAGTAAAAATTTGATAAGTATTGATTATGCCGAATTCAATCAGAAATTAGCTAACAATGAATCATTCATTTTAGAAGTCGTTCAAACAACTTGTCACAATTGTATCAGCTTTACTCCTAAATTTACAGCGGTACTCGAAGAGTACGACGTGACGGCCTACAGTCTCAATTTGACAAACATGAGTGAAAAAGATAACAAACAATTTTTAAATGATTACAAAGTGGATGGAACGCCAACAGTCATGTTCTTCGAAAATGGTAGTGAAACGAGTACGATGCGTCGTCTTGAAGGAGATCGAAATAAAACACAAATCATTTCTAAGTTAAAGACCAATGGTTATATAAAAGATTAGATTAGATTAGATTAGATTAGATTAGATTAGATAGAATAAAAATTAAAAAAGACAATCAAATTGATCATTTCATTTGATTGTTTTTTATTTACTATTTATCAATTCACTCAACTTTTTAGGCATATGATGCGGACCGCGAACTGATTTGACGCCATATTCCTGTAACACTTTAGAAGAAAACACATCCTTATCATACTTGGCAATCAGATGTAGATCCATGACATGATCCATGGACAAATTATCATCACTATAATGATAAGGGATATTGACTTCGACGGCTTCACATTTGTAAAGAATGGCTGAATATGGTGAAGCCACATATATGTAAACCACATCCCCTTTTTGAACATTGCTAGACTGTTTCCATCGCAATTCATCACTATCGTTAAAACAATTGATGATGTCGTAATAACGCGGATTAGCTGGAACGAGCCACTCTTTAGGTTTTTGCGTATAACCATGGCTTTCAATGATGTGACTCATGATGACTTCATCAGGAAGGGTATCATCGAGCGCAATCGTTATCCATTTTTTCTTATTCATGTGATAACAAGTATAATAACCATTTTTAGGTAGTAACGTCTTAATTTCTTCTTCATCTAGTTTGACATTTAAAACTTCAACTTGACCACTATCTTCAGAAATTTTACGGCGATCTATATTCATGACTAAGGCATACCATTTCGCATTGCGAGGATTGCGGAAAACACCACTTTCATCACCCCAAGGAAACTCAGGTGAATCGCCAAGGCGCTCTTTGACCAAGGAAGCCAAACGATTAGCTTGCGGTGACACAAAATAATTCTTATTAGTACACTTATTACAAATGTCTTGTAAAACTTCACGATAAGTTTCACGAATCTTACTGACAAACTCACCAGTTTGTCCCTCAACTCTAAAATTAGTGTATTCTTCATCCATGTCCAAGTCGAAGATGCGACCAACAACTTCCCCAGAATTAGAAATGTGGATAGTGATCAAAAAAGTATCATCTAAAACTTTAATGGAATATTCATAATCATCACCCACTCTTTTAAAACCATATTCTTCCAATTTAGAAAAAACGATTTCACATCTCTTAAAGACTTCATCCTCAATATTCATATAGACCTCCTCAAACAATTCTATTATACCACAAAAAAAGCAACCACTGGGTTGCTCATAACTACTAATCTTCGATATCGATATATTTTTTTTCGTCTTTTTTAGTGATTTCTTTTTTAGGAATTACTACATTTAAAACACCATTCTTAAAAGCAGCTTTGATGTCTTCTTCTGTTACGTCGTCTCCGACATAAAAACTTCTTGAAAATTCACCACTATATCTTTCACGACGAACATATTTGCCTTCTTCTTTTTCTTCTTTATCAGAATCAGTTTTAGCATTGATCGTCAAATAGCCATTATCAATGGAAAGATTTAAATTCTCTTTGGTGAATCCTGGTAAGTCAACTAGTAATTCATAACTGTCATCATGTTCTTTAATATCGGTCTTCATTACCTTACTCTCATTTCTTCCAAAAAAGGCATCGTCAAAGACATCTCCAAATAAATCGAAATCATTTCTTCTTGGTACTAACATCATATATATCTACTTCCTTTCTTTATGTGTTGA
>CANQJR010000045.1 GCA_947624275.1 uncultured Bacilli bacterium
CAAGTGGTTCACCTTGTGAACCGGTACATAATATCGTCACTTCATTTGGTTTTAAAGTATTGGCTTCTTCAGGGGATATGATGATGTCTTTGTGTTCGATATAACCACCTTTTAAAGATATTTCGATGTTGTTTTCCATACTTCTTCCAAAGACGCATATTTTGCGATTGTGTTCATAACACGTTTCAACGATGTGTTTTAGACGATAAATATTAGATGCGAAAGTGGCGATGATGATGCGACGGTTTGTATACTTATCAAAAATATCATTTAGGGCATTATCAACTTTTCTCTCACTGATACTAAAACCTTCGTTTAAAGCATTAGTGGAGTCACTGATCAGTAAATCGACTCCTTGTTCACCAATGCGAGCCATTTTGTGCAAATCCGCCATTGGACCGATTGGTGTTAAATCAAATTTAAAGTCTCCCGTTGTCACAATAGTGCCATTTGGCGTTTTGATTACAATTCCATGGGAATCAGGAATGGAGTGGGTCGTTTTGAAAAATTCGACGACGATGTTTTTAAATTTTAATACTGTTTGATCGTCGTATGTGTATAAATTGTCATATCTTATATTTCGATCTTCTAATTTTAAAGCAATTAATTCTTTGGCTTGATTGGCAGCATAAATCGCTGGTATCTCAACATTTTGAACTAGAAATGGAATACCACCAATATGGTCTTCATGACCATGGGTAATAATTAAAGCTTTTATTTTATCTTGATTTTGTTTTAAAAAAGTAAAATCAGGTAAAATGTAATCAATTCCGAGAAGACCACCTTCTGGAAAACAAATTCCCGCATCAATAATAACAATTTCATCACCATGCATTACACAATACATGTTTTTTCCAACTTCGCCCAAACCACCTAAAACAATTATTTTAGTTTCTACTGGGTCTTTCATAATTTCTCCTTTCTCATTAAAGAACTAACATGTGAATTATACTATAAAAACTATTTTTTGTCCACCTCAAAATAAAATAGAGGTTGAAACATCATCTCAGTACTATATTATTATATCAGTTTATGGTTCATTTTAATAGTTAAAAAGAAAAAAGATTAACATTGTTAATCTTCATCTTTTGGTTATGGTGAACTATTTCCTTCATCTTGAGTGCTGTCGCTACCGCTCGTGCCACCACCATCACTAGATTCTGAATTGTCATCATCTTTTTGTTCACCACTATCTTCAGAACTGGAATCATCTGTATTGTCATCATCGATAGGATCTTCATTGACTGGTGGAGCAACAACAGTTTCTTTCTTTTTAGCAATTGTCAAAGTAATTGTCTTTGGTGAACACAAATCGATGCGCTTTTTAAAAGGATAACTCTGTTTATAGATCTTACCAGCGGCATATTTAGTCGTTTCCACTTCGTCCCAAATGATTTGGAAACCATTCTCACGGGCCCAACTTTCAGCTTTGGTTCTCGAGTAAGTGGTGAAGTCAGGAATTAATGAATAGAGAGTAGTTCCAACGCGTGGATAACGACCGATGGTGTTCTGTTCATAATAATCTTCGATTGAGAAAGAGAAAGAAGTGTCAACCTTTGGCTTACTCAAACCGAGGTTTTCTTTCATCGCTGCCGTGATTAAACGTTTGCTCTCCTGATTAGGAATGTAGTTATATAGAACGAGATTGGTTCGTTCGTCATAGATTCTTTGATCTGATCCAGCGAGATACAATTTTTGGATGTTGACCAATTCACCATCGTGATCTCGTGAACTCAATAAAATATCTTTAGCGATGTTGTAGAAGGAGAGAATGTTTTCTAATGACATATTATTGTCCATATTTTTAGAAAGAGTATTTAAAATCTCTTTGAATTTAGAGACGTCATCAATGCCTTTAATTTTATCGATGATAGCTCTTACGACCATCTGTTGGTTTTGTCCTCTCACAAAGTCATTACGTACACCTGAATTGCTAGAAGGACAATATTTAGCCATTTGCGCTCCAACTTTACTTCCATCATTTGGCTTATGTCTATTTCGCGATAGAGCAAGAGCTTGTTCACCATTTAGGTGTTGTTTTCCAGCTTTGACATAGACTGTCGATTTACCCCATTTTCTCTTGCTGTTCTGTTCACATAGAGAATATGGTACATCGACATCAATTCCACCAACGGCATCAACTAAATTGACTAATCCCGTGAAGTTAATCTTAATGTAGTAATCAATAGTTATACCGAAGTAGTTTTGGATGGTATTGATTGCACATTTAGTACCACGAGCTGCCGCATGAGTGATCTTGTTTTCCGTCTGATTAGTCATACAAGCAATAGGGACATAACTATCTCTAGGAATACTTAACATAGTTGCTGTCAAAGTATCAGGATTGAAGGTTACTAAGATCATGGCATCACCATTAAATGAATCAGCATTCTTAATGCCATTGGCTTTGGAGTCAACTCCTAATAGGAGAATGGTGAATGGTTTAGTTATATCTTTAGCCGTACCCAACAAACCTTTTTCTTCTTTAGTCTCTTCTTTTGAGGAAGAAACGATGATCTTGGTATCATCTTCAAGGGTTTCATATTCTTCTTGCTGACCAAAAATACTTGCGTATTCACTAGGTAAAAAGATGTATTGCACGACATCGTCATACAAATCGCGAATCATTGATTGGTAATCTTCATATTCAATGATCTCATTATTTTTATCGAGACCATATTCATCGACAATTTCTTTTGGAATGACATAAGATTCTGTATCTTCCTTGTCATTACCAATGGCAATCTTTGCATTTTTGACGTCTTTGACATCATTTATTTCATTCGTCTTCAAAGTGACGAGTGATGCCGAAGTGGTAACGTATTTTTTGTTAGTACTACTAAGTATTGACGTAATGGAATTGATGTTGTAGGCGAGTAAGAGATAGATGATTACTAGGCATAAAAGAAAGAATCTCTTAATCGATTTTTTAATTCTTCTCTTTTTCTTTTTCTTAAATAGATTGATGAATAGCACTAGATCAAATAATGCGACTAAAGCTATGATGACATAGCGAATGATTTTTTCAATTGGTCCTAGTAACAATAGACTATAGATGAAATAAGCACTACTCAAAATTGTTAATAAAACAAAAAAGAAATCGATTATGATTTTTTCTTTTTTCTTTTTTGTTTCACGCTTTAATACTCTTTTTTCTTTTTCATTGCTCATCATGTACCCTCCTATGCATCAGGTTTTTCTTCTTTTTTGTTTTTGCTCTGTTTCTTCTTTTTCTTTTTATCACTCTTAGCATCTGGCTTTTCTGCTTCATCTTCAGCCTTTTTCTTGGCTTTTTTCTTCTTAGTATCACTCTCTGTAGAGAACAATTCATTAATAGAATTGATCATTTCGCTCTCTTCATCGATAGATTCATTGTTGATGCGGTTCAATTCTTCTTCTGTCTCTTTGAGCAATTTCTCTTTTTCGCTAGCAGTGATTTTATGACTTTCGTCCTCACTGACCATTTCTTTTGTATCATCTTTGTCTTCTTCAATGACGATGACATTGTTTTTGCCTCTTTTGCTCTTTCTTCTAATAGCTCTGATCATCATGATTAAATAGGTCAAGAAGATAAAAGCAACTAATCCAATAATGCAATACTGATATAATTTAGTATAATCTTTTTCTTCCTCTTCTTCAATAGGTAAAGTCGCAACTTCTCCTCGCGTATTGACGATAGCTCTTTGAACAGTATTCTCTAATGCGTCATAGCGATATAAGTTTTCTTTTCCCGTCTCTAAGTTGGTTGCATAGAAATAATAATAGTCGTCATTTTTTATAGTATATGCAGTAATTGTTTTTTCATCATAAGTAATTTCTTTTTTTGCCTCAGCAATTTCCAAGTTTTTATCGTTGATGTATAGAGTTATATTTTTAAAGTTGTATTGGTTATATTTTTTATAACTATTCGTCTTTTCATCATAGACGAATAGGGTTATATTTCCATCTTTATCTTTGAGGCCAATCAAGAAGATTTGGGCTTTTTCATTTAAAAGGGCTGGAACCTCGTCATCAGCGATCTTAATGGTCGTTTTTTTAAATTCTGTACTGGGACTTGCCAATAACTTCTCTTTTCGAACGATTGTGTATTCTTCATCATTGACGCTGACATTGATCGGATCTAATTCCTCAACTAAAGCCGTGATGGTATACGTCTTACTGGCACCATTTTGGGCCGTTACGACAACTTTAATCGTATTTTTACCATCTTCAACGCTGTGTTCACCTAAACCGGATACTGAAGCTGTACTGTCAGCTTTTTTACCAGTTATTTTAATCGTTTCAGTATTTGGTGGCAAATTGACGGTATAAGAGGTGACGCTAGAAGTGAAACTTGGTGAGAGGGTAGCGCCCTCAACGGCTAGACTGGATAAATTATTATTTTTAGAATAACTCGCTTCTAACTGTTCTTGAGTTATTATTTTGACACTTTTAGAGGCAGTGGAAAAATTGATTTCGCTATCACCAGACCAAGTTGAACCTTTGGCATTGAATTTAAAAGTGGCACTACCAGATTTCTTAGCTCTAAATGTAAAAGTGTAGCTTTTATTTTTGACATTGTTTAAACCGACGGCATCAGAAGAACTACCACTGGTCAACGAAAGCATGGATGAATCATAAGAGATGTTGTATTGTAGTGCAGACATACCACCGGAATATTTTACGTTGACTGTGAAACTTACTGAATTGCCAACGACTACCTGACTCTTGTTAGCCGATATGGAAATCGTCCCACTGGCTGCCTCAACTTTATTCGCACTGATTAGCAATGATAATGATAAGACCATTATCAAGGTCAATAAATTTTTGAGTTTTTTCATTTTATCCTCCTACGTCTGTGAAATATTACTTGCTTTTAGTAGATGCTTTTGAATCTTACCTAAATCGACGATTGAGATCGTTCCATTTTTGTCGGTATCAGCTGCTTTGAGATAAGCACCAGTCAAAGTACTATTTTTCAAAATGTGTTTTTGAATCTTACCCAAATCGACAATGGTAATTTCACCATCACCATTTAGATCACCATAGATGACGACTGTATAAGTTTTAGTAGCACCATTTGAAGTGATGGTTATTTTGTCACCAGTTACGATTGAACCGCTAGTTTTGGCTTTATTACTACTGTTAGTTATATTGATACTAGCGAAGGAATTGGCCTTTTGTAATTTGGAAATCGTTCCCGCTACAGTTGAACCCAAAGTGACATTGGACATATATGTAGAATTTTTGATTTTATAACCAGCTGTCGTCATGGTCTGATCAGGAGTCAATTGACCACTGGCTTGGCTTCCACTGCTCTGACCAGTTCCAGGATCAACTTTATCGGTTGGCGCAGCTAATCTGACCAATTTAACTGTATAAGTTTTGGTCTTGCCATTTCCGGCTGTCACCACGATTGGAACGCTAGTTGTATCAGCAGTGATCTTGACAGTAACAGTTGCTGATTTAGCTTGTTTAGTGCTTGAATTGATGGATATCTTCGAACCGGTATTGACAGTGGTTGCTGCAATGCTGACACTGGCTGTTCCAGCAGGAAGATTAACGGTATATGAAGTATTAGCTCCATCAAAATTGGTGACGTTAGCATTATTAACTTTTAATGTTTTTAAATAGTTGTTAGGATTACCTTTAGGTGGTAAAGTTACATTTGAACTAGGTATGCCACTATAAATTGGAATGTCAAAGACATAAGGATAATCTAAAAGTCCCATATTGGTATAAGTATTTTTGGTCGTAGAAGCAGTTGAATAGGCATAAGTCACATCAGCAGCATATTGATGCCACAAATCTTTTTGTGATTTATAAGAAGTGTTAAACTTTTGGAAATAAGTAGTGTCTTGATAGTATTTGATGTAACCATCGACAATCCATTTGGCTCCTTCGACAATAGATTTTTGAGGTGTGTCCCATTTGGCATTATAAGCATATTCAATACCATCACACACTCCACCATTAGCACCGATGGAATAAAAGTTATAATAACCATTCCATTTTGTCTTTCCACAATAGGTACCACCTTTACCATTAGTGGCAACACTACCATTTAAACCGACTTCTTGACGGGCTTTAGCTGCTAGATACACTGGAGAGACATTATATTTTTTAGCTGCTTCCATGAAAGATGGAATTAAATCTTCGAACAATTTTGAGTTTACGATATTTTTAACGACGTCTTGCGTTTGGAAAGCACTATTATAAGTCAATTTTTCAAACATGAAGATACTCGTCTCATTGAAGAAATTTCTTGGATCCATATAGTATTGGACTGTTTGAGAACTGGCTTGGTACCAACTCGAACCTTCTTGAGGTTTGAAAGTATCAGTATACCAATTGTAATAAGCATCATCAGTTGACAAATAACCTTGAGTAGAAGTACTGCTAGATGGATATAAATTTCTTCCCGCAACATTTTCTTGTTTTAGAAGTTTAGACCAAGTATCACGTGCTTTTACTCCGACGAAGATCCAATTTGGATGTTTTTTGTGTAGAGCTTTCAATCCAGTTTTGTAATTTTCAGGAAAACCTTGACTGTTCAAATAGTTATCAAATTCTTGATCAGTCATCTTGGCCATATCATTTTGTGGCACTTCCACCGTTGGAATTAAATCGATGAAA
>CANQJR010000046.1 GCA_947624275.1 uncultured Bacilli bacterium
AGAGAAAAAGGTTCGACAGAATTTGGTACACGCTGCGAAATGAAGAATGTCAACAGCTTCAGTGCAGCAGTCCGGGGCATTGAATACGAGGCAAAGCGGCAGATCGAAGTGCTGGAAGCAGGCGGCACAGTGTATTCAAACCCTGTAATATTCCCGGCGCTGTCTTTCGTTAGCGTCAGGTTTTTGTCATCCCACTGTACAGTAAACGTATGAATCGTTTCCCCTGTTTTATCCTTCCATTTAAGTTCCAGGGGCATATTCTGGTCTATCCAATGCTTGCCGGAAAGTGTATCCCTTACGACTGCCCCGCGGACATCCGTAGAGCCTGAACCCACGACAATCTCCCAGTCGATTCTGTTTTTTTCTTCATCGTAGCTTCCGGTCTTTTCGGTGCGCTTATCTGTAAGGGTCTCTTTGACGTTGTCCTCCCTTTCAATTGGTTCATCGCCGTCAGCATCTTCTTCTCATTCCTCAACCTCTTCTTATCTCTAATTTTGTTTTGGAAGAAGCACACAAAATAAATTTCATAACATTTTCACATATTTTTCATATTGATAAATTATATTTAATATGTACGATGAGTACAGTATCATTAGATACAAAGAAAGAGTCGTTGTTTCTCACCCAGCGACTCTTTTCTATTGTTTAGAAAAATTTAATAGACCATCTTTGATATCATTAAAAATTTTTTCATTGGCATCACTCTTCAATTGTTCATATTGCAGTATCAAAGTTCGATTCTGTTCTAATTCAATTAGAATGACATTTAAAAAATAATCTAAATCGACGTCATCATAATGGACGATTTTACTATTTATAAAGGCATTATAACCGCCAAAACTCGTCTCTTCAACTGTCGAATCTTTTTCAATCGATCCCATATTGGTGTAATCTTTTAGATGATTGATCAAAGTTTTATAATCTAAATCAGATACATAAACATATGAATCAGCAAAAAGATCACTATCGAAATAGCCGTATTGCTGACTATTGTCATAGCGATATCCATATTGGCGATTGACTAAAAAATTATATCCATCGAGGCGCACCTCTTCATATTCTTCATCGCCAACATAGTTAGTGAACAACCAATATGCTAGACCAAAGATTACTAAAACGATAGAGATTGACACTATCAATACCCATTTATTAACACTACTCTTTTTTTTCATATCTACTCCTATAAAGTAAGGGACTTCTCGATGACGTCCAAAGTTTGTAAATTCAGATCGAACTCTTTGTCATCAGCCTGGTATATGATTAAGGAAATACCTTTTTCATCCATCGATATGATTGTCTCTATTTGTCTCTTCTTTTGATCATTGGTATATAGATGATAATATTTGCCATCCTTTTCAAGACGTCCTGTCAATTTATAATCATCATCAGTTAAAGTTTGACTGGATAGAGAATCAGCTATTGCAGAAGGATCATAAGCTTGATATCTTTTTAAATATTTCATTTTTTTGATGACGATGATACCGCTATTATTGTTATGAAGTGTTACGTTTGCTCCGTCTTCATCGACGAGGCGAAAACTGTTGTCATAATAGAAACTGATGTCAGAACTATATTTTTTTAAGATGGACACATCTTCATTGACATTCTTAATAATCAGACCGATCAAAATGGAAAAACAGATCACAAATAACATCAAAAACACTTTTAATTGCCAGTTAAAAGCAATCGTTACTTTAGACATTTTATTGGCTTTCACTTTAAACCACCCCTTCGACAACTATGATGACAAAATCGAGATTCTCTTCTATCCTAATGATGACATCATCCTTTTGATAGGTATCATTACTGATGGGAACGTATAAATTGTTCATCAAATATTTTTTATAAGTGTCGATGATAAAAGAATTGTCTAGTAAATCATTTTCTTGGTAATAGCGCAACACCAAATATTTATCATTGACGTAACTGCTGTAGAGAGAAAGAGGAAAATAATTAGTTATGATTGGCAATTGTTGATATTTTTTCCAAATGCCACTATTTACTTGATCAACTTTAGGTGTCACCTTCATCATTAATTCACTGAATGGAATGACTTTTATTTTTTCAAAAGAAGTCTTCTGTAATTTATCTATAACTGGTCTTAAAACATCAATTGGTTGAAGGCGATTAGTAGCTGAATCATCTCTAGTATTACGGACGATGGCAACGACATCCCCACTCTTGTTAAAAATAGGACTTCCGCTATCACCACTCAATAGTGGTAAAGAAATTTTTTCATTGGTGATGACACCCCATTTCAAAGACATCTTTAGTCCCAACGAACTGCTCACAGTGCTGACGGCGTCCCCTCTTTGAACTGAACCAAAGTCGGCAAAGGAAGGAGCTATTCCCCCTTCATCAGCACTCTTCAATAAGACTACGTCCCATTGCGGATATACGGCCACTATTCCCGTGATTTTAAAATTGTTGTCATTGACATCAGTCACATAAAATTTCGTCTTTTCATAAAGCATTTTTGAAAATTCTTGCCACGACGTAGAGATGATGCCAGAACGGACAAAAAAACCAGAAGTATTACCAATCTTGATGCCACTTTCCGTAACACCATTGATGATTATGACATCACTTTCATTCTTTTCAATGACAGTTTTACTATCAAGCGCCGTAACATTCTTTAAACTGGCATAGTTTAAAGTCGTCAAACCATTAGGAATATATTTACTGACATTCGTAAGTGGCGAACCATTGCGACTATTTTGTTGTCTTTCTCTAGTCACCATCTGATTTTGAGCACTCACTACAACATCTTCGATGTCTAGAGTAAAGTTTTCAACCTTCCAACTTTGACTTGCTTCCTCATAGATAAAATCATATTCAAAAATGGCTTCATGCGTCTTTTTATCATTTCTACTTTGAAGACCACTAACATGAATTCTGATCGTCTTTTCACTTTTAGTATCATATGATAATTCATAATCTTTTATCTCTTTAAATTGATAACCATTCCTTTTGTAATCGCTTAAGAATTTATCTTTGGCTTCATCGCTTTCTTGCCACTGGAGATAACTCATATTTTCTTCTCTATTTTCATCGACTCGCAAACTTGGCATCCTAACCATATATTTGTCAACATTCTTTTCATAATCAGGATTAGATATGTCATTGATGGCAAGCGTTAAATCTTTAGCTTTTTCAATCAAAATATCGACATCTTCATCACCGATTACATCATTATTTTTAATGATGTAATCTTTTGCCATCATAGAAGTTATCTGTTTAGTCAAATAGTTATCATTTAGTGACAATTGTAAATCTAGATTGAAATCATTTTCTTTTAGACTAGTCATTCGGTTAACATATAATATCATTGTCAACAACAGAAAGAAAATGGTAAATACTATGACTATTTTTTTTCTCATACTACCTCCTACAACGCCTTTAAATCTTCATTGATAATTCTCACGATCTCCTTTGATAAATTGCTGGCATTTTCTCGATTGGATAAACAATCAATTATTCCTTCCGCTAAAGTATCCATATAACTATTAGTGGCCGTCACACTGATCGTTTGTTGTAAATCCACTTCTGATTTAGGTATTAAACTGTTTTTATTGATATTGAAAACGGCTTTTTTTACTACTTCACTAGCATAACTCTGTCTTTGCCAATCATCGATGAACTTGTCATAACTATTAAAATCATCGATGACGATCCCTGTTATCTCATAGCGTCTTTCCAACATGAATAAGTTGAGAGCTTTGGCCAATTCACTGATGACGACATCTTCAGGTAGTGAATTTTTAGGATGTAAACCATTAGTTATCTCGCGATTATAATTCTTTTTCAAGACCTCATAGTCACTGAACACTTCACTATCAATGACAATTTCTTTTAAATAAGCTGAATAATAATTGTTATAACCGATGATCTGTCCAGTGAAATGAACAGGCTTATCGGCCTTTTCGACGACGATATAACTGTCGACAAATTTCGCATCAGTGTTGAACAATTTTTGGAAAGCCGTCATCCTCTTTAACAGATTGTTCAAAAAAGTAGTATTCAATCCACACAAATAACTATAGTCAACACCTAATGTTCTGTTAAAAGAACCATAGGTTGGACAAAGACTGAGACCTTGACGATTCTTATCCTTCAACACTTCCAAAGCTTCATTTAAAAAGTCTTGTTTAGACGTCGTGACAGAAAAATCATATGATGAGAAATCTTGTGCTGAAAAAGCATCGCTAGTAACCTTTTTTTCATCGACACAAAATGACAAACTATCCCCACTATTACACAATTCTTTTAACTCATCTTCAAATAAATAATTTTTTTTGTTAACTCTTATATTTATCAATAAAATGGTCAATCCCAAAACGATTATTAATCCTGGTAAAATGATCATATTAAAATTTTGATTCTTGGTCATTTTAGGTTTTGAATTGGGTTTAAACTGGTTGCGCGTACTTTTTTCGACTTGTTTAATAGCGCCAACATTCAATTCTTTCGTCTTTTCTTCATTTTCAAATTTTTTGATGCGATAACCACAATTGGGACAAAACTTGACCGTATCAGGTAATTTTTTTCCACACTTCGGACAATACATGATCAATACTCCTCGACTGTAAAATTGAGAAACTCTTTAATAAATGTTTCATCAATTGTCACATCATTACTACGAATATTTACCAAATAAACCAAATCATCATTGACGATGTCATAAGCTTCGACTTCATAACTTCGAACCATTTCATTTTCACGAATATTATTGTCATAACTGTAGATGTAATAGATGAGCTCATGATCATCCACTTTTTTCTTAACGATGCCAAAATCTTTGACATTTTGATATTTAGAATTATTTTTGATCGATTCACCAACGTTGCGATGATTGTCGTCAATATTTTTTTCTAAGCTTTCAACGTCATTGACAAGTGAGATGATCACATCCACTTTCTCTTGCTCTTTTTTGTACTCAAAAACAGATTTGTCATAATCAGTTGACAAAGTTTTAACTTCGCTATATAAAACAGGAACTTTCAAATTGACATTGTATCCGTGTTCCAAATCATTCAATTTCTTCTTTTGCAAAGTACCTATTTGATAATTATCAACTACTTCCGTGTTTAAAATATCACCATCACTAACTTTAGTGACTTCATCATTCATGAAGATTTGACTAATCGTTTCATAAGAGAGAATTGAATTGATGGATGATAGTTCATATGTGGCCGTCTTGCCGTCAGCAATTTCTAAAGCGATGTACCACTCATCATAATAATCACCATTCAACTGATAATTGACTTCGATAAATTTAACTCTCTGTTTGGAAGAGGTAGTCGTCTCATAAGGATCTGTTTGAAGATAATTTTGATAATTTTCGTCATCTTTTTGCTTTTTCAAGCGATTGGTAACCTCATTGATATAGTTGTCAACATTGCCATTTTGCGTCGTGATATTTATCTCCGTATCATCGCTGTGCAAAACATTTTGCCATCGCGATAAATTCGTAATGACTAGGCAATTGGGATATGAATATGTCACGGCGTCATTATCAATGGTATAAATCGTTCCCTTGACCAAAGTAGCGTCTTGACACGTCTCTTTTTGATTGAAAAAGTTCAAGCGTTCAAATTCGCGTTTAGAAGAAGAAACATCAGAAGGATTGGACTTTAATTGTAAAGAAACACCTATGCCGATGGTGACAATTCCTAGTACGACGATAAAAAAACAATATATCTTCTTCATTACGCTCACACCCTATCATACTAGATTATACTATATTTAGCTCTATTCCTCAATTGCTTTTATGATAATTTTCAAAGTTTTTGTTTTCAGTAGTTTTTTCACCCTTCTTTTCTTTCTGAAAATTATCACTTTTTTTATCTTCTATAGCTTTATTTAGAAGATAAATATAAGAGGTTTTATAGAAAATCATTTTTTTATCCTTTCAAAACCTTAACTTATTTAAACTCTCTTTCTACCTTATTATATACATATAATACCACATTTTACATAGGTTTTTCATATACAACGGAGAAAATCAACTGTATAACATCTGTCGGAATGGAAATTATAGAAAAACGACCGTTTACCCGCAAAACACTTCCGGTCATATTTTACCGTAACAGCGGACGTCTTTCCCACGGAGAAATTTTTATGTTACATATTTTCTGCAAATATGCGGCGGACTGGACGATAAAATATATCCGGAACGATATTTTCGGCGCAATGGAACTTCCGGGA
>CANQJR010000047.1 GCA_947624275.1 uncultured Bacilli bacterium
ATAAACGGAATCGATATCGTTAGTCTTCTCCAATTTGACATTATCGCCTAAATCAGTGAAAATACTCAAAACTTTCATGTCGAAAGAGAACGTTTTTTTCTTTATCTTTTTCACTACGCGACGCGTTTTAAATGTATCGTATTCCAATTGCTCATTGTTGTGAACATGTCCTGAGACAATTCTCACTATTTTATAATCACTGTGTAAATTTTCAAGCCAAATCTCATCTTCGGCTCCCTGAAGAATAATTGGATTATAATTTTTTTCCGTTATAAAATAGTGAAGCAATTTCATCGCTATCTCATTTTTACGATCGAGTATCTCATCCATACTATCCCTCCATTCATCTCTTTATTATATAACAAAAATTTAAAAAGTACACTAGTAAATTAGACGCTTTCCAGACTTTTTAAACAATCTTGAAACTCTTTTGGCAAAGGGCATTCAAAGTACAATTCTCTTCCCATTATGGGATGGACAAAACGAATGCTTTTAGAGTGTAACATCTGGCCAAAGGCCGTCGGCTTTTTACTGCGCCCATAGACGGGATCGTTGACGATTGGGTGATTGATATACTGCATGTGCACTCTTATCTGATGAGTGCGTCCCGTCTCCAATTTACACTCGATTAAAGTGTTATTCGCATATCTTTTCAAGACGCGGAAATGCGTTATGGCCTCCTTGCTGTTGACATCGGTAACCATCATTTTTTGGCGGTTATTGACATCGCGACCAATTGGAGCATCAATCGTTCCCGTCTCGTGGTTAATGACTCCTTCAACTAACGCAACATAGATGCGTTCTACTTCTTTCTTCTTAATCATATTGGCAAGTAGATCATGAGTTTTATCATCCTTAGCTACTAGTAGTAATCCACTCGTATCTTTATCAATTCTATGGACGATACCCGGTCTTATCTTGTCATTTGATAGAGCAAACTTACCGATCAAAGCATTGACTAGAGTTTTGCTGTAATTGCCAGGAGCTGGATGGACGACCATTCCACTGGGTTTATTTATGACTAATAGATAATCATCTTCATAGACGATGTCGATGGGAATATCTTCCCCTTTGATATCTACTTCGAAGTTCAAATCATCATCTACTACAATCACATCACCAAGACCAACTCGATAACTGTTATTAATCTTTTTATCATTTACCAATATTTTTTCATTTTTGATCAATTTTTGAATTTTACTACGACTCAAATCCAATTCTTCAGAGAGATACTGATCAATTCGTATCCCTTCTCTTGCGCATTTTATATGCATAAAGTTCACCTCTAACTAGATCTATTACCATCAACATCATCCCGAGCACGATACAGATATCAGCAATATTAAAGACGGGATAATCATAACCAAATAGATAAAAATTTAAAAAATCAGTGACGTATCCATTGAAAAAGCGATCGATGAAATTGCCCATAATTCCAGAGAACAATAATGAATAGTAAGCTATGTTGATCTTAGTATACTTCTCTTCTTTTACCAAAAAGGAAAAGAGTAAAACTAAAACGAATAAACTGATGAAAGTCAAGAATAAGACATTATTGGAAAACAAGCCCCAAGCACCACCCGTGTTTTTCACACAAATGATATAAAAAAAGTTGGGGATTATTTCAATGCCACGATTAGCTATGACGTCTAAACCCATGATTTGTCCACCAGTTAAGACCATATCTTTTAAACAGTTGACACATGACGAAAATTGGAAAGCAAAACGAATCAAAAATTTAGTAATTTGATCCACTAAAATTCCCAAAATAGTAAAAACGAAAATATATTTCATTGCCCTTTTCTCTTTCATCAAATCACCAAGCATATTTTATCAAAAAAGGCATCTTTTGTAAATATTGGAAAGCATTTTAATACATGCTCACTAAAATGACATCTTCCCCTATTTTTTTAATATTTTCCCACTTTATTTCTATGCCGTTATTCTTGCTGGAAAAAGAAAACCCTCTTCTATTCTCTTCAACGATCAAAGCGGAGATGTTTCCCGTCTCGGAATCCATTCTAACATCGACAATACTACCAATATTTTTTCCATCCATAATATTTATTAAAGTTTTATTTTGTAACTCTGATAAAAGCATGCAATCACCTAATTCATATTATGAAAAAGAATCAAATTAATTCACCACACCATTACAATAAAAAAAATACTATTCACATAGTATTTAAAATCATGGTAGTCTGCACGGGATTCGGACCCGTGAATGCCACCTTGAGAGGGTGGTGTGTTAAACCCCTTCACCAGCAGACCAAAAATAAGTACATTATTGTTATAACATTTAATAAGTTTTTTTTCAACAATTATTATTTATTTTTTATGATACAATTATCTTGGTGAGCAATATGGACAAGCGTAAAGTAATTATTGATGCCAAGTTAAAAGCCCTTAAACAATCCAAATTTAGAAGCAGTTTTCATCTCAAAGAAAAAGATCTTGAATACATCAAAGATAAAGGTATTGACAAAATAAATAGTCATGCCAAAGACATCATAAAGCAAAGATTAGCTCCTAAAGTAATAACTAATGATGGAAAACAGACACCGATGCGAGGCCATCCCGTCTTCATCGCCCAACATGCCACTGCCACCTGTTGTCGTAGCTGCCTCTATAAATGGCATCACATTCCCAAAGATAAAGAGTTAGAAGAACGGGAGATCAATTACATAACCTCCCTAATCATGTCTTGGATAATTGCTGAGATAAAAGAAAAAAGCCACTAGTAGTGGCTTATTTTATTTATTGGTATTGTTTACATTATCTGTTTTAACTTCTTTGAACATCTCTTCTACAGTCGTAGCAAGTGTTGCGACGCTTTGTAAATTAGATGGAACGATGATCTTTGTTGCTTTACCATCAGCAACTTTACCAAGGGCTTCAAAACTCTTTAGGGCTAAAACGGATTTATCAGCTTTTGCTTCACGAAGTAATTTGATTCCTTCAGCTTCAGCTTGTCTAATCTTTAGCATTGCTTCAGCCTCACCTTCAGCAACTCTAATTTGAGCTTCACGGCTTGCTTCAGCTCTTAAAATAGCACTTTCTTTTTCACCTTCAGCAATCAAGATACTTGATTTCTTTTCACCTTCGGCTTGAAGAATTTTTTCACGTCTCTCACGTTCAGCACGCATCTGTTTTTCCATTGCTTCTTGAATGTCACGTGGTGGAATGATGTTTTTGACTTCGACACGATTTATTTTTATTCCCCAAGGATCTGTAGCTTCATCAAGAATGGAACGCATTTTAGCGTTGATTATATCACGAGATGTCAAAGTTTGATCCAATTCTAGTTCACCAATGATGTTACGCAAAGTAGTAGCTGTCAAGTTCTCAATGGCTGTCAATGGATTTTCAACACCATAAGTATACAACTTTGGATCAGTGATCTGATAATATACGACCGTATCGATCTGCATAGTTACGTTGTCTTTAGTAATAACTGGTTGTGGAACGAAATCTTTAACAATTTCCTTTAGAGTGATGCGATTGGCAACACGATCAATAAATGGCACTTTAAAATGTAGTCCATTACTCCAAGTCTCATAATAAGATCCTACTCTTTCAACAACAAAAGATTCAGCTTGTGGAACAACGCGTACACAAACCGCAACCAAAACCGCAATAATGATTAATAAGATAATGAAGAATTCCATAAATTATACCTCCTCAACAATTAATTTGACTCCTTCAATTTTAATGATTTTAACTGTTTTTCCCTTATCGATAGTTTTATTGGCAATAGCTGTCCAACACTTCCCGTCAACTTTTACTTCCCCTGGATTGTTTTTTGTAATCTTTTCCGTGACAATTCCTTCCATGTCAACTACGCGATCCAAGTTAGTTTTATAACGATTCTTTTTAAGCATCTTCTGTAGATATTTTCTCGTCGTCACCAATAGCACTAATCCCAAGATGACAAAGGTTCCAAATTGAATCGGAAAAGCGATGTCAAAGAAGGATAACAACAAGGCAACTAAACCAGAAGCGATGAACCATATCGTTACTAAGTCGACTGTTATCAATTCAATAAAACTTAATAAAAGCACGACTATTAACCAAAAGAAATCCATATTTTACCTCCTAGGAAAATTATACTATCACATAATTAAAAAAACAAGATACTACTATTAATATTATGAAAATAAACAAGAAAAAAGAAGAGTTATTGAGAAAAAATCTCAACTCTCTTCCATAGTCGTTCTGTTCCAATTATTTTTAAAATGTCATACAGATTAGGCGTCGTCAATTTAGTCGTCGCAACGACGCGAATGATGTTGGAAATATCGACGATACTTCCGCGATAAGCATCTGGATTTTCACGATATTTTTTCATGTCGCTAGCATATCCCAA
The DNA here is from genome assembly GCA_947624275.1 of uncultured Bacilli bacterium. GTDB lineage: Bacteria > Bacillota_I > Bacilli_A > RF39 > UBA660 > RUG11788. Next base: position 4,367 of record CANQJR010000047.1, read on the forward strand.
TTTCTCACCCATCACTTTCATCTTGCTAAACCATTCTTCCTCACTATCACTTTCGTCATAGTATTGGCTGAAATACAATTTGGCAATTTGGACGATTTCCTCTTTAGGAATATCACGAACTGTTTCATAAGTTCTCTTCTCTTTCAAAAACAACTCATCGTACATATACCATATATTGGGCTTGATGTCGCTATAGCTAGCATAATCTTTGCGCGGTTTTTTCCTCTCGCGTTCGATGTTTAAAAAAGCTTTAGTCGCATCCTCATATTTCTGCATCATCTCATGTAATTCCTCGTCATGAGAACTTGACCACGTCAACACGCGATCATACAACTCATCTTTATTTAAATAACTCATATAATTTTTAGAAATATTCAATAATTTATCCATATCGAAAAGTGAACCACTGCTAGAAACGCGATTAAAATCAAATTTAAAATCATCAATATCACTACTTGGATTAGATTGGTACCAAGCTTCAAAATTGCTGTTGGCAATCGTCATCAAATACAATTTAACAGCTTCGTTTGGTATTCCCAAGTCATGATAATAACTGATGGCAGCGTAAGCATCTTTGCGCTTGCTCAATTTTCTTTTGGAATTGCCATCTTGAACCATGATTGGTGAAAGATGAGCATATTTGGGCAATTTAAAATTTAAAACGTTGAACAATTGAATGTGAACTGGTAAAGAACTGACCCATTCGTCTCCCCTGATGACGTGAGTCGTATGCATCAAATGATCATCAATAGCGTGGGCAAAATGATAAGTTGGAAGTCCATCAGATTTGATGATGACGACATCTAAATTATTCTCTGGAAAGACCAATTCTTTTTTGACTAAATCCTTAATTTTGACTTTATTATTCGCATCGCCTGGAGACTTTAGACGAATGACGTACTTATCACCATTATCAATTCGTCTAGCTGCTTCTTCTACTGACAAGAGACGACATTTGGCAAAACTGCCATAATAACCGATCTGTTCTTTATTAATCTCCTGCATATTTCTTATCTCTTCCAATTCTTCAGGACTACAGAAACAAGGATAAGCAAGGCCTTCTTCAATCAAGTGTTTCGCATAAGTTTGATAAATCTCTTTGCGATGGCTTTGAACATATGGACCATATTGTCCCTTTTCGCGGTCTTCCCCAATGACACCTTCATCGATTTCAATACCAAAATTAGTTAAATCTCTAATGATGTTTTCAACACCATTTTCCACCTTGCGCTCTTGATCAGTATCTTCGATTCTAATGTAGAAAATACCATTGGTATCTTTGGCAACTTTAGACGCTAAAAAGGCCGAAAACAATGATCCCATGTGAACGAATCCCGTTGGACTAGGTGCAAATCTTGACACGACACTTCCCTCTTTTAAATTTCTTTCGGGATATAAATTTTCATAATAATTGATATCTTTATCAACATTGGGAAAAATTAAATTAGCTAAATCTTTATTCGTCATGAGACACCTCTAAAATTATCAATAATTTTGCAAAAATAAAACCCTCTTATAAGGGCTATTTCTCATATGGTGACCAGTACGGGATTCGGACCCGTGAATGCTGCCGTGAAAGGGCAGTGTGTTAAGCCGCTTCACCAACTGGCCATAATGGCGCCTCAACTAGGACTTGAACCTAGGACCCCCTGATTAACAGTCAGGTGCTCTAACCAACTGAGCTATTGAG
>CANQJR010000048.1 GCA_947624275.1 uncultured Bacilli bacterium
TGCTGGACTAGAAGTAGAAAGAATTATCAATGAACCAACTGCAGCTGCTTTAGCATATGGACTTGATAAACAAGAAAATGCTCACACAGTTTTGGTCTATGACTTAGGTGGAGGTACTTTTGATGTATCTGTCATGGAACTAGGAGATGGCGTTTTTGAAGTCAAATCAACAGCTGGAAACAACAAACTAGGTGGAGACGACTTCGATAACCGCATCATGGATTGGTTAATTGATGAGTTTAAGAAAGAGAACAAAGTCGATCTATCCAAAGATAAAATGGCTATGCAAAGATTGAAAGAAGTAGCTGAAAAAGCTAAGAAAGATCTATCCGGAATGACGACAACACAAATTTCTGCTCCATTCATATCACAAAGCGAAGATGGACCACTTCATTTGGACGTAACACTTACTCGTGCTAAGTTTGAAGATTTGATCAGAGATTTAGTTGAATCTACTTTAGGACCTGTAAAACAGGCAATTAAAGATGCTAAAATTAAAAAGAGCGATATCAATAAAGTGTTATTAGTTGGTGGATCTACGCGTATTCCAATGGTTCAAGAACTAATCAAAAAAGAACTTGGACAAGAACCATCTCGTGAAGTTAACCCTGATGAAGTTGTAGCTATGGGTGCATCTATTCAAGGTGGTGTATTGACTGGTGAAGTAAATGATATCGTCTTACTAGACGTAACACCACTTTCTCTTGGTCTTGAGACCCTTGGTGGTGTAATGACCGTTTTGATTGAGAAAAATACGACTATTCCAACTAGTAAGAAACAAATATTCTCAACGGCCGCTGACAACCAACCAGCAGTTGACATTCATGTATTACAAGGTGAGAGAAGTATGGCAGCCGACAACAAGACACTTGGTCATTTCCAATTGACAGGAATTCCTGCTGCACCTCGTGGTGTTCCACAAATTGAAGTCACATTCGACATCGATGCCAATGGTATCGTCAATGTTAAAGCCAAAGATTTAGGAACTAATAAAGAACAATCAATCACGATTACGGCAAGTACTAATCTTTCTGATGAAGAAGTTGAGCGCATGATGAAAGAAGCTGAAGCTAATAAAGAAGAAGACAAGAAGAAGAAAGAACAAGCCGATACGCGCAATGATGCTGAACAGATGATTTTCCAAACCGAAAAAGCTCTTAAAGACTTAGGTGATAAAGTTGATGAAAAAGAAAAGAGTGAAGCTGAAGATTTAATTGCTGATTTGAAGAAAGCTCTTGAAGGGGACGACTATGATGAAATCAAAGAAAAGAGTGACAAGCTTCAAGAAAAAGCAATGGCTCTTGCTACTAAAGTCTATGAAAACATCCAAAAGGAACAAGCTGCTAATGCATCAGAAAATACTGATGATGACAAGAAGAATGACGACGATGTCAAAGAAGCTGACTACGAAGAAGATAAATAAAATATATCAAATTGGAGTTCTAGGAAACTAGAACTCTACTTTTGAAAATAGAGGAGAACATATGGAAAAAGAACCTAAAAGAAGTGAAATAAAACGAGAAGATAAGTGGGATTTGGAAAGTATGTATTCATCAATTGATGATTGGAATAAAGATTATGAAAAAGTAATGTCTATGGAACAGAAAGGAAAAAGTTTTAAAGGTCATTTGCTAGATAGTGGTAAGAAGTTATATGAATATCTCACCTATGTCGATGAGATGGATCAAATTCTAGAAGACTTAATCATTTATGCCAGTATGAAAAGTGATGAAGACACTACTAATACAGAATACATTGCCCTAAAGGGAAAAGTTGAAAACTTGGAAGTGAGATTAGCTGAAGAATTTTCTTTTGTCACACCTGAACTTTTAAAAACAGATTATGAAACGATTGAAAAATTCTATGAAGAATGTCCTGAATTATTAGAGTATGAATTTGATTTAAAAGACATCTTTCGTTTTAAGAAGCATACTCTTTCAGAAGAAGAAGAAAGATTGTTATCAAGTCTATCCAATGATTTAGACTATTCTAATAAAACAGCTAGTATCATTAGAAACTCTGATTTGAAATTTGGAAACATCAGAGATGAAAATGGTAAAGAGATTGAACTCACCAACAATAATTATAGCGTTTTCATGGAATCGCCAAATCGTGAAGTACGCAAAGAAGCCTTTAAAGAGATGTATAAATGCTATGGCCAATTCAAGAACACTCTCGCAACTACTTATGCTGGTGAAGTTGATGCCAATATCCATTTGAGTAAAATTCATAATTTTGAATCAGCACGTCAACGAGCACTATTTCATAATAATATCGATTTGCGTGTCTATGACAATTTGATTAATACTGTCAATGAACATTTAGATACTCTATACAAATATTACGATTTAAAAAAGGAAGTTTTAGGTTTAGATGAACTACATCTATATGATATCTATACCAATTTAGTCAAAGAGGATAACAAAAAATACTCTTTTGAAGAGGCCAAAGAATTAGTTCTCAATGCTTTAAATGTTTTAGGTGAAGATTACATCGCCAATATTAAAAAGGCCTTTGATGAAAACTGGATAGATAAATATCCAAACGTGGGTAAAAGAGGAGGAGCATATTCTTGGGGAACATATCGCTCTAAACCATTTGTTCTTTTAAACTACCAAGGTCGTCTCGATGATGTCTCAACGGTTGCTCACGAACTTGGTCATTCAATGCATAGTTATTATTCTAAAAAGAATAATCCATATCATTCATACAACTATCGCATCTTTGTAGCGGAAGTGGCATCGACGGTCAACGAGATGCTCTTGTACAAATATATGTTAAAGAATTCGAAGAGTAAACACGAAAAATTGATCATTCTGAACAATTTAATGGAATTGTTTAAAGGAACGATTTATCGTCAGACGATGTTTGCTGAATTCGAAAGAGATATCTATGATAAAGTTGAACATGGGGAAGTTATTACATATGATTTATTATGTGATTATTACTATGAATTGAATAAAAAATATTTTGGTAAAAATGTAGTAGTCGATGAAGAAATAAAATATGAGTGGGAGAGAATTCCGCATTTCTATATGAATTTTTATGTCTACCAATATGCAACAGGATTGTCAGCTGCTTCTGCCATTGTTTCTGACATTTTAGATAATAGAGAAAAGGCCAAAGAAAACTATTTAAAATTTTTAACTCTCGGTGGTAGTATGTATCCAATTGATGAATTAAAAGTTGCAGGAATTGATATGAATAAAAAAGAAGTAATTGAAAAAGCTATTAAAATGTTTGATGAAATAATTGATGAATTTAAAGAGGTTTATAATAGCTAGAAAGTTGGTGTATCGTGAATAAAAAAGATTATTATGAAGTCTTGGGAGTTTCCAAAGATGCGAGTGATAGTGAAATAAAAAGCGCTTTTAGACGTCTTGCTAAACAATATCATCCCGACGTATCAAAAGAGCCCGATGCTGAAGAAAAATTTAAAGAGATTCAAGAAGCCTATGCCGTTTTATCCGATGAACAAAAAAGAAAACAATATGATCAATTTGGTCATGCTGCTTTTGATCAAGCTTCTGGAGGAAGTTATTCTGGTTTCAATGCTCAAGACTTTGATTTCTCAGATATCTTCGATAGCATTTTTGGAAACAGTTTTGGCTTTGGATCTAGTGGTGGCACTTCCCGTCATCGTCAAACGCGTGGTAATGACAAATTAATGCATATGACACTCGATTTTGAAGAAGCAGTGTTTGGCTGCGATAAGAAAATTAAAGTCAGTGTCAGTGAAGAATGTGAAGAATGTGATGGCGTTGGTGGATTTGACGTTGAGACTTGTGAAACTTGTCACGGAAGTGGTACCATAACTTCCCAGCAGAGAAGCCTTTTTGGAAGTTTTATGACCCGTACGACATGTCCTGATTGTAATGGCGAAGGTAAAACTTACAAACGCAAATGTCGTGCATGTAATGGTAAAGGTCGTGTCATTAAAGAGAGAACCTTAAATGTGACAATTCCTGCTGGGGTTGATAATGGCAATCGTTTACGACTAAGTGGTAAAGGAGAAGCAGGAACTAATGGTGGCGCTAATGGTGATCTATATTTAGAATTTACCGTCAGAGAACACGATTTCTATGAACGTGATGAAGATGACATTTATTTAAAAGTGCCAATTACTGTTTCGGAGGCTGCATTGGGATGCAAAAAAACGATTCCAACACTATATGGCAATATCAAATTAACCATTCCTGCCGGTAGCAACACTGGAGACAAGCATCGCATCAAAGATAAGGGAATAAACAATGCTACTACCCATCACAAAGGTGATATGTACGTCGTCATTGATGTCAAATTTCCTGAACGATTATCACATGATCAGAAAAAACTATTTGAAAAATTGGCCGATACTGATTTAAATGATCAAGAAATTAATAAATTTAATAGTTTTGTCAAAAATAATTAAAGTAGATAATATCTACTTTTTTTGTTATAATAAATATTATGAATAGGTGAGTCGATGAAACAAAATTTAAAACTTATAATTTTAATGTTATCAATCATAATCTTGGTAATGGTATCAAATCTAGCAATAGATAAATATTTTGATGAATCTTTAGAAGTCAACTCTCCAAAAGAAGAAATATTAGAGAAACCAACCATTGAACCAATTTATAAAATTTATTTACCAGAAATCAAAACGACATGTACGACTGATGATTGTATTACAGAAAAGATGTATGACGATATCTATCAATATATCAATGATAAATATCAAATAGAGGAACAAGACAATCACACCTTTATCGTCAAAGGGGACGAACATATTGAATTAGTTCATAGCGAAAAAGTTGATGCTGGTGAATATAGATATGTCATAGATAACAATACGACGATAACCAACATTCAAGAAATGATTGATGGCAAAGATTTGAGTCCAAAAATTGATGATCCTGCTACTGAAATCGCTGTTTTGAACTATCATTTCTTTTATGATAAAAGGACAGAGTCGTGTGATGAGAGTATTTGTCTAGATATTAAAAATTTTGAAAAACAACTCAAGTATTTAAAAGATAACGATTATAAAACTTTGACGATGGAAGAGTTTCGTGCTTGGATGTATGGTGAAATTGAACTTCCCAAAAAATCAGTTCTCATAACAGTCGATGATGGAGCAATGGGAACGGGTAGGCATAATGGAAATAAATTGATACCACTACTCGAAAAGTATGAAATGCATGCCACTCTATTCTTAATCACTGCGTGGTGGGATAAAGAAAATTATGTTTCACCTTATCTCGACATTGAATCTCATAGCAACAATTTACATGTTGATGGTGTCTGTAATAACAAGGATCGTGGTGCCAAATTACTATGTTCTGATAAAGAAAAAATTAAAAAAGATTTGACCAAATCAATAAAAAAATTGGGAAATAATACTGCCTTTTGCTTTCCTTATTATCTATATGATGACAAAAGTATAGAAGTACTAAAAGAATTAGACTTTAAATTAGCATTTATCGGTGGTAATAAAAAAGCTAGCCGTCAAAATAATGAATACCTAATTCCGCGCTATATCATCTATTCCGATACATCACTCAACTCTTTTATTGATATGATAAGTTAAAAAAAGAATGATTCAATCATTCTTTTTCAATTTTTCTATTTTATCATAAACCTTTTTTATATTAGATTCATATCCACTATCCTTGGGATGATAATATTTTCTATCAATTAAATTATCGGGCAAATATTGCTGAACGACATAACTGCCAGGAAAATTGTGCGGATATTTATATGTAGTAGTATTGATTTTAATGACGTCTGGTATTGGACCAATGTTACCTTTTTCAATATCACTTAATACGTCATCAATTGCCATGATGGCCGTATTAGATTTAGGAGATAGAGCTAGTTCAATAACTATTTCCGAAAGAGGAATGCGAGCTTCTGGTAGACCAACTAATTCACTAGCACTGATGGCGGCCATGACGCGTGGCCCCATATTGGGGTT
>CANQJR010000049.1 GCA_947624275.1 uncultured Bacilli bacterium
TCAAAGTATGAAGTGGAATAGTTCCTTCAGTATAACCTTCACTACGAGCCATTTCAGCTCCACCTAAACGACCAGAAACTAAAGTTTTGATACCTTTGGCACCAGCTTTCATTGCATTTCTGATTGCTCTTTTTTGAGCTACTCTAAATGATGCTCTGTTCTCAATTTGACTTGCAATGCTTTTTGCAACCAACTTAGCATCAATGTCTATTTTCTTAACATCAGCAATGGAAATTTGAACATTTTCATCAACTATTTTAGAAATCTCATTTTTAATCTTTTCGATTCCTTCTCCACCTTTACCAATGATTACACCAGGTTTAGAAGTATGAATGACGATTTCACATCTTTTATTATTTCTTTCAATTTCGACTTTGCTAATTCCAGCTTCATCCAAATTCTTTTCAATATATTTACGTATCTTCAAATCTTTTTGTAAATAATCAGAAAATTCAGAATTGTTAGCATACCATTTAGCTTCCCAGTCTTTATTGATTCCTAATCTAAGTCCAATTGGACTAACTTTTTGACCCATACTATCCTCCTTATCAGATTATTTACTAGCCACTGTGATAACGATGTGACTAGTTCTCTTATCATTATGTCCTATATGACTTCTTGAATCAAACATATGTCTTTTCATAACAGGACCTGCGTCAACTCTAGCTTCTTTTACGTATAGAGTATTAACATCCAATTTTAGATTATTAACTGCATTAGCGATAGCAGAATCTAAAACTTTCTTTGTAAGCCTAGCTGGCTTTTTATTTGTATTATTCAAGATGTTTAAGGCATCCTTAACATCTTTACCGCGAATCATATCAACGACTAATCTTGCCTTGATAGGTGATACTCTAAGAGTTTTTGCGATTGCTTTTGCTTCCATATTTTTCCCTCCTAGTCATTATTTTTTCTTGTTATCGCCATGACCACCGAATTTACGAGTTAAAGCGAATTCTCCAAGTTTGTGTCCTACCATATCTTCAGTTACATAAACTGGAATAAATTCTTTTCCATTATGCACTGCGAAAGTGTGTCCAATAAAATCAGGATAAATTGTAGAACGGCGTGACCATGTTTTAATGACTTCTTTTTTACCATTTTTATTTAGTTCTTTAACCTTATCTAATAATCTAGCAAATACATAAGGTCCTTTTTTTAAACTTCTTGCCATAATAATCCTCCTTATTTACTACGACGACGTACGATAAATTTATCAGACGCTTTTTTCTTTCTTGTTTTAACTCCAAGTGCTGGTTTACCCCAAGGTGTCATTGGTGACTTACGTCCAACTGGAGCACGTCCTTCACCACCACCATGTGGGTGATCATTAGGGTTCATGACAGAACCACGAACAGTAGGTTTTACACCTAAATGACGAGTTCTTCCAGCTTTTCCCAATTTTACCAAGTTGTAATCTTCATTACCAACTTCACCAACAGTTGCATAGCAAGTTCCAAGAATTTTTCTCTGTTCTCCACTCGATAGGCGAACCATTACATATTCACCTTCACGACCAAGGATTTGAGCAGAAGCACCAGCGCTTCTCGCAAGTTCTCCACCTTTACCAGGTCTCAATTCAATATTGTGAATAACAGTACCAACAGGTATGTTCATTATTGGAAGAGCATTACCGACTTTAATGTCAGCATTTTCTCCAGCTACAATTTTAGTTCCTACTTCTATTCCTTTAGGAGCAATAATATATTTCTTTTCTCCATCAACGTAATTTATCAAAGCGATATTAGCACTTCTATTAGGATCATATTCGATAGAAGCAACAGTACCAACGATGTCTCTTTTGTTTCTTTTAAAATCGATTAAACGATATTTTCTCTTTTCGCCACCACCATGATGTCTAACAGTAATTTTACCAGAATTATTTCTTCCACCATTTTTACTCTTGCTAACTAATAAGCTTTTTTCTGGAGTACTAGTAGTAATTTCCTCATTGATCAAAGTACTCATTTTACGTCTACCAGGAGTAATTGATTTATAATTTCTAATTGCCATAATTAATCCTCCTTCTACCCAAGATCAATAGTTTGACCTTCAGCAAGTCTAACAATAGCCTTTTTAGTGCGATTAGTTAATCCGCTGTAACGACCAACTCTTCTCTTCTTAGGTACTGCGTTCAAAGTTGAAATTTCTTCAACTTTGACATTGAATAATTTTTCAATAGCTTGTTTTATTTCTGTCTTGTTAGCTTTAGGATCTACTTTGAAAACATATTGACCCTTTTCAGCCATCGCAGCACTTTTTTCAGTAATAACTGGTGCCTTAACTATCTCTAAATACTTAGTATTCATATTATGCTAGCACCTCCTCAATCTTTTTAAGAGCTTCTTCAGTTGTCAAAATCTTGTCAGCAGCAATCAAATCTAATACATTGATTTCGCTTGCTTCTATCAAAACAACATTTTCCAAATTTCTAGAAGCTAGAATAACATTTTCATCCAATTCACTAACGATTATTAAAGTGTTAGTTTTATCAAGTTTTAAATCAGTAAGTAATTTGACCATATCTTTAGTCTTTGGCGTTGCAAGTTTTAATTCTTCAACAACTACCATATCACTAGCCTTAGTACTCAATGCACTAAGTAGTGCCAAACGACGTTCCTTACGGTTCATCTTCTTACTATAATCTCTAGGAGTAGGTCCGAAAGCAATTCCTCCACCTCTCCATTGAACAGCTCTGATAGATCCTTGTCTTGCATGACCTGTTCCTTTTTGACGCCATGGTTTTCTTCCACCACCGCGAACTTCTGCACGTGTTTTAGTGTCATGAGTTCCTTGTCTTAAACATGCTCTCGTCAATATGATAGCATCGTGTAAAACTTTATCATTTGGTTCAATTCCAAATATATTTTCATTTAATTTAATGTCCTTAACTTTTTCACCTTTTAAATTTAAAAGTGCGATCTTTTCCATCTCTAATTCCTCCTTTCATCACATTTAAAATAGAATACAAAATCATCTTTAATGTGATGATTATTCAGTTACTTCTGTCTTTTCTTCTTCAGTTTCTTTTTCTTCATTAACAGTTTCTTCAACAGCTTCTACTTGTTCATCGTTCTTTTCTTCGACGATTTCATAAGTGATCAATTCTTCTGTCTCTCTAACTGTTTCACCTTTTTTAACTGAAGTCTTAATCATAACTAAAGATTTTTTTGGACCTGGAACGTTACCTTTTATCAAGATAACATTATTTTCTAAATCAACTGAAACAACCTCAAGATTTTGGATTGTTGTCTTTTCATTACCCATATGACCTGGCAATTTTTTTCCTTTTAATACGTGCATTGGTAACAACGTACCCATTGAACCAACTCCTCTATGGTATTGAGAACCATGTCCCATTGGTCCACGCGATTGATTCCAACGTTTGATAACGCCTTGGAACCCTTTACCTTTACTAGTTCCAGTTACATCAACTATCTCTCCTTCTTTGAAGATACTAGCATCAATAACTTGACCTAAAGTATAGTCTTCAACGTTTATTCCCCTAATCTCTTTTAAGAAGCGCTTAGGAGTTGTGTTAGCTTTTGTAGTATGACCCATTTTAGCTTTATTAGAACTTTTTTCCTTAACAGAAACAGCACCCAATTGAATAGCATCGTATCCATCTTTAGCAACTGTTTTGATTTGAGTTACAACATTTGGTTCTACTTCGATGACAGTTACAGGAATTAGTTTTCCACTTTTAGTAAAAACTTGAGTCATTCCAACTTTTTTACCTAAGATTCCTTTCATATTTGTTTCCTCCTACATTTTATAATTTAATTTGAATATCTACACCACTTGGTATATCTAAATGAGTTAATGCATCAACAGTTTCCTTACTAGGATTTTTGATGTCAATCAACCTCTTGTGCGTACGCATTTCAAATTGTTCACGACTATCTTTGTATTTGTGAACAGCTCTTAAAATAGTATACTTTTGAACTTCAGTTGGAAGTGGAACTGGTCCGCTTATCTCTCCTCCTGTTCTCTTAACAGTTTCAACTATTTTTGTTGCAGCGTTGTCTAGCACTCTATGATCGTATGCTTTTAATTTAATACGAACTACATTTGACATTTCATGTCCTCCCTTCGCCTATATCTTAGTATAGACTTGCTCCGTGTAAATAACCTGATTTTACCGAACAACTCGTCCCGGTGTATCAGCAACCTCACACATCTAAGCAGCCACACATTGAAAATTATATCACAGCAAACCCTTTAAAATCAAGGATTTTTTTATAAAAAAAGAATTTATATTTTAAATATCAGGATATATTCAAAATACAAATTCATTAATTAATATTCTTTTTTATATATTTTTTTACTATTTTTTTAAAATTTCTATAGCTTTTTGCAATTGAACATCAGTATCATTAGTAGGATTGGCATAATAAGAATCAGCTTGTTCAACTTTATAAGTTGGCTCTATTCCAGAACCGTTTACTTTATTACCATTTGGAGTGTACCACTCTTGCGTAGTATATTTTATCATCGCACCGCTGGACAATTTTCTAACATCTTGAATCGTTCCTTTTCCAAAACTTCTAATTCCAACAATAGGTGATCCAAGATTGTCATTCAATGCGGCTGTCAACATTTCAGCTGCAGAAGCACTACCACTATTTGATAACACAGCTATGTCGAAATTATAAAGTGGATCTTTTTCATTTTTGATCTTTTCAACAGTTCCCTTACTAGCCAACTGATAAATGGTAGATCCTTTTTGCAAGAAAAGAGATGCGATTTCTTTAGCTGTCGTTATATATCCTCCAGAATTATCTCTTACATCGATAATGATTGACTCAGCCCCCTGTTTTTTTAGTTCTTCAACGGCCTCTTTGAATTGTTCATCAGTGTTTTCAGCAAAAATACTGATATCGATATAACCAATTTTAGTGTTTTCAATCATATTGTAACAAACGGATTGCAAAACGACTTTTCCACGAACTAAAGTAATGACTTTTTGTTCACCATTGCGCAAAATCGTCACATCTACTTTAGTTCCATCTTCACCACTTGGTCAACAGTGTAATCAGAAACGACTTCATCACCGACCTTGACGATGTAATCACCTGGCAAGAATCCGAGCTTTTCAGCTGGAGTATCCTTTAATATTTCAACGATATAAATTTGATGTTGATCATCAACTGTAATAGTAGCACCCATACCGAAGAACTCACCTTCAAGTTCCTCATTTATGGCATCAGTGTTTTCTTTTTCGATGTACACAGAATATTGATCATCCAAATATTTGAGCATGCCATCAATACCAGCGTCTAACAATTCCTTTTTATCGAGGTCTTGGCTCTTATAATAGTCATTAGAAAGATCATAATAAACTTCGACGAATTCACGCAAATCTTTTGGTATGTTATTATTATCGATTACATTATCTTTAAAATAGGTGACACAACTGCCAACTACGATACCAAAAAAAGCAGTTATCAACATTATGATGATGACTTCAAATAGATTGAAAGTAGTCGCTTGTTTTTCTTTTTTCTCAACCTTATCTTCTTTGATGACTTCTTCCTTTAATTTTACTTCACTAGTCTTTTCGCTCTGAGCACGTCTATGTTCAACTTCTTTGCTCTTGATGACTTGTTCAGTCTTTTTACTAATACGATTAGTTGTTTTCTTTTTAGCAGGTGCTTTCTTTTTAGTAGTAGTAACTTTTTTCTTTTCTTCCATATTATCACCTCTATAATACTCTATTATTATCTTAACATATTTTTTATTTTTTTAGAATACTCTCATATTTAAATCTATGTAAAGTAAACATTTTTATTAACATTATTAAAAAAATCATTACCGATAGTAATGATTATTTACAAATGGCGCCTCAACTAGGACTTGAACCTAGGACCCCCTGATTAACAGTCAGGTGCTCTAACCAACTGAGCTATTGA
>CANQJR010000050.1 GCA_947624275.1 uncultured Bacilli bacterium
CTTAAGGGCAAGTACTCAACTCGGCAAAGTTAAGTCTTCCCTTTTTATTTTATGCAAGTTTCCTTGACAAATACATAGTAACATAAAAACGCACTTTTATCAAGTGCGTTATCTATTTCTACTCGACTTTTCCGAGTTTGGTATCAATATAGTGGAGCATAGGAGGACATTTTGAATATTTAAACAAGTGTTTTTTGTGTATGTTTATTCACTAGTTTGTATTATTGTGTATGACAACATTTTTTTAAAATATAAAATTTTAAGAAGTAATTAAGAGGTAATCATTAAAAGCAATAATAAAACCCTTATAAAATAAGGGTTTAATAACAATATGGTGGAGCATAGGAGGATCGAACTCCTGACCTCCACGGTGCAAACGTGGCGCTCTCCCAGCTGAGCTAATGCCCCATAAATCAACTGACAAATAAAAGTATATTGTATTAGTCAGTTTTTGTCAATGATTTTTTTAATCTTTAATTAGATAATCTTTATCTTTATGTGGTTCTTCACGAAGCAAATCGCGATAGTCCTGTTGACGCAAAACTTCATAGACGACGATGGCAACACAATTGGCCAAGTTCAAAGCGCGGACGTTTTTCGTCATGGGGATGCGCATACAATGTTCTAAGTCATCGCGAAGTATCTCCTTAGGAATTCCTGTCGATTCTTTACCAAAGATCAAATAGATGTCTTCCTCGGTATCAGAATAGTCAAAACTGGTATGAGGTTTATGACCATATCTAGTAAAATAATAAAAAGTTCCATGATTTTTTTCTTTGAAGTCATTCCAATTCTTATAAACTTGATAATCCAATTTATCAATATAATTAACGCCACTTCTTCTGATACTGTTCTCATCTAGTCGAAAGCCAAGTGGCTCAATCAAATGGAGTTTGGAATCAGTTGCAACACAAGTGCGCATGATATTACCCGTATTTCCAGGTATTTCAGGTTCGTATAAAACAATGTTTATCATGTTATTCTTCTATCTCATATTGGTCTAGTAATTGTTCTATGTCACCGATGCGCAATGCTTGTCTTTCAGTATTAGCAACATAAGCCAAAACTTTTCCATCTTCAAAAAGAATAAAGGCTGGATAACTATTAAGGTTTTTATCTTCAATGTACTTTTTATTAAACTCTTCGATAAAAGTGTGATCATTGGCGTCCACATTTAGATAGACAATGCGGTTCATGATATCCCTCTTTTTGACGAGATCGACTAAATCAGCCGCAATGTCACGGGAAGTTGCATCCTCATTTGATTGGATGTACAAAATGGCATCATCATTTTCCATTAAATAACTATCGAGTTCTTTAGGCATAACTTCACTTATCTTGTCTTTTAAAAGGGGTTTTTTGTTCTCATAATCTTGATATGATACATACCATCTTTGCAATCCGACCACTAATAATAACATGATGATGAATATGCCAATGAGTGACAAATATCTATTCAATCCTATTTTGGGCAATTCTTCTTTAGAATTTCTTTTTTTTATCATTCGATTATCTCCTTATCTATATCAATTATAACAAATATATCAAAAAAAAGAAAGAAATTACTTTTTGGCATCAAATTTCTTTCTCAATTCTGTATTCAATATTCTTTTGCGAAGTCTGATATGATGAGGTGTAACCTCAACTAATTCATCCGAATTAATATAATCGAGAGCATATTCCAAAGTGATTGGTCGAGGTCGTTTCAAAACGACTGTGTGATCGCTACCAGCAGCACGGACGTTAGTCAAATTCTTACCGCGAACGGCGTTGACAGCTAAATCGTTTTCACGAGTATGTTCACCAACAATCATCCCTTCATAAACTTCGACACCAGGTTCGACGAACATGACTCCACGGTCTTCCAAAGCACCTAGGGCATATGCGGTCGTCTTACCATTTTCCATCGAAACTAAAACTCCCAATTTTCTCTCGCCTATTTCGACGCTGGCCATTGGACGATATTCTTTAAAACTGTGATTGATGATTCCATAACCTTTAGTCATCGTCATGAAATCAGTCGTAAACCCAATCAATCCACGAGAAGGAATAGTATAGAGAAGTCTCGTCTGTCCATTAGCTGAAGTCATATTGTCCATGATAGCGCCACGCAATCCCAACTGTTCGATAACGGTCCCCACCGTGTCATCTGGGCATTCGATCTGCAACTCTTCATATGGTTCCATCTTTTGACCATTGACTTCTTTGATGATGACTGCCGGTTTAGAAACTTCTATTTCAAAACCTTCACGACGCATGTTTTCGATTAGGATACCCAAGTGGAGTTCACCGCGTCCTGAGACAATCCAACTCTCACTATCGTTAGGACTAACTCGCAAGCTGACATCGCGTTGCGTTTCTTTATTTAGACGTTCTTCAATTTTTCTAGCCGTGAGAAGAGTTCCATCTTTACCACAAAAAGGGGAAGAATTAGTCCCAATAGTCATTTGAAGGGTCGGTTCATCGATGTGCAATATTGGCAATGGCTTATCCTTGCCAACCTCACATAGTGTCTCACCGACAGATAGATCAGGAAGTCCCGCTACTGCACAGATATCGCCAGCCTCGGCTTCTTCTATCTCGATTCTTTTGAGACCTAGATAACCGAATAATTTTTGAACGCGAAATTGTTTGATAGAACCGTCTAAGCGATGGCACGAAACCATTTGACCAACTTTGATTTTACCATTATGAACGCGACCAATTCCAATTCTTCCAACATAGTCATTGTAATCTAATAGCGCTGGTTGAAATTGCAAATCAGCACTACTATCACCAGATGGTGCAGGTATCTCTGAAATGATCAAATCCAACAATTCAGTAAAACCTGGAGTCTGCGTATTCAAATCTTCACTCAAACTGCTGGTACCATTAATAGCTGAAGCATAAACGACTGGAAAATCTAATTGCTCCTCGGTTGCGCCCAATTCGATGAACAAATCTAAAACTTCATCCACTACTTCACTACATCTAGCACTATCTTTATCAACTTTATTGATGACGACAATCGGTTTAGTATTGGCTTCAAGAGCTTTTTTTAAGACAAATCTAGTTTGGGGCATCGTTCCTTCATAAGCATCGACCACTAGTAAAACACCATCAACCATATTCATGATGCGCTCCACTTCTCCACCGAAATCGGCATGACCTGGCGTATCCAAAATGTTGATGCGATAACCGTTGTAATTGATCGCAGTCGTCTTCGCCAAAATAGTTATTCCACGCTCTTTTTCCAAAGCATTGGAATCCATTGTAGCGTTGGACAAATCCTCATTTTCTCTGAATGTACCACTCGATTTTAATATTTCATCAACCAAAGTTGTCTTACCATGGTCGACATGCGCTATAATCGCAATATTTCTCTTTTCCATAAACATCCACTTCCTACACAAACTTTTACCATTATATCACAAATTGGAATAAATACAAGATATTTATTTTTCACAATTGAAGATACATGTCAATTTTGATATAATTTTGATAAGGTGTTGATGATGAATAAAAACAAAAAATTTGATGTAGTTGCCATAATGTCTATCATATTTATATGTATTGGTTTTACGTCGTTAAGAGTTACTAATGATACTTTTTACACGATTAAAGTGGGAAACTTAATAATGGAAAACGGAATTGATATGCTCGACCATTTCTCTTGGATTGGCAATCTGCCCTACACTTATCCCCATTGGTTATACGACGTTTTCATAAGTCTCTTATTCAAAGTGGGTCGTTTTCGTCTTCTCTACATCTCAAACATTGTTTTCTACAGCTTTATTGGCATGATGATCTATTTCATCTCTAAAAGGAGAAGCAACAATTATCTCTTCTCTTTCGTACTGACTATATTGACACTCGGTTTTCTCATGCCATTCATCGTAACGCGTGCACAATTGATCAGTTTTATCATCTTCATTCTTGAAAAATATTTCATAGATAAGTTTTTAGAAACTGGAGATAAAAGAGATGCTTTCGCCATCGTTTTGTTATCTCTCATATTAGTCAATGTCCATCTAGCAACTTGGATTTTCTTCTTCATCTTATTCTTGCCTAGTATTGCGAGTCATTATTTAACGTTACTGGTGAAAAGAATCAAAAAAAATAAAAAGGATTTTGCAATTGGTCGCCTCGAAGGTAAGACTTACCAAAATGCTCCTAAATTATTCCCAATAATCGGTCTATGCTTGTTGATGGGGTTATTAACACCTTTGGGTTTGACGGCTTATACCTACATTTTTAAACAGTTTGCTGGTGACACTTTAGGAATAATTTCAGAATATCAAAACACGACTATCGCTAATGGCTTTTCCTTTTTTCAATACATCTTTTGTTTCATTTTATTATTCATTTTGACCGATCAAAAAATATCACTAGATGACTTCTTCCTCTTCATAGGTCTAGTCTTCATGAGTTTGACATCGATTAGGAGTTTCGCCTATTTATTAATAATCGGTTCTTTCGTCGTCAGCAATTATTTGGGAAAGATAAATGGCAAAATGACCAAAAGTTTAAAAGAAAAATTGGATAATATTTTCCACCGCCGCAGTGAACTTTTGACCATCTTTATCTGTTTTATGATTATAGGAGTAGGCCTATGTTACGTGAATAATAGTAATGATCAGTATATCTCCGAGAAATTGTATCCCGTCGATGCGACAGAATATTTAAAAAAGGAGTTGAAAGGACGCGATGTTAACCTTTTTAATGGCTATGACTTTGGCAGTTATCTATTGTACAACGACGTCAAAGTTTTCATCGATTCACGCTCCGATCTATACACTAGACCTTTTAATCGAAGAGAAAGAGATATCTTTAATGACTATGTCGAAGTGATTAAAAACCTCAATTATGAAGAGATTTTTGATTATTATGACATAACGCATGTCTTACTATACAAAGATAGTGATGTCATGAAATTGTTGAAAAAAGATAATCGTTTTCAAGAGATATATGTTGATGAATACTTCAGTATCTTAGAGAGACAAGAATGACAAATAGTCTTTTTTTTTGAATATTATTCCGATTGGCGACACACAATGTAATGGTGATATTATGAAAGATAGATCGATATGGTTAGATGATGTGAATGTGATGAAAAACAAATTTCCGCAGTTAAAAGAGAATATCGAATGTGATGTTTTGATCATCGGTGGTGGCATTACGGGAATTAGTACCGCCTACTTTTTAAGCGATGACGAGGAGAAAATCGTTTTAGTAGAAGCCAATAAAATATGTCAGGGAACGACGGCTAAATCGACGGGTAAACTGACCTATCTCCAAGGAGATGTATTGAATAAAATCAAAAATTATTATGATGATGACACTT
>CANQJR010000051.1 GCA_947624275.1 uncultured Bacilli bacterium
ACACCACTTGTCTACTATTCAAAACCTAGTTTGTACATCAAAGTTACGGCCTTAAAAGATAAGATAATTGAAGAGAACAATAAGGTCAATTGGTATCCTGATTACGTCGGAGAAAAACGTTTTGGCAATTGGTTGGAAAATTTGAACGACTGGGCTTTTTCCCGCAATCGTTATTGGGGAACGCCAATTCCTCTTTGGAGATGTAGTTGTGGTCATGATGAAATGATTGGTTCGCGTGAAGAATTAGTCTCTAAAGCAATTGAAAAGATAGATGAGACGATTGATTTGCATCGTCCTTACGTCGATGATGTCCACATCAAATGTCCAAAGTGTGGCAAAGAGATGAGCCGTGTTAAAGAAGTCATGGATTGCTGGTTTGACAGTGGAGCAATGCCTTTTGCTCAATACCATTATCCATTTGAGAATAAAGAGTTATTTGATACACAATTCCCAGCTGATTTCATCTCTGAAGGAATCGATCAAACGCGTGGATGGTTCTATTCATTACTCGTCATCTCGACTTTTGTCAAGGGATGTTCACCATATAAAAATGTCCTAGTTAACGATTTGTTATTGGATAAATACGGTCAAAAGATGCACAAATCTAAAGGTAATGCCGTTGAACCGTTCACCATTCTCGAAAAGTATGGTGCTGATGCGACGAGATTTTACATGTTGTATGCTTCGCCTGTATGGACGCCATTAAAATTTGATGAAGATGGTATTAAAGAGATCAATTCTAAATTTTTCAATACTTTGAAAAATACTTATACGTTCTTCCAAATGTATGCCAATACGGACAATTTAGATCCTCGCGATTTCCACGTCGATTATCAAGATTTGGAAGAAATAGATAAATGGCTATTGTCCAAATATAATAAATTGGTTCAAAATGTCACTTCGGCTATGGATGAATACGATTTGAATCGCGCTGTTAAACATTTGAACAATTTCGTCAATGAAGAGTTGTCAAATTGGTATATTAGAAGAAATAGACGAAGATTCTGGGCTAGTGAGTTGGATAATAGTAAAAAAGCCGTTTATCAGACGACTTATAGAGTCTTGATCGGTCTATGTAAATTGGCTGCGCCGATCGTGCCATTTACGACTGATGAGATTTATACTGATCTAACTGATGAAGAGAGCGTTCATTTGGCTGACTATCCAAAATGTGATGAAAACTTGATCGATGAGAAGATCGAGAGGCGTATGGACTTGGTAAGAGCATTGATCTCGCTTGGAAGAAATGCCCGTGAAGAAGCCAAAATCAAGGTTCGTCAACCGATCAGTGAAGTCATTTTAGACGGTAAGAATGAGAAGACTATTTCTGATTTGGTCGATTTGATCAAAGAAGAATTAAATGTCAAAGAAGTTTCTTTCGTCCAAGATTTGTCAGAATACATGAATTTTGAAGTTAAACCGAACTTTAAGGTCTGTGGTCCAATTCTCGGTCCAAAAGTTGGAGCGTTTGCTAAAGAATTGAGCAATTTGACCAATGCTGAGATCAGCAAATTGGAAAGTGGAGAACGAGTAAAACTTGGTGAATACGAAATCACTCAAGATATGGTTGATATTAGAATCTCTTCTAAAGAAGGATTCAATGCCACGATGGAAAACAACAATTTCATCATTTTGAATACGAAGTTGACCCCTGACTTGATTGAAGAAGGAATAGCTCGTGAACTCGTCAGCAAGATTCAACAATTGCGCAAGAATAAAGATTTTGATATCATCGATCGCATAGATATTTTCTACAGTGCCAATGACGAACTTCAAAAAGTATTGGACAAATACGAAGACTTCATCAAAAAGGAGACACTTTGTGATAATTTTGTTGTCAAAGATGACTTGGTAGAAGATTATAATTTAAATGGCATCGAAGTCAAATTGGATGTAATGCGTAAAGAGAATTGATTTTAAAGCAATTCTCTTTTTGATATAATATGATAGTTGTTAAAAAAAATTCTAAACTGATAATATCTTGTTTTAATAAAAATAATTTTTTATAATTATATAGAGGAAGTGATTGTGATGGCCAATACCATTTTACCAGCTGATACGTATATTGTCGTCAATAAAACGATCATCACTGAAAATGATAAAAGAATTGTCACGATGTTATACCAACCCATTATTGGTCATACGGCAGTGAGTCTGTATTTCACATTGATTGATGACTTGTTGAAACATGAGATCATGTCAAATGAAGAGACACATCATCATTTGATGGCGACAATGCAATTGAAGTTGGAAAATATCATCGTGGCCCGTGAAAAATTAGAGGCTGCAGGTCTTCTTAAGACTTATGTCAAAGAAGGCGATGTCAACAATTATGTCTATGTTTTATATTCACCGATGTCCGCAATTGAGTTTTTGAATCATCCCATTTTAAACATCGTTTTATATAATAATATCGGTAAAAAAGAATATGATAAAATTGTCAATTTTTACAGAGTTCCTCGCCTCAATTTAAAAGATTTTGAAGATATCACGGCCAGTTTCAATCACGTCTTTTCAAGTGTCAATGGCGTTACGGATTATGAGAATGATGACATCATTGAAAGAAATCAAGGAGCTATCACATTGGATAAACACGTCGATTTTAATTTGATCATTTCTGGCATCCCTAAAAATATGGTCAACGAGCGTTGTTTTAATGACAGTGCTAAAGAACTCATCGAAAATTTGGCTTATATATATAGAATAGATGATTTAAATATGCAGATGTTAGTACGCAACAGTTTGAATGAAAAGGGAATGATTGATAAAAATGAACTTCGTATCAATTGTCGCAATTTTTATCAATTTGAATCGGGTGGATCTCTTCCAACTCTAGTATATACTAAGCAACCTGAATATTTGAAAATGCCGCGTGGTGACAATTCTAATCGTGCCAAGTTGATCTACGATTTTGAGAACACTACGCCATATGACTTTTTGAAGAGTAAATATAAAAATGGTGAACCGAGTTTGCGCGAACTCAAAATCATTGAAAACTTGATGAAAAATTATCATCTTCAGGCTGGGGTCATCAACGTTTTAATTTCTTATGTTCTAAAGGTCAACAATCAAAAATTTACTCAAAATTATGCTGATGCGGTTGCTTCGCAATGGAGTAGGTTGAAAGTTGAAACCGTTGAAGAAGCGATGAGAGTGGCCGAAGAAGAACACGAGCGAATTAAGAAGAAGACGACTAATCGCAAGACGACCAAACCATCTTCTGACAAACAGGAAAAATTGCCGAGCTGGTTTGATCAAAAAATTGAATCTGATGAATTGAGTTCAGAGGAACAAAAAGAGATAGACAATATGATGAAAGAATTTTCTTAATCATAAATATTTACTTCTAAAATTAGTTGTGGTATTATTTATTAATAAATCGTTGATTGAGATAAGTAAATATCTAATCACATATAGAGAGTTCGTGGTCGGTGGAAACGAATGGTGATGATATTGAAATCTACTCATGAGTGAAACTAATACTTTTCGGTTAAAGCCGTTATCCAAGCGAGTTAATTAGAGGATGGTACCGTGCTTTTGCACTCCTTGGTATCATCCTTTTTTTAGGAGGAATTTATGAATAATTTACTTAATTATTTCGATGAAGAGACATTTAAAAAATTGAAAAGTGATCCAGACTTATATCAAAAGTGTCATCGCTTAGTATCAGTTTTATTTCGCGATAAGAGAGACAAAGAAGGATACCCATATTTGGGACATTTGGAGAGAGTCTCCCAAAAGATGACTACTCTAAATGGCAAAGTGTTGGGGCTTTTGCATGATACAGTTGAAGACATACCATTGGTCACTTTTGAAGATTTAGTAGATTTTGGCGTACCTCTTGAAGTTGTTGAAGCTTTGAAATTGGTAACTCATGAAGATCATCCTAAAGGTTTGTCCCAAGAAGAAAAATTGAAAAATTACGATGCGGAAATCGATCGAATTATTGCCAGTGATAACTCTTTAGCAATCGAACTTAAAATTGCCGACATGTCTGACAACTTTGATCCCGCACGACTAAGTAAGTGTTCTTTGGAACAACAGAAATGGTTTCAAAAGAAATATGCTCCACAACTAGTTAAGTTAAAGAGACGTTGGGATGGTGATTCTAATGCGCGATGAAGTCGTTGAAAAAGATAGTTTGTGGCAACATTTTAAAGGTGATACGATGAGAGTCATCGGGCTTGCTAAAAACTCTGAAACATTGGAGACAATGGTCGTTTATGAACATGCCCAAGAGATATGGGTACGTCCCATTTCCTCGTTTTTGTCTGATGAGGATGTAAGTGAACGATCCGATAATCGCACCCATCAAAAATATCGATTTGTGAAAAAGAAAGGATGAATAAAAATGTTAGATATCAAATTTGTCAGAGAGAATCCTGATGTCGTTAAAGAAAATATTAAAAAGAAATTTCAAGATGAAAAGTTACCACTTGTAGATGAAGTAATCGCTTTGGATGAAGAACAGCGAAAACTCAAATTAGAGGGTGACAATTTACGAAGTGAAAGAAATAATATTAGTAATTCTATTGGTGCTTTAATGCGTGATAAAAAAGTAGAAGAAGCTAATCAAATGAAAGAAAAAGTAAAAGATATAAATGAAAAACTAGTCGATTTGGAAAGACGTGAAAATGAGATTGGGACAGAAGTTAGAAGTAAGATGTTAGTCATACCTAATATTATTGATGCTAGTGTTCCAATCGGTAGAGATGATAGTGAAAACGTCGAAGTTGAACGCTTTGGTGAAGCAGTTGTTCCCAATTATGAGATTCCATATCACGCTGATATATTGGATAAGTTCAATGGTTTAGACAAAGAAGCAGCAGGTCGTACTAGTGGGGAAGGTTTCTATTATCTAATGGGCGATATCGCTCGCCTTCACGAAGCGATGATTGCTTATGCTAGAGACTATATGATCGATAAAGGTTTCACTTATGCCATTCCTCCTTTTATGATTCATGCTGGTGTTGTCGAAGGAGTCATGTCTTTTCCAGAGATGCAAGCTATGATGTACAAGATTGAAGGAGAAGACTTGTATCTAATTGGTACTA
>CANQJR010000052.1 GCA_947624275.1 uncultured Bacilli bacterium
AAATGTACTGGTATGCAAAAAATCAGTTAGAAGAAAATGGCTATGTACATTATGAAATTTCAAATTTTGCAAAAAAACGGTTTTGAGTCAAGGCATAATTTAGACTGTTGGACAATTCGTTTATTTCGGCGATATCCGTATTGGGGAAGATGACATGGTAGTCGCCACCGGCAATCGCTTTAGCTGATCGGTTGAGACGCGTGATGGGCTTCGAGAGACGATTGGAAATGAAGTAGGCAATGATCGAAGCTAAAATGATGACGATAATCGTCACGTACAACAATTGATTCTTCAAGATGATGATGGTCGAATCAATGGGGTCGAGAATAGTATTTAAAAAGATGTATGAATTGTCCAATTTCAATCCGTAGACTAATGAATTAATATTGTTATTAGATTTCATTTTCAGAAGTGTCGTCTCATCTTGGGAATTGATGAAATCTTTTTTATTCTGAATGACGGAAGGAAACTTTTTGTCATTTAGGCAAGAATGATTCATATTTGATGAATAGTACCAATATTCATCGTTGGTCGCAAATTCGATACAGATGCCTTCTTCGATACTTATTTCTTCCAGTTTGTCGAGAAAGGCATCATCATCATTTTTTTGATAACTGGAAGTTATTTGGTCAGCAATTTTTTTGATGGATTTCGTCTTATAATACTCATAATATTTATTTAAGAAAATGACTTGAAATAACCAAAGGAACAATAATATTATTATTGAAAAAACGATTAAGTAAGTCCAAATGCGAACGATTAGACTATTATTCTTTAATTTCAAACTTATATCCTAAACCGCGAACTGTTTTGATCAGATCACGATATTTTCCCAAATTATTTCTAAGCATTTTGATATGAGTATCAATGGTTCGATCATCACCAAAAAAGTCATAACCCCAAATTTGATTCAAAAGCGTCTCGCGCGAAATGGCGATGTTTTTATTTTGGATAAAATATGTCAATATGTCATATTCTTTAGGAGTCAATTTCAATTCCTCATCATTGATTGATGCGGTATGTCCCATGAAATCAACCACTAAATCCTGGTAGACAAAGCGATTATCTAAATCCCTTCTTCTCGTCACTGCTTTGATTCTGGCAATCAACTCTTTTGGTGAGAAAGGTTTTTCTAAATAGTCATCAATTCCCAATTCAAAGCCGAATAATTTGTCATATTCATCTTTGCGTGCCGATAGAATAATCGTTGGAATTTTTTTAATTTTTTTGATCTCTTTATAAGTGGAATATCCATCTAATTTTGGCATCATGATGTCTAAAACGATGACGTCGATATTGTTATTTTCAACAATATCGATGGCTTCAAGACCATTTTTGGCTTCAAAGACTTCATAATTTTCTAATATAGCGTATTCTTTAATGACATTTCTGATCAATTCTTCATCATCGACAATCAAAACTTTCATAGTTAAACCTCCAATGTATATTATACATAAATATGTGTATTTTTCGTGAAATAATCATGCGTCATTCAATTAAAAATGAGATCTTTAAAAATCTCATTCATTCTCCAATATTTTTACTTTTTCATTATTCAAGTCGAGAGCTTCATCAAATTTGTTGTTGTAGTCATAAATGATGTTCTGTTGTCTCGTCAATTCTTTCTCCATGCGTAAGACGTTTTGTAATAGGGTATCGTACTCCGGTATTTTATTTTTGTATTTATTAAATTCCTTTTCAAAAGTATCTTTCATCAAATTCAATTCTGTGAAAGCGATATCGATATCGTTTAGAGTAGTCTTAAGATTACTCTTATTGACATTGATATCATTAGTATAGTCTTTTACTTTAATCGTTTTTATCTCTTTTTGTTCTTCTTTAGGAGTGAATGCTTCCGCCATCATATGGGCAGCTGTGACGAATAGTGATGCTTTGAAGAGAAAACCGATTGGAGTTGGAGGAATCATTTCCGAAGATGATAAGAGAATGGTTGCCTTCATCATCTGATTGACGTCAGGAACGATGCTGTTGATTATTTCAATGCGTTTACTGACGTCGACGCTATTGTTAATTTTAGTGTTTAAATCATTGATGATATTATTGACTTCAATGTTATATTTTTCAATACTCTCATTGATTTTACTGATGTTGGCATATCTTTCCTGCAACTTGATGAATTCTTCATCGCGAATGTCATAATCGATTAATTTATTATTGATACTTTTATTGACGATTTCTTTTTGACGTTCGATTTCAATGATGTTATTGATTATAGTTATAAACTCTTCTATAGTGTCGATCTGTTTGAAAGGATTGTTCGCCAAAAGGCCATTCTTGACTTCATCCATATAAGTGGCAATGGTATTACTCATCCCAGTCGTGTTGACTTTTTCCGTTATTTTAAGGTCGGCCTTTTTATATAGATGCTCATACTTCTTTTTGACTTCTTCGAATCTGGCGACGACTTCTTTTAACTCTCTTTCAATTTTTTCAACGTTTTCTAAAAGAACTTCATCTTCCTCGTGTTCACTCAAAACATCTAACTGATATTTTATGTCGTTCAATTCTTCTAGATCGTTATTCAAAATGGTGTCTATCTCTTCGATGATTGCTAATTCGATCAACTCCAAACCATCAACGTTGGTGAGTTCTGTTTCGTCAAGTTCTTCGATTTCTTCAGTTTTCGGAAATAATTCACTCGTCTCATAATTTTCTATTTCTTCTTCACGTTCGACTGGAGAAAGTTCTTCATCCACACTGATTTCTTCTCTTGTCTCTTTTTCTTCCTCAATTGGCTCTTCGACAGGTGGTTCTTTTTGGCCTTTTTCATTCTGTGTTTTTATTTCTTCAATGAACTTTTCATCTACATATAGTGATGGTTGTGGTTTTATAGGCTTAATCGGTTGATCAGAAAGTGGAGTGATGATTGGGGTATCTATAACGGGTTCTTCTTTGACATCATCAATGATTTCACTTTCTTCAATCTTGTCATCTAAAACGGGTTTTACTTCTATAGTCTCGGCTTTTTCTACTTCTTTTTCTTTGCCTTTTTTAATTCTTCTAGGAGACTTTGGACGTTGTGGAGTTAGTTCTTTGACCGGTTTTACTTCGGGAACAGTTGCTGTTCTATTGTCACGATAACGTTTGGGAAAGAGCCAAGAAATTATGCGATTGCGGTTTTGTCTGTTATCATTCATAACGTTCACCTCGTATATCAATTATATATTTCGTTTTTGAGCAACTCTAAATTTTCCTCCATAATGGACATATAATTATCACCATTTTTGCGCTGATCATCATCGATGCTATCCAAGCGATATAAAATAGTTCTTTTAGCACTATTTGACGATATGAACTTATCGACATTGCTACTTATTTTATCTTCTTCAAAAGTAAAAATGTTTTTGACATTGCCATCTTGGATATCTTTTTTCACTTCTTCAAAAGTTTTATCGAGTGTGTTCTCATCTAAAACGATGACTTCTAATCCATATTTTTCTAAGAAAGATAAAGATTTATTGGTGACGACAATCTTCTTCTTATTAGCGTTTTGAACTGTCACTTTTATATTGGCATCTAACTCGGAAAGAAGAACTTTGACATCTTCATAATTTTTTTCAATTTCATCTTTTAAAAGATTATTTGAGATGTATTCTTCAAGACCGTTTTTGATGTTCTTAGCCATCATCAATAAATTCGAAGGATCGATCCACGTCTCTTCAATGCCATATGTATATTTCATACCTAAAGTGGAATCGATTAACAATATATTATTGTTGCGATTTAACAATTCCACAGCGATATCGCTACTATTTTTTCCATTGTATACGAACAAATCATATTTGCTGAAATTGGTATATTCTTTATCGTTGAACTTGTACACATCGATGTTTTCTCCATCGGGAAAAACATTTTCAATCGTTGCGTGTTGACCATATATAGAACTTACTAAATATTCAATTGGGTATGAGGAAGTGATGATTTGGATATCTTCCATACTGTCGCTTTTGACGCAACCCGTCGTTCCCATTAAGATAAAAGTTAGACAAGTAATTATTAAAAGTATTTTTTTCATTTTTATTCTCCTTTAAGACATAATACACATATAATTTTACTATCAAATGTCATTTTTTTCAATAATGCTTATAAAAAAGATAAAAGGAATTTATTTTTGCGAGAAATTAAGATATAATGAAAAAGGTGATGATATGGATGAATTGTTTAAAAAATTAGGAGTTGTTCCCAATGAAAGTCGATTATACATGATAGCTTTTTCACATTCATCATATGCCAATGAAAACAATTTGAAAGCTGACTATGAGAGATTGGAATTTTTAGGTGATGCCATCCTAGATCTATTGGTTAGCGATTATTTGTATCGCAATTTTGATGAGAATGAAGGCGACATGACTAAGACGCGTGCCAGTTATGTCTGTGAAAATGCATGTTACACATATGCTCACGACTTAGGTTTCAGCAATTATATTAAAGTTGGTCAT
>CANQJR010000053.1 GCA_947624275.1 uncultured Bacilli bacterium
CAGGATTTACGAATATGAGTAATTTGAATGGACCTACTTCAAAAGATGGAAAAACAGTAACATTTACTTGTACAAATGGAGCTGGTCTTACAACTACGGATTCTAAAACGTACAAAATAAGATCTTATGGTGAACATAGCCTTTGCGGTGCGGCCTCTTGTCGTAATCAGAGTTGTTCTTGTTATAGTTGGCATCAAAAATGTACTGGTTATCGATGTGTACAAGTAGAAGATTGTACTCCAATTGGTGGATCTAGGAGCGAAACGACACTTGCTGCTAGTGTTATTCTAGCTACCACTGATAAGGAATGTAATAGATATGTCGAAACGCATCGTCAAAACAATGCTTGTAATGGTCTAGGTGGTATAGCTTCAGGTTATTTATCAAGTACTTGTGGTGCTTGGGAAAATGATTATTGTTCACAATATAATAGTTGTACAAGTTCATATTATTGTGGATATAAAGAATGCTGGCATTATACTGATCAAAAAGCGTAATTAGTTAATGTAGAAAATTGGGTAAAGATTTATCCAATTTTTTATTTTGATATATTTTAAAAAAAAGATATATATAGTATAATATTAGATTATAAAGGAGGGATATTATGAACAATCAAGATGTCATTAATGAAATAAGACAGAAGATTGATATCGTCGATTTAATTGGCGAATATATTCCTCTTATTCAAAAGGGTAAAAATTTTTTTGGAGTTTGTCCTTTTCACAATGATACTAATCCATCGATGAGTGTCAGTCGTGAAAAACAGATATATAAGTGTTTTTCTTGTGGTGCTAGTGGAAATGCTTTTAATTTCTTAATGGATTATGAACATATCGATTTTAAAGAAGCCGTCAAAATACTGGGGGAAAAGAGTGGTGTTGAAGTCAGTGGCATAAGAGTTAATGCGAAGACGACTAAATATGATCGCTATTATGAGATGTATGACATCGCTAATAAATTTTATCAGAATAACATCAATACTAAAGAGGGAAATGGCGCTAAAAAATATTTGGAATCACGTCATATTGACGATGAGTTGATAAAAGAATTTGGAATTGGTCTATCTCTCAGCAAGAATGATTCTTTGATAAATATTTTATTCAGTAAAAATTATAGTATGAAAGAAATAGAGGATTTAGGTCTTGCTACTAACAATCATGACATCTATATGAATCGCATCATGTTTCCCCTACATGACATCAATGGCCGTGTAGTCGGTTTCAGCGGACGCATTTTTGATGATTCCAATGCCAATAAATATATGAATACTAAAGAGACAGTCATTTTTAAAAAAGGTGAATGTCTATACAATTATCACATTGCTCGTGACTATTGCCGAAAATTAAAATTTGTCATCATAGTCGAAGGTTTTATGGATGCGATAAGATTGAGTCAAATCGGTTATAAAAATGTCATTGCGCTAATGGGAACGGCGATGACGAATGAACAGATGAACTTAGTCAAAAAGTTGTCTAATAATATCTATTTGTCTCTTGATGGTGATGATGCTGGACAACAAGCCATTTTAAATATTGGTGAACAGTTGACCAAACTCAATTTAAACGTGCGCGTTATCGGTCTACCGAGCGATAAAAAAGAACATGATCCAGACGAGTTCATAATTAAATATGGTAAAGAGCGCTTTGATGGCCTTCTTGAAGCGGCCTTGGGATATAGCGATTTTAAAATCAATTGTTTAAAGAGAGGTGTCAATTTTAACAGTGATGTTGAAATGGCAAAATATGTCGATTCTGTCGTACGTGAAGTCAGTACGATAAAAGATGAAATTAGGAGAGAAATAATTTTAAAAAAACTTGCAAATGATACAAATTTGAGTTATAATACCCTAGAAAAACGTTTAAGTGAGTATTTAGAATTCCAGCAAGTAATTGATAAAGATGAAGTAGTTCAGAAAAAAAATGTTTCAAAAAAACCAATGGATAAGTATACCAAAGCTTCTTATGTTTTGATATATAGCATGCTTAATGATTCTTGGGTGATTAGAAAATTTGAAAAAGAAAATGTGCATTTAATCACTAAAGAACTTCGATATTTGGCTAGTGAAATATGTTATTATTATCGCAAATATGGAAATATAAATATGGCTGATTTCTATACTTATTTGACGGATAAAGAAGAATTGAAGATAATCTATAATTTTATCATGAGTTTTGAATACGATGATGAAATTAATGTCAGAGCTATTGACGATTATATCGCAGTCATCAAAGAATACAATATGAGGCAAGAGATTAAACGCCTAAAGGAATTGATAAAGAGAG
Source organism: uncultured Bacilli bacterium (assembly GCA_947624275.1). Classification (GTDB taxonomy): domain Bacteria; phylum Bacillota_I; class Bacilli_A; order RF39; family UBA660; genus RUG11788. Next base: position 2,283 of record CANQJR010000053.1, read on the forward strand.
AAAATGATCCGATTGCTAAAGCGGAAATAGCTGAACGAATTAGATTGTTGAGAATTGGGGAGTGAAACTAATGGTCGATAAGAACAAAACCATCGAAGAGAGAAAGAAGACACTATTACAAAAGGGTAAACAAAATGGTTATATAACGTATGAAGAATTGGCTAGTCAATTGAAAGGACTAGAAGTAGATAGTGATTACTTAGATGATTTGTACAATTTATTGGTTGAGAATAATATTGAAGTCATATCAGAGACAGCAGATAACTCTAATGAAATTGATGATCCCAATGATTTGATAGTTGAAGATTTGACTTTGACTAAAGATATAAAGATAAATGATCCCGTTAGGATGTATTTAAAAGAGATAGGTCGTATCAATTTGCTTACGACTGATGAAGAATTTGAATATGCTCGTTTGGCTGAGCAAGGTGATGAATATGCCAAAAAGATGTTAGCTGAATCCAATCTCCGTCTCGTTGTCAGCATTGCTAAACGCTATGTCGGTCGTGGAATGCTTTTCCTCGATTTGATTCAAGAGGGTAATATCGGTCTAATGAAGGCAGTCGATAAATTTGATCCGACCAAAGGGTATAAATTTTCAACTTATGCCACTTGGTGGATTCGTCAAGCAATTACGCGTGCTATAGCTGATCAAGCTAGGACGATTCGCATTCCTGTGCACATGGTTGAAACTATTAATAAATTGTCACGCGTTCAAAGACAGTTGACTCAAGAGTTAAATCGTGAACCAACTGAAGAAGAAGTGGCCAAAAAACTTGGTGTCACAGTTGATAAGGTTCGTGAAGTGTATAAAATATCCCAAGATCCTGTCTCTTTGGAGACGCCAATTGGTGAAGAAGATGATTCACATTTGGGTGATTTCATCAAAGATGAGAGAACGATGTCACCTGAGGAATATGCGACTGTTAAGATGTTGAAGAAAGAACTAGCTGATGTTTTGTCAACGTTGACGGAACGTGAAGAAAAAGTTCTTCGCTTGCGCTTCGGTCTAGATGATGGTCAATGTCGCACTCTTGAAGAGGTTGGACAAATTTTTGGTGTAACGCGTGAAAGAATTCGTCAAATTGAAGCTAAGGCTCTTCGCAAATTGCGTCATCCATCACGTTCCCGTAAATTGAAAGATTTTTTAATTGACTGATGAAAATAAGTAATAGATTAAAATTAATCGCATCTTTCGTCGATGATGATTCCAAGGTCATCGATGTTGGGTGCGATCACGCGTTATTGGACATTTTTTTAGTTCTGAATAAAAAAAATATTAAAGCTATCGCTTCTGACATCAATCCCCATTCTTTACAAATGGCTCGACGAAACATTGATAAGTATGGAGTAGCTAAATCAATTGTTCTAAGCTTAGGAGATGGCCTTGAAAAAATGCCTGATGACATAGATACAATCGTCATGAGTGGTATGGGTGGCAATACGATTATTGATATTCTAGAGAACAGTAAAGATATGTTGTTGTCAATTAAAACGATAGTCGTTTCTCCACATAATTCTCTTTATGATGTCCGTCGTTACGTGAATAAAATCGGTTATTATATCGATGATGAAGAAATGATTTATGACCAGGGAAAATATTATACAGTCATCAAATTTCAAAGAGGTCAAAAAAATTATAGCGATGAGCAACTATTTTTTGGACCAATTCTTTTGATGAAAAGAAATTCTATTTTCTGTCGATATTGTTCAGAACTTTTACAAAAAGATGAGATACTTTTAAAAACAATTCCTCAAAGTAGTAGTGAACGTGATAGATTGCAAAAAGAAATTGAAAAATTGCGCACGATTTAAAAAAATGTCAACTTTTTGTTCATTGGAGTAAAATTTTAGTCGCTATTTTAATCATCTATTTATTGTGCAACTAAGATGACGTTATCTCTTAATGAAAACGAAGTTGATGCTAATTAAAAAAAATTAATTTTTTCTAATGGTGAATATCGATTGAAAAAATGACAAAAAGTTTGTATTTTCCAAACTTTTTTCTTTATTAAAATTTCAACCGCACCATTTATTTATATTTTAATTCTATATCATAAGCACATTTATAGTCAA
>CANQJR010000054.1 GCA_947624275.1 uncultured Bacilli bacterium
TCCCAGACATCGTCAAAAAATTAAAATTTAGCGAAGAGGGAATGCATCTATTCGTCAAAATCACTTCTGATATCAATCGTAAAAACAAAAGAGATGCTGAAATGGTCAATGATGTCTTTCAACCAAAAACGCCTTATTTGACCTATGCGTTAATCGTCATAAATGTCATTTTTTTCTTAGGTCAATTATTCGTTCCTAACTTTACCGACAGTTTAGCTGTTTGGAACATTGGTATCGTTTTGGGAAAGCAGTTCTATCGTCTATTAACGGGAATGTTTTTACATGGCAATCTTTTACATCTCTTTTTCAACATGTATGCTTTGTACATCATCGGTAAGCAATTGGAAGGCTTCTTAGGACGTGGCAAATACATATCAGTCTATTTGTTGAGTGGTCTAATGGGTAACATGTTATCCGTAGCCCTCCACAATGACAATTTTGCTGCCGTTGGTGCGAGTGGTGCCATTTTTGGATTGATGGGCGCATTGCTATATTTTGGATATCATTATCGCGTCTATTTAGGTGGCGTGTTGGAAAGTCAAATCATTCCTCTAATCGTCATCAATTTAGCCATTGGCTTCATGTTCACAGGCATTGATAATTTTGCTCATATCGGTGGTTTGATCGGTGGTGTCATGACGACGATGGCCTTGGGAATAAAATATAAGAGTTCAACTTCAGAACGCCTTAATGGTCTAGTTATTTCGCTAATCATTTTTGCCTTTTTATTCTACTTGATGATGCAGCACACTTTTTAAAGCCATATGGCTTTTTTGTTTTGGGTTATTGATATCTAAAAGAAAAGATGTTAGAATAATAATATGATAGTTGAGGTGATTTTATGAATGATAGCACAACAACCGTATACAATGTAGAAGAGTTTGAAGATGAGTTGGTGCGAGAAACTTTAAACGATGTCTATCTCGCTCTTGAAGAAAGGGGATATAATCCGATCAATCAGCTCATCGGTTACATAATGAGTGGAGATCCCGGTTACATATCTTCACATAAAGAAGCTCGCAAGAAAATAACTAATCTTGAACGCAATAAGATTGTCGAAGTTTTATTAAAGGATTACATGAAGAGAGATTAATGCGTTATTTGGGATTGGATTTGGGAAGTAAGACGCTCGGTATCGCTTTGAGTGATTCCTTGGGCATTATTGCTTCCAGTTATGGAATAATTAACCATGATGAAGATTATGAGCGTTTGATTAGAGAAGTATATGATATTGTTCAAGATAAAAAAATCGAAGCTATTGTTTTGGGACTCCCAAAAAATATGAATAATTCAATCGGTCCCAAAGGTGAGTTATCGTTTGCTTTTAAAAAGATGTTGGAAGACGAAATCAAGATTCCTGTCTTTTTACAAGATGAACGTTTGACGACTCGTCAAGCTGAGAACGTGCTCATCTCTAATGATACTTCACGAAAAAAAAGAAAAAAAGTTATTGATAGTATGGCAGCAACCATCATTTTGCAATCATATTTAGATAAGAATAAATAAAGGAGAAAGAATATGGAAAATAATACTTTTAAAGTTATAAATGAAGAGGGAAGAGAGATCGTTTGTGACATTTTATTCACATTTGATTCTGAAGAGACGAATAAGAGTTATATCGTCTATACTGATAATACTAAAGATGAAGCAGGAAACATTCAAGTTTTCGCATCAATTTATGATCCAAAACAGGAAAGTCCTAGACTTGATCCAATCGAGACAGAACAAGAGTGGAAGATAATCGAAACAATTTTGAATACTTTACAAGAAGAAATAAGAAAGAAAACAGGTTCTAATAGTGAAGGGACTGACGAGCAATAATATGCTCGTCATTTATTAAGAAATTATGAAGAAGTTGAGAAATATAGCGATGATTTTCTTTTTTGTCATGGCTGCTTTAGTTGTCACTGTCTGTTGTTTGTACAATCATAATTTGACGGCTGTCGATAAAAAAGATAAGGCTAAAATTGAAGTTGTCATTCCTAGTGGTGCTTCAGTAAAACAAATAGGAAATATTTTAAAAGAAAAAGATTTGATACACAATGCTAATTTTTTCTATTTTTATTGTAAAGTTTATGAAGTTGGCAATATGAAAGCCACTACTTATGAGTTGTCTAAAAGTATGTCTTTGAAAGAAATAATAGATTCCTTAGTTGAGGGAAACAGTTATAATCCTGATGAAATTTCCATCACTTTTCAAGAGGGTATCAACATGCGTAAAGTAGCGAGTATCATTGCTAAAAATACGAATAATAGTGAAGACGATGTGATGAGTCTTTTGAAAGACGATGCCTATTTGACAGAAATTATTGATAAGTATTGGTTCCTTACTGATGCGATTAAAAATGACGATATCTATTATTCTCTAGAGGGATATTTAGCTCCTAATACTTATAAGTTTAAAAATAGAAATGTCACTGTCAAAGAAATTTTCAATAAGATGTTAGATCAACAGTTGAAAGTGCTCGATGGTTATAAAGAGCAATTCCAAAAGAGTAGTTATGACGTTCATCAATTGTTCACTTTGGCATCAATCGTCGAATTGGAAGGTAAAGATGATAAAGCTCGTCAAGGAATTGCAGCTGTCTTCTACAATCGTCTAAACAATAAAATGCAATTGGGAAGTGATGCTACGACGTATTATGCATCGCGAGTTGATATGAATGAACGAGATTTGCGCGAATCCGAAATAAATGAAGTCAATGCCTATAATACTCGTCCTGCGGCGATGGCTGGTAAACTTCCCGTTGGACCAATAGCCAACGTCAGCGAAAGTTCTATCAAGGCGGTTTTAAATCCGACTAAAGATTCATCTATTTTTTATTTTGTAGCTGATAAGGATGGAAACATATATTTTACTAAGACTTATCAAGAGCATTTGCAAAAGATAGAATATTTAAAAGACAAAGGTGTTTGGTATGAGTGGTAATAATTATTTTATGTTAAAAGAATTAAAAGATTATGCTAAAGAGAATAATGTTCCCATTATGAACGATGAAGGTATTGATTTTTTGACGACTTTTGTCATCAAGAATTCTATCGAAAGCATATTGGAAATAGGAACAGCCATCGGTTTTTCAGCTATTTCTATGGCTCTTGCCAATCCCCAGGCCAAGATAGTTACCATTGAACGCGATGAGGAACGCTATTTAGAAGCCGTTAAAAACATCAAAAAATTCGACTTGGAAAATAATATTACGCTTTTGTTCAACGATGCTTTAGAGACGAACATCACAGGGGAATACGATTTGATTTTTATCGATGCTGCTAAAGGACAAAATCGCAAATTTTTTGAAAAGTTTGCTCGCTTTTTGAAACCGCATGGTTTCATCATCACCGATAATATGAAATTTCACGGTTATGTCGATAAAGATGAGGCAACGATTAAAAGTCGCAATTTGCGCGGATTGGTTAGAAAGATCAAAGAGTATCGCACTTTCTTAGAAGAGAATGAAAATTATGAAACGACTTTTTATGACGTCGGTGATGGCGTTGCCGTATCGACTCCTAAGTAGTTAGGTGAAAGATTGATGTAAGAGTTAACATCATATTTTTTTTATGTTATAATGCATTTAAGTATTTGAGGTGGAGTATGAAATTAATTGTTGTACCTAGAAAACTTGAACAGATAAGAGACTATTTAAATAATGATTGTTCTGGCATCATCGTCGGTTTGAAAGATTTGTCAACCAATTATGAATTGGCGTTATCTCTTGAGCAAATAGAACAATTGCGTCATGATTATGCCGATATCGACCTTTTTGTAGCGATGAACAAAAACTTTTTTAATGATGAATTGCCAGTCGTCGAAGAGAGTCTAAAAAAATTGGATGCTTTAAAAGTTAGTGGTGTTCTCTTTTATGATTTAGCCGTTTTGTATTTGAAAAAGAAAGATGCTTTAAACATCGATTTGGTTTGGAATCAGACCCATATGGTGACCAATTATAACACTTGTAATTATTATTATGATTTGGGAGTTAAGTATGACTATTTGGCCAGTGAAATAACTCTTGAAGAAATAAATGAGATAAGAGAAAAAACGGATAGTAAACTGATGGCTTTGGCATATGGTTGCCCAGTCATGGCTCATTCGCGAAGAACTCTTTTGACTAATTATTTTCATAATCGTCAAAAAGAGTATGATGGCAATCCCCATCACGTCTTTGATGAAAATAATCGCTTCATCGTCAAAGAGGATGAGACGGGAACAACTTTTCTAAATGATCAATTCATCAATGGTACATGTCTAATC
>CANQJR010000055.1 GCA_947624275.1 uncultured Bacilli bacterium
CTTGCCGGGATTTGGCTCCTTTATTCTATCAAAAAAGCCGCACCTTGTGGTGCGGTTGAAATTTTAATTTAGGAAAAAGCTTTTTTACAAGCTTTTTTCTTTTGGTCATTTGAATAAAAGGGGAAGGCCATAGGAGAGGGTAGTCATAATCACTCCTGCTATCAAGACACCGATGATGGCAGCTAAAAAAGCCTTTTTGCGATCCATGTCCAACATGGCCGCAATTAGCGAACCGGTCCAAGCTCCCGTTCCTGGTAGTGGAATGCCCACGAAGAGAACCACTCCCCAAAAACCGTATTTTTCGATTTGTCCTTTTTTGCTATCAACTTTGTCGTCCAACCACTTGACTAATTTCTTGAAGAAATTGATATTGCGCATCCAATCTAGTAGGGCTCGGATCAACCACAAAATGAAAGGTACTGGTAAAATATTGCCAATGAAACAAATGATGAATGCTTTGACTAAAGAAACTTTTAATAGAGCGGCTGCGATTAAACCGCCACGCAATTCAATGATTGGTAACATCGAGATGATGAAAATGGTCACGCATTTGCCCAATTCTGAACCCGTGATACCCGCAAATAGATTGATGAAAAGGTTGACTAAATTCTCTGTCATTATATACCTCCTAGACTTATTTAATTATATTCTATTGCTCTCATAAGGTCAAATGATTTCATAATAAATATATTCATAAATATAATTAAATAGGTGAAAAAATGGACAATTTTGTATTGGATCTAATCAATTCTTATGGTTATCTTGGCATGTTTTTAGGCATGGTTTTAGAAGCGGTCATCATCATCATTCCGAGTGAACTCATTTTGGCAACAGGTGGCATTTTAGCCAGTCGCAAAATTTTTACTTTTTGGGGTGCTTTTTTTACAGGTTTAATCGGTAGTGTCTTTTGCGCTATTGTCATTTATTTCATGGGCTATTTAGGGGGTAGTGCCTTTTCTAAGAAATATGGCAAATACTTTTTTATGAAAGAAGAAGACGTGGATAAAAGTGAAAGTTGGTTTGATCGCTATGGCCTTCTAGCTTCTTGCATCGGTCGCAACTTTCCCATCATCAGGACATTGATCTCACTACCCATCGGCATTGCTAGACTATCATTTTGGAAATTCGTCATCTATACGATCATGGGCAGCATTCCTTGGACATTTGTCTTCGTATATGTGGGATACGCCTTGGGAAACAATTGGACTGTCATAGAAAGAATTACTAAACGACTCGAAGTTCCCATCAAAATATTGATATTCATTTTTTTGATTTCTTTTATTTATAAAAAAATACTGAAAAGATTATTAAAAAAAAGAAAAAAAATTATGTTATAATTCTCAATAGAGGTGCTGTATGAATCTTTTAAAATCCTTGAGTCATAAAAAAATAATTTTTTATCTTTTAATCTTTTTTTTATTTTTGATCAATTTCATCACTATTAATAATTTCATCATGGATAATTATTGGAATTATGGTTTCAGTTACAACATCGCAACCGGTATGATACCATATCGCGATTTCAATATGCTTCAATTTCCACTTTCGACTCTGATCTTATCATTCATCATGAAAATATTTAGTCACAAGTTGATCATTTATTATTTTTATAGCAGTTTTTTATTGACGTCAATCTTTTATTTCATCTTTAAAATGCATGGTGAAAATGCGCTTTTTGGCATACTTTATTTCTTGCTCTTTTTTGGAGGGGGAGGCTACAATGCCTTGAGTTTACTTCTCTTTTTGATAATTCTCTACCTGGAAGAAAAAAAGAGTAGTGATTATACAATAGGCTTGGTTCTCGGTTTAGCCATTTTGACTAAACAATACTTAGCCGTATTAATCATACCAACTCTTTTGAGCCGTGATTGGCCAAAAATATGGTGCCGTTTTAAAAGTGCCATAATACCAGTTCAACTATTATTGTTCTATCTAGTTTTCAATAATGCTTTGACCGATTTTTTAGATTGTACCATTTTAGGAATTTTAGATTTCGGCAATAAAAACGCTAATATGACTATTTGGTTGTTTGCCGATGTAATATTAATAATATTATTGATCTATCTCTATAGCCGAACTAAAGAACAGAAATGGTTGTACGTTTTGTGTTTCCAAATAATGGCTGTTCCGCTATTTGATGCCTATCATTTTCTATTAGCTTTTATCCCTGTGTTCATCTTGCTTTCAACTCATGGCAAGAAAGCATTCAAAATGGTCAATGTTCTCTTCATCATCGCCACGATCTTCATGTTTGTAAACAATGCTCGCGATATGCTCAATTATTTTAAAAATATGAATTTTGATCGCGCCAGCAATTATTATTTGACTAGTGAAAGCGAGTATTTGAACGAGATCAGTTCCATCTATGAAAAGTACCAAAACTATCCACGAGAAGTGCATTTCATCTCTTCTAATGCCTATTATTACAAATTGAAAAATAATATGAAAATAGATAAATTTGATTTAATTTTATACGGTAATAATGGTTATGATGGCAATGAGAAAATCCAAAAGAGGATTGAACAGATTGATGATGCCATATTCGTTGTCGAAGATGTCAAACAATTGAACAAATATGATCAGACCAATACGAAAATAGTGGACTTTATTAAGAAAAATTATAATAAAATAGGGGATTTAGGTCATAATTTTTATCTATATGAGGTAGTGAATTGATCACTATCTCTTATTTTTATGTCATCTTTACTAGGCCCATAGATGACATTGCCATCGATGTCGAAACTGGAACCGTGACAAGGACAATCCCACGTCTTCGTCTGATAATTGAATGCTAAACTGCATTTCATGTGTGGACATTGATTATATACTTTATGAATCTTTTTATTTTCATCTATGTATAAGCCATAATCGATACCTTTCTCATTTATTATTTGGACATCGTCATGATAAAATTTTTTATTCTTAATCAATTTAGTATTCAGAAACGAATAACCATTTTTGATATTATAGCCGATCAAACTCGGTATTCCTTTTTCATCTTTCAAGGGATTGAACAATTCTGAATAAGGATTATAACGTTTTTGAAGGGCATCACTGATCAATTTCCCAGCTAGAATGCCATTAGTCATTCCCCAAGTGTTATATCCGGTTGCCAGATATAAATGGGGTTCGATTTCCCCAATCAATGGGATGCCATCACTCGTTAGAATGTCGTGATTGCTCCAACAATACTTGATGTTTGGTGAGAAGAGAGTACGCATTTTCCAAATGATGTCATCGCGTTTTTTGACGTTATCTATGTTCTTTGATAGAGAAGCACTTTCACTGGCGATGATCATATAGTTTTTATAATTTTTGTGATATCGAATTGACAAGACATCTCTATCGATATTGATGGCTGAAAAACTGCGTGTCTTATCGACTTCACTAGCGACCAAAAAAGACTTTTCAACAGTCGTGCGGAAGGGGAAATAATAGGGTTTGATGAAAAAGGGATAATGACAAGCTAGAACTATTTTTTTAGCTCTGATTTGACCATTTTTAGTATGGGCAATGAAAAAATCATTTTCTTTATCAATTCCTAGAATTCTAGTATTTTCATATATATTTATTTTATTTTTTATGATGTTTGTCAAAGATAGGACAAATTTGACGGGATGGAAGACGAAAGTATCATTTGCTTCAATAGCTCTCTCACATTTCAATGGGATGGGCAAATGCTTTTTCAATTTGATGTTGGCATATTTTTTTAAAATGCGATAATTGCTATTGATGGTGTTGATTCCCAATGTTTTATTGGTGTAAACATAGGAATTCACCGGTTCTAAATCACATTTGATATCATTGTCGATGATTATTTTTTTAGCCAGTCTAATCGCTTCTTTTTGGGAGGCGAGGTAATTTAAATAAGTGTCATCATCATAATAATTTTTATAGCTTCCGAGTATAAAGTAGTTATAGTCAGCTGGGCCAGCTCCGTAATAGCACTCTGAATAGAATGCATAATCGTCATTATTTGCCGGTACGTTTACGACATAATTCTCTACATTTTCAGAAAAGTCGGAGTA
>CANQJR010000056.1 GCA_947624275.1 uncultured Bacilli bacterium
AGCACAACGAGCAATGGCTAACAATTGACGTTGCCCTTGAGACAAACTGGAACCATTGCCTTTGATGACGGTATTATAACCATCGGGCAACTTGCGAATAAACTTATCTGCATTGGCGAGTTTGGCTGCCTCGATGCATTCAGCATCAGTAGCGTTTTCACGACCATAACGCAAATTTTCCATGATCGTTCCCGTGAAGAGATTGGCTTCTTGTAAAACCATACCCAATGATTTGCGCAAATCGTTTTTATTGATCTTTTTAATATCTATACCATCGTACAAAATTTGACCTTTATCAATGTCATAAAAACGATTGATCAAGTTAGTAATAGTGGTCTTTCCAGCTCCGGTAGCGCCAACAAAAGCAATTTTTTGACCAGGTTTTGCATAGAGACTGACATCTTTTAAAACTTTTTTACCTTTGACATATGAGAAATCGACATCGATTAGACGGACATCCCCTCGCAATTCCGTAAGGGTGTCGTGTTCTTGATCTTTCCAAGCCCACATTCCAGTATAGGTATTGGATTCGACCAATTGTCCCTCGTCATTCTTATTGACGTAGACGAGACTAATCGTACCATCGTTCTCCTCACTTTTTTGGTCGATCAAACTAAAAATACGTTTAGCTCCAGCCATTGCCAAAGCAACGGAATTGAATTGTTGAGATATTTGGTTTACTTGCATAGTAAAATTGCGCGTCAACAACAAGAATGAAGCTATGGCTCCAACTGTCAAAGCATTTGTCTTAATTGCCATCAAACTTCCAAAAATAGCTATCAAAACATATAACAAATAACCGATATTACCCATTATTGGCATCATTATATTGGCAAAAGTATTGGCTTTAGAAGTATTTTCAAAGAGTTCATCATTCAAACGATCAAATTCCTTTTTGGCCTCATCCTCATGCGTAAAGACTTTGATAACTTTTTGACCATCGATCATCTCTTCGATGTAGCCGTTGACACTAGCTACAGACTTTTGACGAAGAATGAAGTAATTAGAGGCTTTAGAACCAACTACTTTAGCAACTCGTAACATCAATACCACCCCAACGACGATGACAAAGGTCAATAAGACATTTAAGCTCAACATCGATACGAAGACAGCAACGATGACGATGATGCTCATGACGGCATTCGGAATGCTCTGTGAAATCATTTCACGCAAAGTATCAGTGTCATTGATATAGTAACTCATGATATCACCATGATTGGTAACGTCTCCATGTGCAAAAACATGTCGTCCCTAATAATTTTTAAAACGCCTTGACTGACGATGGCGATTATTCGCGTATATAGGAAAGTACAGATAACGCCCACAAGATAAATGATTGCCATAAAGCCTACTGCTTTTAAAAGTGGCGTATAGACGGGATTAGCCGAACTCAACAGAGGTGTTATATAATCGTCGATCAACGTCTGCAAAAACAATTGACCATAGACGTGACAAACAGAACTGATAATGATGGATACGACGATGATGATCAATTCTTTTTTAAAGTTATTCGTTAAGTATTTCATGAGTCGCAAAAGAATATTTTTATCAATTTTTTGACGTTTATTCATCTTGATCACTTCCTTTTACTTGTGAATTGTATACTTCCTGATAAATCTTGTTGTTTTTCAAAAGATTTTTAGGTGTATCAAAAGCATCAATTTCGCCATTTTCCAACACGATTACGCGGTCACAATCTTCCACGCTGGAAATTCTTTGAGCAATAATAATTTTAGTGACTTCAGGTAAATATTCACGAAAAGCCTTGCGAATGAGGGCATCTGTTCGCGTATCAACAGCGCTAGTCGAATCATCCAAAATGAGAATTTTCGGATTTTTCAAAAGAGCACGAGCAATGCAAAGTCGCTGTTTTTGACCACCACTGACATTCGTTCCCCCCTGATCGATATAAGTATCATATCCGTCTTTGAACTTATCTATGAATTCCGTACAACAAGCTATGTCACAAACTTTTTTCAACTCATCTAAAGTGGCGTCTTTTTTACCCCAACGCAAATTGTCCGCAATCGTTCCACTGAACAAAACATTCTTTTGCAAAACGACAGCTACGGAATCGCGGAGAGTTTTGATGTCGTAATCGCGAACATCGATTCCCCCTACTTTGACACTACCACTGGTGACATCATATAGACGAGGAATCAAATTGACTAAAGTACTCTTACTAGAACCAATTCCACCAATAATACCGATTACTTCACCAGATTTTATCTTTAAATTGATATCTTTTAAACTCAATTTTTCGTCATCATTCACATAACTAAAATTAACTTTTTGAAAAGTAATAGAACCATTTTTAACGACATTGACTTTCTTTTTAGGATTGCGAATATCTGGAACTTCTTGCAATATTTCTGAAATACGTTTGATCGATGGAAGTGAGATGATACACATCACATAGATCATTGAAAGCATCATTAGGGAGTTGAGAATTTGCGCAGCATAAGTGAAGACACTCGTCAATTCTCCAGTCGTCATCGTTCCCCCAACGATGAAGTGCGCCCCAAACCAAGAAATTAAAATCATCGTCGTATAGACGCACAAACGCATTGCTGGATTGTTCAATGCCACCAATTTTTCAGCCTTGATAAAATCGTTGTAAATTTTGTCAGACACTCTATTAAATTTTTTAATTTCTGTCTCTTCTTGAACATAAGCTTTAACTACTCTAATGCCACGAACATTTTCTTGAACACCATTATTCAACTCGTCATAAGTGTTGAAGACACTCTCAAATAGAGGATGCGAGCGATTAGCTATATAGATTAAAAAAGTTCCCAAAATGACTGCGACTACTGCAAAGATCAAAGAAATGCGCACATTGACCATGAACACCATCAATAATGAAAAGATTAACATCATGGGTGCACGAACAGCAATTCTCGTAATCATCTGATAGGCCATTTGAACATTGTTGACATCAGTCGTCAATCTAGTAACGATACTAGATGATGAAAATTTCTCAATATTAGAAAAAGAGTAATCTTGAACTTTATAGTACATATCATGGCGTAAATTTTTCGCGAAACCACTTGAAGAAACGGCCGCAAAACGTCCAGATAGCGCTCCAAAAATCAATGATAAAATGGCCGCTATGACTAGAATGCCACCAATGATAAAGACTACGTCAATATTTCCTCTATTGATTCCATCATCAATGATTTTAGACATCAATATGGGGATTAATACCTCTAATATAACTTCTAAACTTACAAAGATAGGAGTTAAAATAGTCGCAACTTTATATTCACGAACAGACTTTAAAATTCTTTTTATCATTTACATCACCTTAAACAAACACTAATATATTACACCAAATCATAAAAAAAGACAACTATTTAATAAAAACAGTTTTTCTTTACACTATGTTTTATGACATAGAACCATCAAAGTTTCATATTAAAAGTTGATTATTTAAAAAATATATACTTTTAGATTATCGGTTTTAGAATCAGCGAGGAAGTTTTTGATATTAGGAATTATACTTTTAGTAAGTTCAATTTTATTAATTATCGTCTTCCATGTTGATATGATTATTAAATTTCCCAAAAAAAATAAAATATATTTTGACAAGTATATCAAAATCATAATTGAGAAGTAATAAAAATTAATCAATGTTCATTGGAACATTTGATGTGAGTGTCGTTCTCCAATCTTGAGAAAGAAAGGAGGGATACAATGAAAAAAAGAACTTTTATTGTA
>CANQJR010000057.1 GCA_947624275.1 uncultured Bacilli bacterium
CTTCGAGATCGATTTCTGTCTCTTCTTCAAATTCGACTTGGTAAGAATTGCCCGTCGACTTCTCATACGCTACTTTGCCATCGACTGTGATCGTTTTCACACCGCTGTAATCATTATTGAATGAATCATCTTCCTGCACGGCTGTTCCACCATCATCTTCATCTTCTTCGATTTCTTCATCCATCTCGATTTTATAGAATTTGGTCAAGGCTGAAAGGCTATGTCTCTTCAAATCTTTATTGATGACGCGCGATAACATCAAAGTGTCGACGATGGGATTGGTCATTTTTCCTAAACCGTATTTATAGTAAGCCATATCCAACATCGATTTATCGAATTTGGCATTGTGGGCAACCAATACTCCATCACCAATGAATTCTTTAAAACGCTTGATGACGTTTTCTTCATTATCAGCGTCCTTTACTTTATAATCACTAATTCCCGTCAAATTGGTAATGCTCGCATCGATGTGACAACCGGGATTGATCAACTCGTCAAAGCGCTCTTCTTGGACGATGCCATTGCGCACTTTAACCGCACCAATCTCAATCATTGAATCACTCAAGCCAGCATTAAACCCCGTCGTTTCAGTATCGACGATGACAAAAGTAACATCATCGATCTTTTCATCACGACAGTTGTAGACGATGTTCAAAAAATTTTCACTCATCTCTAATTCGGTACCATATAAAGCTTTGAAATCGGGATGGTCTTTTTTCTTCTCCTCTTCTTTGGCCAAGTCAGCCAAGGCCTGTTCATATTGTCGTTGAAGTTGTCTTTTCTCATCCTCATCGACAATCTTTTCCAATTGTTCTTCCAATGATTTAACTCTTTTTTTAGCCTCTTTCAATGGGGCATTCAAAGTGGCATTATATTTGTTGACCTCACTATAGACGTGAGGAAAAGCTTGACAACAGTCGTGGTCAGTTATCGCAATACCAGGATGATTCCATTGCATCGCTTGACGCACCAAATCAACTTCATCACAAACGCCATCCATATCACTCATCTTAGTATGAGTGTGTAATTCAACGCGCTTGCGAGGAGAATCGTCTTGACGTTTGGCCACATCGTAATTGACCGCATTGATATCGCGAATGTTCAACACCAATTCGTTGTTGGAATATTTGTCCATCTTGATACTGCCATGAATCTTTAACCACGTTCCAACTTTAGCTTTCTTGACGATATTTTGATATTCTTCATCATCTCGCAAGAACAATTTACAAGTGATGCTATCAGTGAAATCAGTCATTTTCAAAATAATTATTTTGAACTCTTTACTAGCTGGTTCAAAAGTATCATTTCCAAACACTTGTCCTTCAATCGTTACATCATCCATTTCTCTATCTATTGATTTGATCGAAGTGACAGCGTCTTTGATGACGCGCCCTTTGATGGTGTTTTCATCGACTTCTCGTCTTTCATATTTTTTCTTTTTTTCCTCTTTAACTGTGTTGACAGGAGCGACGAAGTTCTTGACGTCGACTTCCAAATTTTTCTTGATTCCTGAAGCGACATCATCACGTTTAGCTTCGTTTAAAACTGTTTTGATGTTCAATTCATAACCGAACATCTTCATGATATTATTCATATCACTCAAAAAATTTTCAACCTGTCTTTCCTCAGCTCGATTGATTACTTCGACATAATATTTTTCATCTCTATTTATTAGACGATCAGTAAATATTTCAATGATGGGATTCTTCCTTTTGATGATGTCAACCATTTCATTAAAATAATCTTTGAAATAATCATTGTTAACTCTCATGACGTCTACATATAGATATATGTCTTTACCACCAAAAAAATTTTTTAATGAATTAGTCAATTCACGATATAGATCAATTGATAAATTAGTATCGTTTTTCAAAATGATCTTCATCTTATCAATACCATCATATACTAATACTTTTTCAATTGAAGCCTTTTCTAATTCATTAAAATAGACTGGATCTATATTAAGTTTTTCTAAGAGTAATTTTATTTCGTTTTTCATAATAGACCCCCATATTTTTTAAATTTTATCCAAATTGTTCAGTTTGATAATATATTTTTGATTTTTACAACAAAAATCAATAAAACCATATAAATCCACTTTGCGCAATTCTTTTTCAATGGGATATTTATCGATGTCAAAAGGCATGTTATCACGCATCATATAACTGACTAGTTCTTCGCGGTCAGCTCCTAGATACATCAAGAAATATGGATATAGTTGTCTCTTTAACAATTTTAAATTTTTAAATCCCTCTTGATATTTACTACTTCCCGTCACTAAAGTCTGTAACTCATTAGTGATAGCCAAATCGAGAATGGATGAGACGATTTCGCGATTCTCTTTTTGGAAAGACCCCAATTCGTATTTCACCAAAGTATAAATTATGCGCATCAAAGTTCTGATCTCATCATCTTGATCATCAGCTTTTCCCCAAGAGATATTCTTTTTCGGATTGGTGCGCATGTATTCAATCGTATCGAGTTTGGGATGGACGACGATGATCTTAAAAGCATCTTTAATTTCGAAGCGCAAAATCGTTTTTAAAAGGTCTTTGACCTTCTTGTTATTAGTATCCCATATCCTCATCAAAAATTGGCGATGATGATCCGTCTCTCTCTTGATTTTTTGAAAGACATCACTTTCAAAAACGAGATTATAAATAGTGTCGTCATCAGGAATGAAATCATTATTATATTTTAATATTTCGATGTTCTCTTTTTCTAAAAGCATGTATTGTTTACTATAATTCTGATATAATTTAACCTTTAAATTTTGAAGTTCTTCTGAAAATGATGGTTTGAATAATAAATACCACGCCAATAAATAATCATTCGTCACAAACTCTATATTCATACTATCACCTTCTAAATAACTAATATAAATATAACATGATAAAACAAAAAATTAAAGATAAATAAAAGAGAAAAAGAGAAAAAATTGTTCTCCTTTTTCTCTTTTTTCAATTATTCAAAAAACGTATTTTATCCACCACTAATTGGTACTTGTCGATGCGTTTCTCCACGCGACCGCGCACTAAGACGATGTTGCCTTTCTTTAACTGGTATTTCGCATAAGTCGTCGGGAAGAGAGTTAAATCTAAAGTGCCACTTTCATCACTTCCAAAGACAAAAGCCATTTTATCACCTTTTTTAGTAGTGATTTCCTTGCAGCGATCGACGAGGATGATGACATCGACTACCTCGTTAAAATAATGATCGATATCTTTGACATCGACAACTTTAAACTGGCTCTTGTAACTAGTCGTCGGATAATCGCTCAAATAGAAACCGAATAACTCTTTCTCGC
>CANQJR010000058.1 GCA_947624275.1 uncultured Bacilli bacterium
TGGTAAAGATTTAGACATTGATTATACGATGGAAAATTTATTAGAAGATGTCAGCAAGACAAATATTAAAAGAATCTTTTTCATGACTAGTCATCCTTGGGATTTCACTGATGGAATGATCGATGTCATTGCCAAGTATGAAAACATCATGCCTTTTGTCCATCTACCTGTCCAATCGGGATCAAGTCGCATTTTGAAGTTGATGGGTAGACGTTACACCAAAGAGAGTTACATAGAATTGTTTGATAAGATTAGAAATAAAATTCCGCGAGTCAGCATTTCAACGGACATCATCGTCGGTTTCCCTGGTGAAAGTGAAGAAGACTTCTTAGATACTTTAGATCTTTGTGAACATTGCCAATACGATAACGCTTATACTTTCATCTATTCTCCAAGAGAAAAAACGCCAGCTGCGATGTTGAAAGATCAGGTTCCAGAAGAAGTCAAAGAAGAACGTCTTCAGAGATTGAACGAAGTTGTCAATAAATATTTTTTAAAGAACAATCAGAAACTATTGGGTTCAAAGGTATCTGTTTTAGTCGAAGGACAAAATGCGAAGAAAAATGAATTGTTCGGATACACTGATACGAAACGTCTCATCAATTTTGCTGGTACTGAAGATTTGATTGGAAAAATTGTCGAGGTGGAAGTGACTGATGCCAAGACATGGAGTTTAGATGGAAAAATCGTTAAGTGATCAAGTTTTAGATAAAGTATCTGAAATAGTCGAATACATCAAAAATTCGTCATCTTATCAAAAATTTATGATCATCGAAGATAAGATGCAGCAAGACGATGAAATAATGACTAAAATTGCGGAAGTTAAAGACCTCCAAAAAGAGATGGTTAAATTAGAATCTTTAAAAAAAGATATCTCATCGCTAGAGATGAAGAGGAAGACGCTGTTAGAGGAACTACAGAATTATCCAATCTATCAAGAATACATCTATTTATTAGAGGATCTAAATAATATTTTTCAAGAGATAAAAACAGTGTTAGAAAAATACATCAATGACAAAATAAATTGATTAAAAAAGTCCAGTTTATTCTGGACTTTTATTTTGGACTAAAGCAACAGCTATTGTATATTCTTTTTCATGAGAGATAGAAACTTTTATATTTTCATGATCAGTGACAATAGGACTTCCGTCTTCACTAACTAATATTTCAAAATCTAAAAAATGGTATTCTTTAGTATGAGGAAGGGCTTTCATAATAGCTTCTTTAGCTGCAAATCTGCCGAATAGAAATGATTCTCCTTTTTGGTCAAACAGTTCTTGTTCTTTTTTAGTCAATACGAGATCGATAAAACTTTGATTTTTATTAATCAGTCTTTTATTCTCGACTATGTCACAACCAATATTCATAAATATCACCTATTTTTAATATAATATAAATTTTAATGACTTGAAAGTAAAATTTTTAAAATGATGTTTTTCGATGTCATGTCGTCATGATAGAATAAAAAAATTAAATTGTATATTGTTACTTTTTCATATCTTTTGCATAGACTAGAATGGGAGGAATTATATGGCAAATTTTAAAGAAATAGTGACAAAGGCAGTTGTTGGTAAAGGTAAGAAGACTTTTACTTCAACAAATACTATTGTTCCAGAAGTAAAACCGACGACTATTTTGGGTTGTTGGGTCATCAATCATCTCATTACTCTTGGTGATAACCATTGAAAAATATGGCTATCACCAATTTTTTACTTTTTAATTTACATTTTTAAATATAAATACTATAATAATTTCAATAAATAAAAAAGTGAAGTGGGGGATTATGAACAAGGATATTATTGCTATCGTTGGTCCAAGTGGCGTTGGAAAAAGTACAATTGCTGATTATTTAACCCAAAATTACCATGTAAATATGCCAATATGTTTTACAACACGCGCAAAAAGAATAGATGATACTTATTATAATTATGTGAGTGAAGAAGAATTTTTAAAAATGAAGAATAATAATTTCTTTTTCTTCACTAGTGGGCAAAAAGATAAATATGGTTATATGGATAATTTAGACAATGATGATCCAACTTTATTATTAACTTCATACAAAAATATTTTAAATTTTTATCAAACAAATCCTAATACAGTGATTATCCTATTATCTTTTAGTAATATTAGAGATTGTATCATAGCTAGAAATGATAATAAATTAGAAATTACTAAATTGAATGAAAGAATTGAACATGCAATTAACGATTACAATAACTATTTTGATAAAGTTTATCAAATATGTAGTCTATCATTAATATCGGATTCTTATTCAATAATGCAAGTCAATGAAATCGTTTCCAATTTTTTGTTAACTAATAATATAATAAAAGAAAAAAATATGGTAAAAAGGAAGATAAAATAATGCATATATGTTTAGTAGGTGTGGAATATCCGCACGATACAAGTTTTGGGGGAATCGCAACATATCAATATTTATTATCTAAAGAGTTGGTCAAACTCGGTAATAAGGTGACCGTTATATGTGGAACGGAAAAAGAAGATTATGAGTACTATGAAGACAATATTCATGTAATTAGAATTCATACGATTAGAAATGAAGAAACTGTTTCTACTTATTATAATTATAGAAAAAAAGTAAAAAGAATAATTAATAGAATTGATAAAGACGAGCACATAGATATAATTGAAACACCAGAGTTTTCGGCAGAAATTGTTGAATTTTTAAAAAACAGAAATATTCCAGTAGTTTTAAAATTGCATACTTCTTATAATATTTGGTCACATCTAAACAGAACACAACTTCCTAAAAAGTTGCATAATGAGATTATAAAGAATGAAGATTTAGTTCTAAAATATGCTGATAAAGTAATATGTTGTTCCAAAATATTAAAAGATTTGATGCCAAATTATCATCAAGTAGATGATATGAATAAAATAGAGATAGTCGGTAATCCAGCTAATATTAATGACTTTTATCCTTTACCCAATGCTCATCAATCCAAAAAAATATTATTTTGCGGAAGTTTGGAAAAGCGAAAAGGCGTTTTTGTATTTGTCAAAGCGATACCAATAATAGTTGATCATTTAAAAGATGATGATATCAAATTTCAACTAATTGGCAATTATTCAATGGAAAATAATAAGGGTGAAAATGTAAAACAGCAAATCTATAATTTATTGCCTAAAAAATATCATAAATATATAGAGTTCTTAGGTCAAATAGATAATCGTGATTTAAATCGTTATTTTAATGAGGCGAGAATAGGAGTAAT
>CANQJR010000059.1 GCA_947624275.1 uncultured Bacilli bacterium
TTTTTATCGCCATACTCATTAGCAATAGAATTTCTTTCTGCTTCACGCATCTTTTGGACGATTACTTGTTTAGCTGTTGAAGCAGCAACTCTTCCGAAATCTTTTGGCGTCACCTCAGTATCAATCGTATCACCAACGTTTAAAGTCTTATCAATTTTGCGTGCATCGCTCAAACTTATTTCCAAGTCCAAATCGATATCTTCAGTATCGTCATCGACGACAGTCAAATAAGAATAGACTTTGATATCACCTGTATCACGATTGATCATTATCTTAGAATTAGTCAAAGAATCGAAATTTTTCTTATAGGCAGTTGCTAGAGCAAGTTCCATTGCTTCAAACACTAACTCGCGATCTATTCCTTTCTCTTTAACTATCAAGTCTACAGCTTTAATAAATTCTTTACTATTCATCCATTACATCTCCTTTTGATTTAGCATATACATCTAAAGTATATTCATCACTAATTAAATCCTCTTCATCAAGTATCGGATTGATGATACGTGTAGCCATAACCACTTTGGCCAAATCGATGACGTAATCAGCATCCAATGCAATTCTCAAAAAAGTGTCACCATTTTCTTTTTCCAACTTGATGGAATCGACAAATAAATCCAATGCTTTTATCTTTTCATCAATTATGTCTTTCAATTTTTCTTCCATATCATCACCATTTTCAATATAAAAAGTGGAAGGTTTCTTCCACTTGATGTACTTGTATTATAACACAAAATTTTCACAATACAAATAAAATTTCATTTTTTTATTTTTTCTTATGTATAAAAATGCGAACGATATATCCTAAGAAAATGGCATAAACAATGACATAGGCCCACAAAATTATCGTCTCGATGATGCCACTAGTATAGGAACAGATGACAGCTTCAATCGAATTGGGAAAATATTTACCAATCAAGGCCTGTAACTCAGGAACAGGAACATTGTTCTGAATAAAGTTCAATATTCTCAAAAAGATATCAATAATCGCAAATGCATAGACAAAACTTGAAAATCTTCTAAAGCAAAAAATAACTACCAACAATAAGATGACAATGACAACTAGATCGACATACATAATACCACCCTCTACTTCTCATCTAATTATACCATCATCTTTTTTCTAAGTTAAGAAAATATGGATTATTTTGTAATTCTTCTTCCAAAGTTGACACTTCACCATGTCCGCAATAGAGAATCGTCTCCCCGGGATATTTTTTTATTAAATGGAGACTGTTGCACATCATGGCATAATTGCCACCAGCCAAGTCCGTTCTTCCTATCGTACCTCGAAATAGAAAATCGCCCACGAACATCGCATGATCTTTTTCAAAATAAAAGGTCACGGAATCGAGTGAGTGTCCAGGTGTATATATGACACTAAATTTAAATGGACCAATCACATACTCTTTTTCTTGAACATTCTTTCTTCGCAAAACGTCGATACCATATTCGCTTCTCATCTCTTCCAAGGCTCCAACGTGATCAAAATGGTCGTGAGTTAACAATATCTTTAAAACTTCATAATCTCCTATGCTCTCTTTAATCTTTGAAAAATCATCGCCGGGGTCAACCACTAGACAGACCTTTTGACAATCATCTTTCAATATGTAACAATTTTCCTTTAATAGACCTGTAACAACTCTTTCAATCGTCATCGATCATTCGCCTCTTCTCGCTCTTTGAGAATAGATGCATCCACAAAAATCTTGACGGTATAAGTCATATTTTTTAGATAGTTCAATGCTGCGCTTATAACCATTTCTCTTCTTAAAATCTGCATATAAATAAGATACTTGATATTCTTCCGCCAATTCTTCGCCAATTTGATTCAATTTCTGAGCATTTTTATGGGGACTGATTGATAAGGTCGTCGTAAAATAATCAAAATCGTTTTCACGTGCATACTTAGCAGCACGTTCAAGACGGAGACGATAACATTTAAAACAGCGCTCTCCACCTTCTAAAATATCCTCTAACCCTTTGGCCATCTCATAGAATTCTCCATTATCATAGTCGATAGCTACTATGTCAATGGCATTAGTATGTGGAAGGAGCTCAACTAATTTTTTCAATTCATTTAAACGTTTATCATACTCTTCTTTTGATACAATATTGGGATTGTAAAAGAGAAGCGTAATTTTAAAATGACTAGTCAAGTATTCCAACACATAAGAAGAACAAGGTGCACAACAACTATGCAATAGTAGTGTTGGCAACTTGTCCTCATTTTCTTTCAATATTTCATCCAGCATCAATTGATAATTCATTTTCTACCTCTTTTTATTTCATCAATTTTTTCATTTTAGTTGGTGGATAAACTAATTCCTTTTCTTTTCCCTTAACGCGATATAATTTAAACTTAGTCGGATCATCAATTGTTTGTTTAGAAATAATTAATCTACCATTATCACCATTCAATAGACGTATCTTTCTAACAGCAACTTGAAAAGTGTCATCAACAATTCTTTTTAGACCACTAGCACCAGCTTTTTCACCTTTGGCCTTCTTCGCCATTTCTTCAAGAACGGGACGATTACAAACCAATTTTACGTGATCGACATCTTCAAAGGCCTTTTTATATAAATTGAAATTGGATATTTTCGAATCGCTCAAAATAGTCACCAATTGATTTTCACTCAAATTTTTTACTACTTTGATGACTGGAAAACGGCGTAATAACTCAGCCTTAAGTCCAAATTTCAACAAATCTTCTGGTTCTATAACTACCTCATTTTCTTCTTGTTCTTCTTTAGTTTTAGAAGCATCAGGAGCAAATCCGAGAGGTTTTTGTCTCTTTTCTTTAATTTTATTATTGATGATGGCTTGGGCAGCTCC
>CANQJR010000060.1 GCA_947624275.1 uncultured Bacilli bacterium
TTTCAACTCGATTTCCGGTTTTAAGATCAATTCCTCATCCAAATCTTTAGCGAGATTGGCATAATTGATTAAATTGTCCAAGTTTTCGTTCAAAGTGCGAATGTTATAACCGAAATCTTTAAAACAAGAAGCATCGATTAGAGCTTCCAAGACTTTCTTATTGACATTTTTGGAGACTATTTTACTGATGCAATCATATATGTCTTTATATCCATCTCTTCTTGAGAGGATGTCATTACAAGTCACGACTCCAACATTTTTAATATTGGCCAATGGAAACCTGATTCCTTCTTTTTCGACGGTGTATTTATCACCACTCAGTTTGATGCTCGGTGGTAAGATTTTAATATTCAATCTTCGAGCCTCATCGATATACTCTTTAGTTTTAGTCTCGCTACCTATCACAGAAGATAAGAGATTACTGAAAAAATATTTGGGATAATTAGCCTTTAAATAAGCCATGCGATAAGCGATGATGGAATAAGCAACTGAATGCGATTTATTAAAGCCATAATTGGCAAAATTTAAAATTAAATCATAAATTTTTTTACTGATGTTTTCATCATGACCATTTTTGATGCAGCCATCGATAAATTTTTTCTCTTCTTCTTCTAGAATCTCTTTTTTCTTCTTGCTCATGGCGCGTCGCAAAATATCGGCTTCTCCCAAAGAAAAACCGGCGAAAGCATTAGCTATTTGCATGATCTGTTCCTGATAAATGATGATGCCATAAGTGCTTTCAAGAATGGGTTTCAAAGTCGGATCGAGATATTCAATTTTCTCTTCACCATGTTTACGTCTCACATAAGAGTCGATGTTGACCGCTGGTCCTGGTCTAAAAAGGGCAATGGCTGCGATGATGTCATCGAGACTATTGGGTTTCAATTTGCGCAAAAAATTGCGCATGCCATCAGATTCAAACTGAAAGATGCCACTCGTGTCTGCTTCTTGAAAGAGTTTTAAGGCTTTGGGTTCATCAAAGGGAATGTTAGAAAAATCAATTTTTATTCCCTCGCCTCTTTCGATATCATCGATGATGTTCATGATGGTCGTGAGATTCTTCAACCCCAAAAAATCCATTTTTAGAAGACCTAATTCCTCTAAATGTTCCATCGTGAAACCGGCTAAATAGATGTCGTTATTCTTGATGAGCGGTATGACTTCATCGAGTTCACGTTCACTCATGACAATTCCTGCCGCATGCATCGAAGTATGTCTAGGAAAGCCTTCAATGACGTTACAAATGCGATACAATAGGCTCAGTTTATCATCACTGGTGATCATGTTGTGGAATTCGCGATCACTAGCGTAAAAATCTTTCAATTTCTGTTTAGTAAAGGCTGGAATGCGCTTGCATAAATAATCGATGTCTTTTGTCTCAACGTTGAGAACTCGTCCGACATCACGAATGACTTGTCTAGCTCCCAAAGTTCCAAAAGTGACAATGCCACTGACCTTTTTGTCACCATACTTCTCTTTGACGTAATCGATGACGTCATCGCGATATATGTCAGGAAAATCAGTATCAATATCGGGCATAGTAACCCTCTCAGGATTTAAGAAACGTTCAAACAACAAATCGTAGTGAATGGGATCAATATCCGTGATTCCCAAAGAATAGGCAACTAAACTGCCTCCAGCGCTTCCCCTACCAGGACCGACCAATATTCCTCTTTTTTTCGCATATTTAATAAAGTCATAAACGACTAAAAAATAATTGGAAAAGCCCATCTCATCAATCGTCTTCAATTCATACAACAATCGCTCTTTATACTCATCGGAAACACTATTGTTCAATCTTCTAGTCAATCCCTTAATGCTGAGATTTTTTAAATAGTCAAAACTATTGCCATTTTCCACTTTGTATATTGGTAATAAGTTACCATTTTGAACAAATTCGAAATGACATTTGTCAGCGATGACATTGGTATTATTGATACCTAAATTATCTGATCTCTCTAAAACTTCTTCATCAGTCAAATAATAATTGTCATCGGTAGGATAGACGATGTCATCACTGATGTTCTTACCATCTCTAATCATATATAAATATTTTAAATAAGTAGATTCATCCCTAGATAGATAGAGGATTTTATTCAAAAAGACGACATTAGCTGTATATTTTAAAACTTCTCTTTCTTCCTCACGATTTTGATATCCCAAATAGATATCATCATAAATCGTTTTGAGTTCGACGAATAGATTGTGCGATCCAAATGGTAAAAGACAGATCAAATCGCTATTATATTTTTTCAAATCATCAATAGTTATATCGTGATCATATTTAAGAGTGGACAATTTGATCAAACTCTGATATCCCCCATAGTCTTTGGCATATAAAAGTATTGATGAATCATTTAATTTGACGTCTAGTCCAATGATTGGCTTGATGCCATTTTTTAAACAGGCTTTATAAAAAACCATCGTCGATGTCATGTCATCATCACATATGGCGACGCTTTTTAAGTTATATCTCTTACACAGATCAATTACTTTATCAATGGTAACTAAACTGGACAAAAGAGAATAATTAGTCTTTATATATAACGGTGTATACATAACATCTCCTCCATTTATACTATAACACATAAAGCACCAATACATCTAAATAATTATTGAAAATATGTGATGAAATTAATATCGGTTCAATATCATATACTCATATTGATATGATAGCATTTCATTTTTAGAGATTCAAAGAAATGTATAATTGTAAATGATGTGAGACAAAAATAAATAAAAATAAAAAGCAATATGATATAGTTAAAATGTAATTAT